>PSML01000065.1:0-14886 GCA_040290145.1 Meiothermus sp. | reverse complement strand
CCACCCCGAGCCCCTGCCTTTCGACGAGGACCGGCTCGAGGCCTTGCGCGAGGCCGAGCGGAGGTGGGCCGAGCTGAAGAGGCTCGAGGCCCAGCTGGCCAGGCTCGAGGGCGAACTGGCCCAGGATCAAACCCGCCTGCAAAGGGGCCAGGCCGAGCGAGCCGACCTCGAGCGGGAGCTGGAGCGCCTCAAGGCCGCGGGGCAAGAAGCCGCCAAGGTCCACCAGGCCGCCAAAACCGCGCTCGAGTGGGCCCAGCAAAGGGCGGGCGTGTTGGCCTATCGGCACCTGCTCCGCGCGGGGGAGCCCTGCCCCTTATGCCAGCAGACCGTGGCGGCGATCCCTCCCGAAGGCCAGCTCCCCGACCTGGAGCGATTGCACCAGGAGCTGCACCGCTCCGACCAGCAGCTCCAGGAGCTGCGCAGCCTCTACCAGGAGCGGCGCGGTGCGCTCAAGGCCCTCAGCGAGCGCTTGCCCGAGGAACAGAGGCGGCTCGAGGCCCGCTCCTCGGAGCGGGACCGGCTGGCCGGTGAAGTCCACCAGGTCCGGGCCGGGCTCTCGGGTTCGCCCGATTCGCTCTCGGAGGAGCGGGGGCGGATGCTGGCTGGGCTGGCCGCGGAGATCCGGGCTGCGACCGGCGGGGAGGCGGTCGGGCGCTTCAAGGCCGCTTTGCAAAGGAGGGTCTCCGACCTCGAGGCCGCCGGGAGGCGCCTGGCCGAAGCCGAGGGGCGCTTAGCCGAGGCCGAGCGCCAGCGCCTTGGCGCCCTGGAGGCCGCCAAAGCCGCCGAGGGCGGGCTGGCCCGGCTGGAGGAGAGCCTGACCCGCTCGCTGCAAAACGCCGGGTTTGCCCAGGCCTCCGAGGTGCGCGCGGCCCGGATGAGCCCGGCTGAGCAGGACTCCCTGACCCAGCGGATCAAGAGCCACCAGGAGGATAAAGACTACGTGACCAAGCGGCTCGAGGTGCTCACCGCCGAACTCATCGGGCACCCCGCGGTCGGACCCGAGGCGGTACAGGCCGCCAAGGGCAAGCTGGCTGAGCTGCGCTCGCAGGCCAAGCTCGTGCACGGGCGGCGGGTGGGGCTGGAGTCCGATTTGCAGCGGCTGGAGGGGCTGCTCAAACGCAAACGCGAAGTCCAGGGCGACCAGGCCAGGCTGAACCAGGCGGTGGACCTGTGGGAGCGCCTGGCCAACGACCTCAAGGGGGACCGCTTCCAGGACTATCTGCTCGAGCGCTACCAGGCCGGGCTCTTGCAGCGGGCCACCGAGCTGATGAGCGAGCTTTCCGGCGGGCGTTACCGGCTGTGTCTCCAGGAAGGGGAGTACGCCGTCGAGGACCGCTGGACCGAGGCCGTCCGCCCGGTGCGCACCCTCTCCGGTGGGGAGAGCTTTCTGGCCTCGTTGTCGCTGGCCTTGTCGCTCTCCGAGCACCTCTCGCGGGGCAGGATCGGGGCGCTGTTTTTGGATGAGGGTTTTGGGACCTTGGATGCCGAGACCTTGGAGCAGGTGGCCGGGGTCTTGGAGGCGCTCCCCACCCGGGGGCGATTGGTGGGGATCGTCACCCACGTGGAGGCCCTGGCCGAACGCCTCCCGGCCCGGTTGGTGGTGGACAAGCACCCTTCGGGGAGCCGTCTGCGCTGGCTCGAGCGGTGATCGGGGGGTTGCGCGTACGGGGTGAACCGCCGGTGAGTTCGACCGGACAACGTTGGGGACAGACCGGGGTATGCTGTGGGGCGCTTGGGTTTTTATGACCCGCATCTTCCGTAACTCCATCGTGGTCATGGTCGGCACCTTGGCCAGCCGGCTGCTGGGGGTGCTGCGCCAGATCGTCTTCAACAACGCCTACGCCTCGGATACCCTCAAAGACGCCTTCAACGTGGCCTACCGGGTTCCCAACCTCTTCCGCGAACTATTGGCCGAGGGCGGGGTGCAAAACGCCCTGATCCCGGTGCTCAAGTCCCTGCCCGACGCCGAGGTCCCGACCTTCGCCCGCCGCTTTGGGGCCTTGCTGCTGGGGCTCAACCTGGCGGTGATCGGGCTGTGCTGGGTGGCGGCCCCCGGGCTGGCCGGGCTCCTGATCTCCCAGGGAAGCCCCCACCTGCGCGAGCCAGAGAACTTCCAGACCGTGGTCATCCTGATGCGGCTGGCTTTGCCCTTCTTGCTGGGCATCTCCATGTCGGCCCTGTTCACCGCGCTCCTCCAGGCCGACGAGCGCTTCGGGGCCAGCAGCTTCAGCCCCCTGGCCTTCAACCTGGGCTCGATGGCGCTGATGCTCCTGTGGCCCGGCGACCCGGTGATGCTGGGGCTGTCGGTCACGGTGGGCGGCTTTCTGCAGGCTTTGGTCCAGCTTCCCTACCTGCGCGGCTTTGGGCTCGAGTTCAAACCCCACCCCGCCCTCAAGCTGGCCCTGGCCCGCATGGGGCCTTTTGTCTTCACCACCTCCACCCGGCAGGTCTTGAACCTGGTGCTGGTCAACATCCTGACCTTCTACCCGCAGGCCACCGTGACCGGCTTCTACAACGCGGAGCTGGTCTACCTCACCGCTTTGGGAGTGCTGGCCGTTTCCCCGGCGATGGCGGCCTATCCCCGCCTCTCCGAGCTGTACGCCCAAGGGGACATCCCCGGCTTCAACCGTCTCTTCGGGGGGATGATCGCCCGGGTGGCCGTCTTGCTGGGCTTGGCCTCCTCGCTGATGGGCTGGCTGGCCCCCTGGCTGGCCTCGGTCTTCGCCTGGACGGCCAACTTCTCCCAGGCCAACCGCGAACTCACCACGCTCTTCCTGCTCACCTTCAGTTTTTCCCTGATTCCTTGGGGCCTCAACGCCCTCTTGGTGCGGGGCTTTTACGCGGTGGGGGAGGTCCAGCGGGCGGTGCGGATCTCGGTGCTGGTGGTGATCCTCAATACCTTTGGCTACTGGCTTCTCAAAGGGCAGAGCCTCTACCTGCTCAACGCGGCCACCGCGGTGGCCGGGCTGGTCGGGATGCTGCTCTACGCCCGCCGCCTAGGTATGTTCGGCCATCTGCGGCTGGGCTGGCTGGCTTCCCTGTTGGCTCGAGTGACCCTGGCGGCCCTGGTCTCGGGGGCCCCGGCCCACTTCGTGGCCCGGCTCTTCGGGCCGCCGCAGAGTTTTTTCCACGAGATCCCCACCCTGATCGTGGCCGGGGCGGTAGGGCTGTTGGTGTACGTGGGGGCGGCTCGAGCCCTGCGGCTGCGCTAGGCTAATCGTGCGCCCGCCCGTTGGACCTCCGCCCACCCCCGCGCTAGGGCGTAAGCCGGTGCCGGTCCCGCGGGAAGGCCCGGGCGTAGCGCACGTTGGGCAAGCCCAAAAGCTTCTGGGTGAGCCGCTCGGCCCCGATGGCGAACCCCCCGTGCGGCGGCATCCCGTACTTGAATACTTCCAGATAGCCCGCGAAGTTGGCCGGGTCGTTGCCCTTTTTCTTGAGCTGCTCGATCAGAACCCTGTACTGGTGAACCCGCTGCCCGCCCGAGGTGATCTCCAAGCCCCGGAAGAGCAGGTCAAAGCCCCGGGTGGAGCCGTCCCCCTCGGGGTAAGCATAGAAAGGCCGGGCGGCTTCGGGGTACTTGGTGACGAAGAGAAAGTCCACCCCCCACCGCTCCTTGGCGTAAGCCCCCAAAGCCCGCTCGGCCTCCTCGTTGAAGTCCTGGCCGACCGGCATCGCGAGTTCTTGGCGCAGGATGCGCCGGGCCTCGGGGTGAGCGAGCCGGGGCATCTCGGCTAGGTTGGGCCACTCCACCTCGAGCGCCTCGAGCTGCTTGGGGGTGGTCCTCCGGGCCTCCTCGAGCATGGCCCTGAGCAGGTTCTCCTCGAGGTCCATCACCTCGAACTCGTCTTGGATAAAGCCCATCTCCACGTCGAGCGAGAGGTACTCGTTGAGGTGGCGGCTGGTGGCGTGCTCTTCGGCGCGGAAAACCGGGGCCACCTCGTAGACCCGCTCGTAGACCCCCACCATGATCTGTTTGTAAAGCTGGGGCGACTGGGCCAGATAAGCCCGAGACTCGAAGTAATCGATCCCGAACAGGTTGCTGCCGCCCTCGGCCCCCGCCGAGACGATCTTGGGGGTGAAGATCTCGGTGAAGCCCTGAGCGTCGAGGTAGGCGCGGAAGCCCCGCACCAGGGCGGCCTGCACCTTGAGGGCGGCCCGGGCCTTCTCCCCCCGTAGCGAGACATAACGGTACTCGAGGGAGGTCTCTGGGTTGACCCGCCACTCCTCTTTGGGAATCTCGATGGGAGAGGGCTCGAGGGCCGCCGAGACCACCTCGATCCGGCTGGCCAGAACTTCATAGCCGCCGGGGGCTTTGGCGTTCTCGACCACCCGGCCCACCACCCGGATGCTGGACTCGGCCAAAGGGAGGTCTACCCCCTTCTCCACCACGACCTGCACGATCCCGCTGCGGTCGCGCAGGAGGGCGAACTGGATGCCGCCGAGGTCGCGCTTCCAGTGCAGGAAACCCAGCAGCTCCACGGGCTCTCCGACGTGACCGGGTACTTCGCTCGCCAACACTCTTGACATGGGTCTGCTCCTTGACGGACGACTCCCGGCTAAAAACCCCCCGGCACAAGGGCGAGCCGGGGGGCGCTTAGCCACTCCCCCTTCAGGAATTGTCGTCCATACGGCGCAACATCTTGCTAGAGAGTCTAAGTGCAGGATCTCACTTGGTCAAGCTCTGCCCCAAACCCCCTCACTCCCCCCGCAGCGTCCAGCCAAAGAGCCTCTGCGCGTTCTCGTCGGTGATCCGCTCCATCTGCGAAGCCTCCATCCCCCGCACCTCGGCCAGCTTTTCCAGGGTGTGCCGCACCAGCGCCGGGTGGTTGCGCTGGCCGCGGTGGGGCTCGGGGGGGAGGAAGGGGCTATCGGTCTCGACCAGGAGGCGCTCGAGCGGGGCTTCCCGGGCGGCAGCCCGCAAGGCGTGGTTCCTCTTGTAGGTGAGCGGCCCGGCGAAGCTTACGTAACCCCCAAGCTCGAGCCCTACTTCCAGCAGCCGCACGTTGCCCCCATATGCGTGGAGCACGAACCTCGGCGGGCGGTGGAGCAGGAGCCAGTCGGCCAGCTCGCTCTCGGCGGTGTGGGTATCCTGGGCGCTGCGGACATGGAAGATGAGCGGAAGGTCAAGGGTTTGGGCCAGCTGGGCCTGGAACTCCAGCGCCCGGTGCTGGGCGGGACGGGTCTGGGGTTTCCAGTAGAAGTCCAGCCCGGTTTCTCCCACCCCCCGGACCTTGGGGTGGCGCGCGAGTTCGCAGAGATCAGCCTCGAGCTCCGGGGAGAGCAACTCGGCCTCGGTGGGGTGCAGTCCGACCGCGGCCCAGACGTTGGGGTGGTCTTCGGCGAGGGCTAAGGCTTTGCGGTTTCTCACCGGGTCGGTGCCGATGGTGAGGATGGCCCGGAAGTCCCGGGCGGCTTGGAGGGCGGCCTCGAGCTCGCCCGGTTCCAAGTAGTCCAGGTGGCAGTGGGTATCGGTCACGGGAACAGGGTAGCGGGTGCCGAGGTGGGGTTCAACCACACTCCGCCTCGAGCCTTCCCGGATATCCTCATCCCCATGAGACCCCTCGCCCTCCTGGCCCTGCTGCTGGTGGCCTGTGCCCCCCGGCTGTCGCTGGTGGACCCAGATCGGCCCCCCGCCCCCGACACCTGGGGGCCGCAGGCGGCCCCGCTGGAGTGGTGGTACGTCTCGGCCTACCTTCCCGAGGACGGGTTGGCCTTCCACTGGGCCTTCTTCAAGGCGTATGCCCAGCTCCGCCCCGAGATCGGCAACACCCCGCTGGGGGCTTTGGCCCCCGGTCCCTTCCACATCTCGCACATCGCCGTGACCGATCTGCGCTCGGGCGAGAAGACCTTTCTCGAGCGATCGGACCTTCCGCGGGGAGATGCTACGGTCCGCTACCCCCCGCTACGCTTGGAGCAAGGGGACTGGAAGCTCTGGCAGGAGGGCGGGGCTTACCGGCTGACCGGCGCCGGGCTCGAGCTGCGGCTCACCCCCCGCAAACCCCCGGTGACCCACCCGCCGGGCTACTCCGGCACCGAGGAGACCGGGCGGATGTACTACGTCTCCTACACCCGGCTGGCCCTGGAGGGCACCTACCGGGGCCGGGCGATCCGCGGCGAAGCCTGGATGGACCACCAGTGGGGCGGCCAGCTGGCAGGGTACTCGGCCACTTGGGACTGGTTCGGCTTGCAGCTCTCCGGCGGCCTCGAGGTGATGCTGTACCGGGTGAAGAACGCCGCGGGCGAGGTGGTGCAGATGGCCGGAACCTGGGTCGGCCCGGAGGGGCAGGCCGGCGAACTGGAGAACCTGCGCATGATCCCCCGCGAAGCCTGGACCTCGCCCAGCGGGCGGACCTACACCCTCTCCTGGAGGGTCGAAGCCAAAGGCCTCAGCCTGGACCTGGACCCGCTGCGGAAGGATCAGGAGCTCCTGGCCGCCTCGAGCCGGGTGGCCTACTGGGAAGGCCCAGTCTCTGGGGCCGGGACCTGGCAGGGCCAGGCGGTGACGGCCAAGGGCATGGGCGAGTTCGTGGCGGGGCCTTACCTCCCCGAGCGGTAGACCTCCCGCAAGGCCCGTTCCTCGGCGGGAATGCGGATCCCCAGCAGGAGCCCGGCGTTGAGCACGGTGGCGACGAGGGCGCTCACCCAGGCCCCGAAGACCAGGGGCAGCGCGAGCAGCTCGAGCGCCACCGCCAGGTAGTTGGGGTGGGGCAAAAAGCGGTAGGGCCCCTTGCGCACCCGCTCGGCTCCGGGGATCACCAGGATGCGGGTGTTCCAGTACGGCCCCAGGCTGGCGATGGCCCAGTAGCGCAGGAGCTGAGCCAGGATAAAGACCGCAAGCCACAACCCCCACAGCGGGGAGAGCCCTCCCCGGGAGGACCCCTCGAAGCACCACCCCAGCATCCAGCCGACGTGCAGCAGGAAGAAGAGCGGGTAATGCTCCCGCCCGTACTCCCGGGCCCCCCGCTCGAGCGCCCAGGCCAGGTTGCGCCGGGCCAGCCGGAGTTCCAGCAGCCGCTGGGCGCTCACCCAGAGAAGGGCCAGGTAGATGGGCCAGTCCACGGCTCACCAGCGCAGGAGAACCCCCTCGAGGGCGAACCCCGGCCCCAGGGCCAGCAACAGGCCCAGCTCCCCGGCCCGGCGCGGGCTTTGCATCAGCCGCTCGAGCACGAACAGCACCGTAGGGCTCGACATGTTGCCGCACTCCCGCAGCACCGCCCAGGCCGCCGCAAGGCTTTCCGGGCTCGAGCCCAGGGCTTCGCGGTAGGCGGCCAGCACCTTGGCCCCGCCGGGGTGCAGGATATGCAGGGTGAGGTCCTCGGGGAAGAGGCCGTACTCCTCGAGCCCCGCTTCGACGAGCGCGGGTAACTGTTGCTGCACCAGCGTCGGGATGCTCTGGGCGAAGCGCACCTGGAGCCCCTGGGGGTGCAGGTCCCAGCCCATCACCTCGTAGCTGTCGGGCAAGAGCCAGGTGAAGCCGCCCAGCACGGCCGGCGCTGCCCCGGCCGGGGCAGCGGACCCCCCCACCGCCACCGCCGCCGCCCCGTCCGCGAACAGGCTGGTGGCCACCAGGTTGCTCTTGCTGCGGTCACCGGGGATGAAGGTCAGGCTGCACAGCTCCACCGCGACCAGCAGGACTACCCGGTCCGGGTGGAGCCGGGCTAAGTCGGCGGCTCGGGCCAGCCCGGCGGCACCCCCCGCGCACCCCAGGCCCCACAGCGGAAGGCGCGTCGTGGAGCGGGGGAGGCCGAGTTCTTGGATGAGGTAAGCGTCCAGGCTGGGGGTGGCGAGGCCGGTGGTGCTCACCAACACCACCCCGGCCACCTCCTGGGGGCTTCGCCCGGCGGCCAGGAGGGCTTTGCGGCAGGCCTCGAGCGAGAGTTCCCGGGCGGAGAGGAACCAGGCCTGGTTCTTCTCGGGAAAGCTGCGCTCCTGGGTGTACCACTCCGGCGCTCTCGCCAGGTGGCGCTTCACGATTCCCGTGTTCTCGAAGACCCCGATCAGCCGGTCCACCTGCGGCAGGTCACGGAAAAGCCCCCGCACCAGCTCCCGCGCCTCGGCCTGGCCGACGACGTGGGGGGGCAGGGCGGTCCCCACGCCGAGGACCCGCGGCCTCGCACGGGTCTGGCTTACCGGGTAGGGCCGGGGGTCTTCAATCATCCTCGGGGGTGCGGCAAGAGTCGCGGAACACATACTGCGAGATGCGCTTGCGGTGGTCCGACTTCCAGTCGATGCGGGGACGGGGCTTCTCGGGTGGGACATACCCCAGTCGGTATACGGCCATCAGCTCGAGGTCATGGGGAACCTCGAGGATGCGTTTGATCTCCTCCCAGGCCTCGGGGATCTCCATGGGGGTGCTGACGAACTGGATGCCCATCCCCAGCTCGACGGTGGTGAGCCAGATGTTCTCGATGGCCATGCCCAGCCCCAGGATGCTGTAGAAGCCGGAAAGCTCGCTAGGGCGGTACTCACGTTTGTCCAACAAAGCCGCCAGCAGGAGCGGAGAGCCCGCTACCAGCTTGCGGTTGTCCTCGCCCAGCACCCGGGGCACACCCAGAGCACGCAACAAGCCCAGAGCACCGGGGCTGGTGATCTGCCGGGTGAAAGGCCGCAGCGGCGGGGGTAGCTGGTCAATGAGGATGCCGTCGCGCTGCTTTTCCATCTCCTCTTCGGAGAAGCGGAAATAGGGTCGGTAGCGCTCGAAGAACCTTCCCTCGGCGATCAGGCGCTCCATGCTGCTTCCCGCCAGTTGGGCGATGTGCTCACGCTTAGCCCGGTCCTCGATCAGCACGAAGCGCCAGGGCTGCGAGTTGAAGTGGCTGGGTGCGCGCGAGGCGGCCTCCATCAGGAGGTGCTGGTGCTCCCTCGAGACCGGCTTGTCCAGAAAGGGGCCGTTGGTGGTCTTGCGCTTGCGGATGACCTCGAGGAACTCCATCGCTTCACCCTCCCCAAAGACCGAGCAAGTATCCCACGAGCCCCAGCACCCCCAGTGTGGGATGCATCCAGGTGCGGGGCCGGGCCCGGGGGAAGGCCGCCAGGCAGGCCACGGTGAGGATCAACCCGGCCTCATGGGTGAAGAACAGGGCCGCCGCCGCGCTGGCGAAGACCGCGAAGTAAAGCAGGTGGTGCCCGACCCCAAACCGCGCCAGCCGCAACTCGGCGGCCAGGCCCACCCCCAGGTTCAGCAGGTAAAGCCCGAACGCTACCGCAAAAACAGGCGTCATGGGGCGGCCAGCCTTTGCGCCTGCGCCAAGACGGCTTGGACCAGCTCCGGGGATTGCATCTCGCAGTAGATGCGCAGCACCGGCTCAGTCCCGGAGGCGCGGAAGAGGAGCCAGCCGCCATCGGCGAAGCTCCATTTGACCCCGTCCAGGGTCTCGAGGTTCACCACTTCCTGCCCGGCGATGGTCGAGGGGGTTTTCACCCGCTCCATCACCCTAGCGATGTGCTCCATCGAGGGCAGATGCAGGTCCAGCCGTTGGTAGTGGTGTTTGAAGCCCACCTCCGCCTCGATCTCGGCGAACTGCTCCCCCAGGCTTTTGCCGGTCTTCACCACCGACTCCAGCAAGAGTAGGGCGTTGTAGATCCCGTCCCGCTCAGGGAGGTGCCCGTCCACCCCGATTCCTCCGGACTCCTCCCCGCCGATCAAGACCCCGCCCTTCAGCATCTCGTCGGTGATGTATTTGAACCCCACCGGGGTGGTGACCACCTCGAGCCCCAGCCCCTTGGCCAGCCGCTCCACCACCCGGCTCACCGAGAAGGTCTGCACCACCCGCCCCCTTTGTCCCTTGGCGAAGAGGTGCCGGGTCAGCACGGCCAGGATCTGGTGCGAGTTGAAGTGCTCTCCCCCCGCTCTCACCGCCCCGATCCGGTCGGCATCCCCGTCGGTGACGACCGCGAAGGTGGGGTCTTCCTCGGCCCGCAGCACGGCCATCACCACCTGCTGGTTGGCGGGGATCGGCTCGGGGTTGACCCCGTAGAAGAGGGGGTGGGGAACCCCGTGGATCTCGCGCAGCTCGAGGGAGAGCTGGGCGTGCTGGACGAAGCCCGAGAGCCACCCGCCCCCCGCTCCGCCCATGCTGTCGTGGTAGAGCACCCCCGGGTAAGAGCGCAGAGCTTCCACGTCGAGCAGGCTCATCAGGTGGTCGTAGTAGGGTTTGCGGATGTCGAAGGTTTGCAGCTTGTGCTTGGCCGGGTCAAACCTTTGGGGCTCGGCCCCCAGCCTCTTCTCCACCTCGGCGACCAGGGCCGGGGTGGCGCTTCCCCCGTACGCCCCCTTGATCTTGAAGCCCAGGTACTCGGGCGGGTTGTGGCTGGCGGTGAGCATCGCCCCGCCGTCGGCCCCCAAGTGCTTGACCGCGTAGGAGAGCGCCGGGGTGGGCAGATAGGATTTCGCGAGGTGCACCTCCAGCCCGTTCGCGGCCAGCACCTCTGCAGCCTTGCGGGCGAACCGCCCGGCCATGAAGCGAGTATCGTAGCCCACCACCACCACCCTTCCGCCCTGCTCGAGCAGATAGCTCGCATGGGCCTGGGCCACCCGGGCCACGCTCTCGAAGGTGAAGCCATCGGCGATCACATCGCGCCAGCCGTCGGTGCCGAAGCGGATCGTTGCCATACGCGTAACAGTTTAGCCCAAGGGGCAAGGGTATGCCGCTGGCGTTGTAACCGGGTGGTGGAGAATGGGCCGATGGTAGACTGCAGAAGCCCTATGACGGACCTCCTTTCCTCCTTGAACCAAGCCCAGCAAGCCGCGGTCAGGCACTTCGAGGGCCCGGCCTTGGTGGTGGCCGGGGCCGGGTCGGGCAAGACCCGCACCGTGGTCCACCGCATCGCCTATCTGTTGCGCGAACACCGGGTCTATGCCGGGGAGATCCTGGCCGTGACCTTCACCAACAAAGCCGCCGGGGAGATGAAGGAGCGCCTCGACAAGATGGTGGGTAGAGCGGCCCACGATCTGTGGGTCTCGACCTTCCACGGGGCGGCCTTGCGGATCCTGCGGGTGTACGGGGAGTGGGTCGGGTTAGGGCCGGGTTTTGTGGTCTACGACGACGACGACCAGAACGCCTTGCTCAAGGAGATCCTGAAGGATCTGGGGCTCGAGGCCAAACCGGGTGCGGTGCGGGCGGTGCTGGACCGGATCAAAAACCGCCTCGGCGGCCTCTCCGAGTTCCTGCGCGACGCCCCCGACTACGTGGCCGGGATCCCGCGCGAGGCCCTTGCGCAGGTCTACCAGCGCTACCAGCGAGGTTTGCGGGCCCAGGGGGCGGTGGACTTCAACGATCTGCTCCTGCTCACCATCGAGCTGTTCGAGGGCCACCCCGAGGTGCTGCGCAAGGTCCAGCAGCGGGCCCGCTTCATCCACGTGGACGAGTATCAGGACACCAACCCGGTGCAGTACCGGCTCACCCGGCTTTTGGCCGGGGAAAGCCCCAACCTGATGGTGGTGGGGGACCCCGACCAGAGCATCTATGGGTTCAGGGCTGCCGACATCAACAACATCCTCGACTTCACCAAGGACTATCCCGGGGCCAAGGTCTACCGCCTGGAGGAGAACTACCGCTCCACCCGCGCCATCTTGAGCCTGGCCAACGCGGTGATCCAGAAGAACGCGCTCAGGCTGGAGAAAACCTTGCGCCCGGTGAAGGGTGGGGGAGACCCGGTGGGCCTCTTCCGGGCTCCCAACGCCCGCGAGGAGGCGGCCTTCGTGGCGCGGGAGATCGCCCGGCTCGGCAACTTCGGGCAGATCGCCGTCCTCTACCGCACCAACGCCCAGTCCCGGCTCCTGGAAGAACACCTGCGGCGCGCCCAGATTCCCGCTCGGCTGGTGGGGGCGGTGGGCTTTTTCGAGCGGCGCGAGGTCAAGGACATCCTGGCCTACGCCCGGCTGGCGGTGAACCCCCTGGACTCCATCAGCCTGCGCCGGATCGTCAACGTGCCGACCCGGGGGATCGGGGCCAGCACGGTCGCCAAGCTCCTCGAGCACGCCCAGCACAGCGGCATGACCGCCCTCGAGGCCTTCCGCCACGCCGAACAGATCCTCTCGAGACCCCAACAGATGCAGGCTTTTATCGAGCTGGTGGACGAACTGGCCGAGGCCGCCTTCGAGACCGGCCCGGCGGAGTTCATCGAGCGGGTGCTGGATGCCACCGACTACAAGACCTTTATCAAGGATGAGCCCGACGCGGAAGACCGCCTGGCCAACCTCGACGAGCTGTTGCGGGCGGCCCGCGACTGGGAGGCCGAATTCGGCGGAACCTTAGCCGAGTTCCTCGACACCATCGCCCTCACCGCCTCCGCCGAGGAACCGGCCAAGCTTACCTACCGGCAAGGGCAAGACGGCAAGCTCGAGGCCCCCCCAGAGGTCACCCTGATGACCCTGCATAACGCCAAGGGCCTGGAGTTCCCCATCGTCTTCCTGGTGGGGGTGGAGGAGAACCTGCTGCCCCACCGCAACAGCCTGAACCGGCTCGAGGATTTGGAGGAGGAGCGCCGCCTGTTCTACGTGGGGATCACCCGCGCTCAAGAAAGGCTCTACCTCTCCTACGCCGAGGAGCGAGAGATTTACGGCAAACGCGAGGCCACCCGCCCCAGCCGCTTCCTCGAGGACATCCCGGAGGGGATGCTGGTCGAGGTCAACCCCTTCGGCGAGCCCGGGCCGGTCACGGTGGGCTGGGCGGCCCCCGCCCGCCCCAAGCTCTCCGAGGACTTCAAAGGCGGGGAGAAGGTCAAACACCCCCGCTTCGGCCACGGGACCGTGGTGGCGGCCCTCGGCGGCGAGGTCACCGTGCACTTCCCCAGCGTGGGGCTCAAAAAGCTGGCGGTGAGGTTCGCCGGGCTCGAGAAGCTCGACTAACCCCACTCCCCACCCCCTACCCCCTGCTGGTAAGCTAGGGCTCGTCCATGAGCCTGCTTGCCGTCTTGCATCAGGGGGATAGCCGCCTCTACCCACTTCTGCTCCGGGCTGCCATCTCCCACCGTCTACCCCTCCAGGTCCACGCGGCCCAGCCGGGAGCGCTTTTCCCGGCGGCGCTGGCCGGGCTGGTCCCCCTGGGCTTCGGGGCAGCCTTGCTGGAGGCCCCCGACTTCCAGACCCAGGCCCCCGGACTGGTGGAGGCCCTCGAGCCCGAGGCCAAGGCGGCCAAACGGGTGGACCTGGTGGTTCCCGAGCGCCAGGGGCTACGCGGCTACTACCTCGAGCCCATCGCCCTGGGGCACCTCCTCATGCACTACGCGATGGGTGCCACCCTGCTCTGGATGGGCAGGCTGCGGCCCGAGCTTTTGGCCGGGCTGCGGGGGATCCAGCAGGTCTCGGTGATGAGCCCTAGCTTCGCCGAGGGGGACAGCTTTTTGGGCCGACTCCCCAGCTCGCAGCGCGGTCATACCACCCTTCCCGAGCGGGCCGAGGCCCTGGCCCGGCACGTGGACGTGATCCTCTATAGCGGGGGGAGTTTGCCGATCGCGGCCCTCCAGCCCTACCACACCCTTCTGGCCCTGGCCGAGCCGCCCAGGGAAGCCCTCAAGCGCGTGGGGCAGTACCTGGGGCCGGAAGAGTTGCCCCGCTTCTTGCTCTCGGCGGTGCTGGAGGTGTTGGGGCAGGGGTTGCCGCCGGACGCCTTCGTCTAGAACCCGTGGCCTTTGGTTTGCCCCCCCTTTCTCCCTCGCTGACCCAGAGCGCAAGCCTGATCTGCGGAGGGCGTAGCGGCTACGCCCGGCATGGCTTGGGGACTGCTCGAGCATAGCGAAACAAAAGCCCCCTCCGCGGGGGAGGGGGTGTAAGGGTTTAACGCTTGCTGAACTGCGGGGCGCGGCGGGCTTTGTGCTTGCCGTACTTCTTGCGCTCGACCTCGCGGGCGTCGCGGGTGAGGAAGCCCTGCGGCTTGAGCTTGCTGCGCAGGTCGCCGTTGTAGCGCACCAGGGCGCGGGCCACACCCAGCTTGATGGCGTCCACCTGACCGGCTTTGCCGCCGCCCTCCACGGTGATGGTGGCGTCGAAGCGGTGCAGGGCGTCTACCGCGCGCAAGGGCTCGAGGGCCGCTACGGCCTTCACCAGACCGCCAAAGTAGTCCTGGAACTCAACCCCGTTGACGGTCACCTGGCCCTTGCCGGGGCGCAGGAAGACGCGGGCCACGCTGGTCTTGCGCCGCCCGGTTCCGTAGAATTGCTCGGCCATCACTTAACCTCCAACTTCTCCGGGCTCTGGGCCTGGTGCGGGTGGGTCGGCCCGGGGTAGACCTTCAGGCGCGAGAAGATCTTGTAACCCAGGGGGCCTTTGGGGAGCATCCCCTTGACGGCGTGCTCGATCACCCGCTCGGGGTGCTTGGCCAGCATCTCGCCCGCGGTGGCCTGCTTGAGCCCGCCCTGATACCCGGTGTAGCGGGTGTAGATCTTGGTCTGGGGCTTGCCGCCGGTGAAGCGGGCCTTGGCCGCGTTGATCACGACCACAAAGTCCCCGGTGGCCAGGTTGGGGGTCCAGTCCGGCTTGTGCTTGCCCCGCAGGATTCGGGCGATCTGGGTGGCGAGGCGGCCCACGGTCTGCCCTTCGGCATCCACCAGCACCCACTTGGGCTCTACCTGTTTCGGTACGAAGGTCTTAAACACGCTTTCCTCCGAGCGCTCCTGCCTACCATCAGGGGCGTTCCAGACTTGCTTTTGCCGTATGGGGATCGGGGTCACCCGGGCAAAAGCGCCATCGCGGAGTATAGCACAATGTTCAAGGCGGGGCCAACTGGTCGGTCAACACGGGGACCCACTCACCCCCACGCCACGCCCTGGGGGCAACTCCGAGGGTGCGGCCTTTAGCAAAACGGGGGAACGCGAGGGGGCTGTAATCCCCCTCAATTCATTGAGGCCCCCTCGCATATGCTACCATCATAAAAGACCCATGCCGTT
>PSML01000064.1:0-15109 GCA_040290145.1 Meiothermus sp. | reverse complement strand
CGGTGTTCCGCTTGCGCCCCCTGATCGAGTTTCTGGCCGCTGCCCAGGAGCGCCTGGGCAAGCTGGGGGCGAGCGGGGTGCTCGAGGTGCGGCGCGCCCTCGAGGAGGCCCTGCCGCTGGCGGCCCAGCTGCAGGAGGAGTACCAGGCCACCCAGCGCCTCAAAGAGGAGCTCAAGGGAGCCAATATTGATGACCTGCTGGGTATCTTTGACCCCAAGCCAGCCAAGGAGGAAAAACCCATCCAAAATCCCATCCTGGCCTCGTTCAAGGGGCGTGGGGTGGAGGGCTTGGCCGTGCTGGGGCCCGCAGGGCTGATCGAAGGCCATCTGCCCTTTCCCACCAGCGTGGCCCAAGCCCTTCTGGAGGACTTCCGCCGCATGGGCGAGGACCTGGGCTGGCAGCCCGCCCGGCTCGCGGTGCTCTCCTTGCCGGAAGCCGCTTTGATCCTGGCCCCGTTGGGTCAAAAGGGGCTGGTGGTGCTGGCCGAGAAGGGGCTGCTCTCCAGGCTGCTGACCCAGATCGAAAAACACCGCGATGAGCTGGCCCGGATCTAACCAGGGGTGGGTCGGGCTAGGGGGCAGATGGGTCCGCCCCCGGGCATCCGCCTTCATCCCTGGCTTTAACCAACCCTTGGCCGTTTCTCATTTTGGGTACAGGCGCTCAGATCCGCTCTTCCGGCCAGGCGGAGGGGATCCGCTGTGGTTTTGCATGAGACAGATGACAAAGCGCCCAACAAGGCCCCAACCTGCTTTTGGGAGTCTCCTCACCCGGGGTCAATAGGGTGGGATGGTACGGGGGCTTGCAGTCCCAAAATCTACGGAGGTGTTCGGATGCATAGAAAACCCTGGCTCTCCTCAGTTTTGGTGTTATCGCTGGGCTTGGGCTCGCTCTCGCTGGCACAGGCCCAAAACCCGCCCGCCAATTTCCGTGATGTGCCCGCCGGGCACTGGGCCCGGGAAGCGGTGGAATACATTGTCCAGCGCGGCCTCATCCAAGGCTTCCCCGATGGCACCTTCCGCGGCAACGAGAACCTGACCCGCTACCAGGCCGCCCTGATCTTCTTCCGCCTGTTGCAGTCGGGCGCCCTCAGCCAGCTACCCCCGCAACAGCAGGACACCGTCCAGCAGGGGATGCAGCAGGTACAGGCCGAGCTCAACGACCTCAAAGCCCGCTTCGCGGCCCTCGAGCGGACCAACGCCTCGCAGGAGCAGCGGTTGGCCGCCCTCGAGAGGCAGGTGCAGCAGCTCGCGAGCCGCCCGGCCCCCGACACCGCCGAACTCACCAATCGGGTCGCCGCGCTCGAGCAGCGGGTGCAAAGCCTAGGGGGCCAGCCCGCCCAGGCTCCACAGACCGACGCCCTCGCCGCGCGGATCGCTGCCCTCGAGGAGCGGGTGCAAAAGCTCAGCCAGGCCCCGGCCCCCGCGGCTGGCCCTGACCTAACCCCGCGGGTGAGTGCGCTGGAGGAGCAGGTACAGAAGCTCAGCCAGGCCAACTCCGCCCAGGCTGAGCGCATCGCCGCCTTGGAGCGGCAGGTGCGTAGCCTCCAGGCCGACGTGGCCGCCCTGCGCCAGCAGGCCGCTACCCCGGCCCCCACTCCGGCCCCTGTTCCGCCCACGGCTCCGGCCCCTGTTCCGCCCACGGCGCCGACCCCGGCTCCGGCCCCTGTTCCGCCCACGGCGCCGGCCCCGGCTCCGGCCCCGCTGCCCAATGTGTACTTCGGCATCGGTGCGGCCTACCCGGTGATCACCACCAACCCGGTCTCGCCCAACTTCACCGACGACCTGAGCCTCTCGGCAACCTTGGGCCTGCGCGACCTCTTCCTGGGCTTCGGGCCTCGGTTGGGGGTGGATTACCGCCTCGGGACCGGCAGCCTGGCGCTGGAGCTCAACTTTATCCGCTACCTTAACCCCGCTGCGCTCTTCGATCCTTATATCGGTCTGGGTGCGCGTTTCGACCTGAGCACTCCCGGTGACATCCTGGCCAACACCTACGGGAATGGCGTGGTTGGCTTTGGCCTCAACCTCTCCCGCAACTTCGGGCTGTTCATCGAGGCCAACCCCCGCTTCGAGAAAAACCTGCAGTTTGGCCTGGGTGCCCGCGCCGGCTTGCAGGTCGGTTTCTAACCCGGCCAAGACCCCCCGCCCTCCGGCGGGGGTTCTGCTTTGGCGTTAGACTGGGTGAGGATGGAGGCCTACCACAACCTCATGCGGTACGTGCTCGAGCACGGGGTGGATAAGTCCGACCGCACCGGGGTCGGCACCCGCTCGATCTTCGGCTACCAGATGCGCTTCGACCTGGCCCAGGGATTCCCCCTGGTCACCACCAAGCGGGTCCACTGGAAGAGCGTGGTCCACGAGCTACTGTGGTTTTTGCGGGGGGAGACCAACAACACCTACCTCGAGGAGGCCGGGGTTTCGATATGGCGGGAGTGGGCGGCTCCGGACGGTGCCTTGGGGCCCATCTACGGCAAGCAGTGGCGGCGGTGGGAGGCGGTAGAGTTCGTGGTGCCCAGGGTGTTTGAGGCCCCCAAGGTCTCCCCCAACCCCGAATTGGTCGCAGGGGTGGGCTACGCTACCGGTAGGCGGACCGAAAGCCCCTGGACGGCACATCTCTACAGCATCTGGTGCGAGATGCTCCACCGCTGCTACAACCCCTCGCGAAAGCACTACGCTGACGAGGGGGGCCGGGGCGTCTTCGTGGACTCGAGGTGGCACAGCTTCGAGAATTTCGTCAGCGACGCCCTCAAGCTGCCTAACGGCCTGCTCAAGTACGAATACCCGGACGACTACGAACTCGACAAGGACTACTACGCCTCCAACAAATACGGTCCCGACACCTGCATCTGGCTGACCCGCAAGGAGCAGAACATCAACACCCGGCAAGCACGGGCGGTCCGGGCAACCCGCGCCGACGGCGAGGAAGTGGTGTTCATGGACGTGGCGGGGTTTTGCCGGGACCATGACCTCGACGAGTCCAGTGTGTACGGGTGCCTGCGGGGGGAAAGGGGGGAGCACAAAGGCTGGAGGTTCGAGGCCGTGGCCAGCGAGGGCCTGCTCCCCAGGGTCCGCCTGATCGACCAGATCAAGGAGGTGGTGGCGGGCATCAAACACAACCCCGACTCCCGCCGGCTGGTGGTGAGTGCGTGGAACGTGGCCGACCTGCCCCGCATGGCCCTGGCCCCCTGCCACACCCTCTTCCAGTTCTACGTGGCCGGCGGCAAGCTCTCCTGCCAGCTCTACCAGCGCAGCGCCGACATCTTCCTGGGGGTGCCCTTCAACATCGCCTCGTATGCCCTGCTCACGCTGATGATGGCCCAGGTCACGGGCCTCGAGCCCGGCGAGTTCGTGCACACCCTGGGGGATGCCCACCTCTACAAGAACCACCTCGAGGCCGCCCGCCTGCAGCTCACCCGCGAGCCCCGCCCCCTGCCCACCGTGCGGCTCAACCCCGAGGTGAGGGACCTCTTCGCCTTCCGCTACGAGGACATCGCCCTCGAGGGCTACGACCCGCACCCCCCGATCCGGGCCCCGGTGGCGGTCTAGCCGGCCATGAATGGCCCTTCCCTCACCCTGATCGCCGCCATGGACCGCAACCGGGCCATCGGGAAGGATGGGCGGCTGCCCTGGCACCTCCCCGATGACCTGCGGCGCTTCAAGGCCCGCACCCTGGGAAAAACAGTGCTGATGGGCCGTAAGACCTTCGCCAGCATCGGGCGTCCCCTGCCCCGGCGGCGAAACGTGGTGCTGACCCGAGACCCCGGCTTCCGGGCCGAGGGGGTCGTGGTGGTCCACACCCTCGAGGCCGCCCTGGCAGACGGGGAGATCCTGGTCATCGGCGGGGGGGAGATCTACGCCCAGACCCTCCCCCTGGCCCGGCGGCTGTGGCTGACCCTGGTGGACACCGAGATCGCCGGGGCGGATGCCCATTTCCCGGGGTTTGACCCCTCCGAGTGGAAGGAGACGGGCCGGGTCTTTCACCCCGCCGACGAACAGCACGCCCTTTCGTTCAGCTTCGTGGACCTCGAGCGGCCCTAGCCATCCCCGAAGCCAAAGGCCTCGAGCAAGGGCCGGGGGCAGGGGCAGGGCCGCCCCTTGAGGTCCACCCACACCCAGTCGGTATCGGCTTCCACCAGCAGCACCTCGTCGGAGGCCCGCCGCACCTGGTTGTGCCGTTTGGCCCGGATGCCCCGGGCCTCGAGGATCTCGGTCGAGACCCAAAGCTCCTCGCCGAGCGTGGCCGCGCGGTGGTAGGTGACGACGTGGCGGCGCACCACCGGGACCGCCCCCAGCGCACGCATCCGCTCCAGCGGCATCCCCACCCGCAGGGCGTGGGCGCGGGCTACGTCCTCGATGTAGCGCAGATACACCGCGTTGTTGACGTGCCCCAAGTCGTCGATGTCCTCGGGCTGCACGGTGATCAGGTGGCGGTGACGGCGGCGTTGGTCCATCGCCTCGAGCCTAGCACGCCCTCGTCAAGCGGGTTACTGGAGCGGCCTTTACCCCTCTCCCGCCGCCTGCTCGGCGGGCGGTTGGTGCTCCCAGTCGTAACCCTGGAACTGCTCGCGCAGGCGGGATTTCATGAACTTGCCGGTGCTGGTGCGGGGGATCTCGTCCAAGAACACGAAGGCGTCGGGCAGCCACCACTTGGCAAACCTGGGCTCGAGGTGGGCCCGTAGCTCCTCCGGGGTGGCGCTCATGCCCTCCTTCAGCACCACCGCGGCCAGCGGGCGCTCGTCCCACTTGGGGTGGGGCAGGGCGATCACCGCCGCCTCCTTGACCGCCGGGTGGCTCATCAGGGCGTTCTCGAGGTCAATCGAGCTGATCCACTCCCCGCCGGACTTGATCAGGTCTTTGGTGCGGTCGGCGATCCGCACGTAGCCTTCGGGGTCAATGGCCACCACGTCGCCGGTGCGGAACCAGCCGTCCTCGGTCCACTTGTCGCGTTCGGACTCGAGCCGGAAGTAGCCCGAAGCCACCCAGGGCCCCCGCACCTGGAGTTCGCCCAGGGTCTGGTCATCCCAGGGCACCTCACCCTGCTCGTTCACCGCCCGCACCTCCACCAGCGGGGTGGGCAGGCCCTGTTTGGCCCGGTAGCGGTACTGCTCGTCTTGGGGCCGGTCCAGGAGGTGGCGCTTGAGGCGGCTGGTGGTGCCCAAGGGGCTCATCTCGGTCATGCCCCAGGCGTGGAGCACCTTGAGGCCGAACTGGTCGAAGGCCCGGATCATGGCCTCGGGGGCGGCGGAACCGCCCACCACCATCTCCATGGGCTCGAGCTTCCAGCGGCCCGGCTCTTTTTGCAGGGTCTGGAGGATGCCCAGCCAGATGGTGGGAACCCCGGCGGTCTTGGTCACCCTTTCGCTCTCGTAGAGGTCTAAGAGGCTCACCGGGTCGAGGTGCGGCCCCGGCATCACCAGCTTGCAACCGGCCATCACCCCGGTGAAGGGCAAGCCCCAGGCCATCACGTGGAACATCGGCACCACCGGCAGGAGGGTGTCGCGGCTGGAGAGGTTGAGGGTATCGGGCAGCGCCGAGCCCAGGCTGTGCAGCACCGTCGAGCGGTGCGAGTAGAGGGCGCCTTTGGGCCGCCCGGTGGTCCCTGAGGTGTAGCACAGGCCCATCGCGGCGTGCTCCTCGAGCTTTGGGTAGGCGAAATCGCCGGTAGCGGTGGCCAGAAAATCCTCGTAGTTGGTGAGCCCCTCCGGCACCGCCTGGCCGGTGAGCGGCACCACGATGACCCTCTCCAGCTGGACGTGGTCCTGGATGGCCTGATAAAGCCCGAGGAGCACGTCGTCCACGATCAGGAAGCGGTCCTCCGCGTGGTTGATGATGTAGGCGATATCCGAGGGGTGCAGGCGCAGGTTGAGGGTGTGCAGCACGGCCCCGGCCGCCGGGATACCGAAGTAGGCCTCGAGGTGGGCGTAGGTGTTCCAGGAGAGGGTGGCTACGCGGTCACCGGGGCGGATCCCGGCCTTTTGCAGCGCCTCGGCCAGGGCCCGGGCCCGGCGGTAGAAGTCGCCGTAGGTGTACCGGTGGAGCGATCGGTCAGGGAGCCGGGTGACGATCTCTTCCTGGGGGAAGAGCTTGCCCGCGCGCTCGAGGAAGTGGTTCAGGGTGAGGGGAAAGTCCATCATCAGGCCGTTCATGGTGGGCTCCTTGTCTTTAGCTCATAGCCTAACAATTTTTGTGGGAAAGGAACATGGATCGCCAGGGGGCGTGGGCCGAGGGTCCTCCCCACCCGCTCAACCTCTCCCCAGCGTCACCCTGCGAGCGCCCGTCAGGATCTCGGCCTCGAGACCCGCCGCGCCGCTTTGGACCAGCTCGAGCGCGCCTTCCAGCCCCAGCTTTCCCAGCCTCTTTGCGACCCGCCCGGGCTCCGGGTGAAACCCCCGCAAGCCCACCAGCCGGCACCCCACATCGGCAAGCTGAGCGGTGGGGTGCGGGGTGTGGCCCCAGGCGATCAGGGTGGGGATCAGGCCGCCCTCGAGGGGCTCCCCGTCGTCGGGGATGGTGATCTCCCACTCCAGGTGACCCCGGCTCGCGCGGTGCACCCGGCCCAGCTCGGGAAGCTTGGCCACCGCCCCGTGGATATCGTCGGTGCGGGCCACCCAGTGAATCAGGCGGGGGGATTGGCGCAGCTCGGCCTGGAGGCGGGGGCTGTCCAGGCCGAACCAGCGCGGGCGGCCCGGATCCGCGCCTTCCGGGTCTATGGCGATGACCTCGAGGTAAACGCCGCCCCCCAGGTTCAACAGCCGGTTGTGGGTGCCCATCTTGGGGTGCTGGCCGCCGGGGCTCAGGGGTACGCCCAAAACCCGCTGGACATACGCGGTACCTTCGTCCAGGGTCCGGGCCGCGACGACGACGTGGTCGAGGGTAGCCATCCCCCCTCATCCTAATGGGCCCTTGCCCGCCCCTGGATCAGCCTTCGGTGGGGAGGGCTCGAGCCTTGGGCCGGAAGAGGAGGGGGTAGCACAGGATCGAGGCCACATACAGCAGCAGCATCACCCCGAACAGATCGTCGAAAGCCCCGATGCCCATGGCCTGCTGCACCCGCCCCGAGACCGCCGCCGCAGCCGCCCAGCCCAACTGCCACATCGCTCCTTGCACCAGCAAAAACCCCGAACGCTCCTGTTCGTGCAGGTAGTCCATGACCAGCGCGGTGTACACCGGCCCCGCCGCGTTCATCAGCGCTCCGCGCACGAACAGGGCCACCGTGACCAAAGGGAGCCACGGCACCCAGGCCAGGACCACCAGAAACGGCAACGAAGCCGCCTGCACGAAGACGATGGCCCCCACCTTGCCCAGTCGCCGGACCAACCAGGGCTGGACCAGCATGGTCGCCATCGTGGCCAGCGCACTCAGGGCGAAAAGCCCGCCCACCGCCGCGTAGTCCAGGGTGAACTTACCTTGCAGATACAGGTTGAGGAAGGGCATGGTGAGCCCCGCCCCCAGCGAGATGATGACCTGAGGCAACAGCAGCAAGAGCCACGAGCGGGGATTGCGTAAGGCAAAGCGCTCTGCCGACCCCGGGGCGTTTTGCAAACCCCACACGCAGAGCAGGGAGAGCAAAAACGCCACCGCCACCCCGTACAAGACGAACTCCCGCCCGACCAGGCCGGGCAGCACCCCCCCGACCAAGCTCCCCAGGAAGCCTGAGCCGGCGCCCAAAGCCCCCTGCCAGCTAAAAACCTTGACCTGCTGATCGGGGTGCACCAGCCGGGCCAAAAGCGGGGCCACTGCCCCCATCACGAAAAGCTGACCCGCCCCGGAGAGGAAAAGCCCGGCGAACACCGCGAACCCCGAAGCCACCCCCAGCACCCCCAGGATCGCCAATATCCCGCCCAAACTGATGCTACGAGCATAGCCCAGCCGGGGGATCAAGAGGGCCAGCGGGAGGCTGAAGAGGGCCGCCGCCATGGCCGGGGTGGCGTTGGCGTAGCCGATCAGGGACTTGCTGAAGCCGAGGGCCTCGAGGTGGAAGTTGAGGAAAAGCCAGTTCAGGCTCCCCCCCATCCCCCAGAAAAACGATCCGGCCAGGATGCGATAAACAGGGCTCACGTTGGACAGTAATGGCATAAGCGGCGGGGTGGTGCGTCAGAAGGATGTCCTACGTTTTGCGTCCTAAGTCGAAAAACCTTTGGCGTACGACGTGGGACGTATGACCTCCTCACCAGGCCCCCTTGCTCGGGCAGTCGAGGTAGATGGGGCAGCGCTGGCAGGCCGGTTTGCGGGCGGTGCAGAGGTAGCGCCCGTGAAGGATTAAGGCGTGATGGGTGAAGACCCACCGCTCGCGGGGGAAACACCTCTCCAGGTCGGCACCGATCCGCTCCGGATCTTTGGCCTGGGAGAGGCAAAGCCGCCGCGCGAGCCGGGTTAGATGGGTGTCCACCGCGATGCCGGGAATGCCAAAAGCCGCCCCCAGCACCACCGTGGCGGTTTTCCAGCCCACCCCCGGCAGCCGCATCAGGGCCGGCTTGTCCCGGGGAACCTCTCCTCCGTGCTCGAGCACCAGCTTTTGCGCCAGGGCCACGAGGTTGCGGGCTTTGCTGCGGTAGAGCCCGATGGAGCGGATGAAGGGTTCAACCTCCTCGGGGGTGGCCCGGGCCAGCGCGTGGGCATCGGGGTACTTGGCAAAAAGCGCAGGGGTGGCTTTGTTCACCGCGGCGTCGGTGGCCTGAGCCGAGAGCACCGTGGCCACCAGCAGCTCGAAGGGGTTGCGGTGAAGGAGTTCGCTGGCCGCGTTGGGGTAATGCTCTTGGAGGGCTGCGAGAATCCTCGCGGCCCGCTCTTGCTTGGCCTTCCTCGTCTCCTTGGGACAGGGAGCTGTACTCACAGCCCCAAAAGTATACCCCCAAACTGACCAGTGGGTCAGTCCCGCAGCTCGTTGGGGTAAACCAACCCCCACCCTTGCCGGAAGGCATCCAGGGTCTGCATGATCTCGAGCGTCTCACCCAGCGGCATGACCGCGGACTCGAGCTTCCCGGCCCGGATGCAGCGCATGGTCTCGAGGGCCTGGAACCCGTCGCCGTGGCCTTCGTAGGGGCACTCGAGGGTTTCGGCGTGGCCGTTCTTGTGCAGCACCAGCGACCTGGCGCGGTACCAGGGGCTGGGGATCTCGATGTAGCCTTCGGTACCGTAGAGGTAGGCGGCTACGTGGGTGGGGGTGTGCAGGCTCGAGACCAGGGTAGCCAACCGCCCATCTGAGTAGCCTAGGAGCAGGGTCTCTTGCAGATCCACCCCGGTCGGCCCCAGGTAGACCTGGCTATCTAACCGCTCTGGTTTCCCCCACACCATCGAGGTGAACGAGACCGGGTACACCCCCACATCGAGCAGGGCGCCCCCAGCGAGTTCGGGGTTGAGGAGCCGGCTCTCGGGGGCCACGGGGGCGCGGAATCCCATGCTGGCCTGGATCAGCCGCACCTCGCCGATGACCCCTTCTTGCAGCAGTTCGCGCAGCCGAACCATGTGCGGCAAGAAGCGGGTCCACATGGCCTCCATCAAGAAGAGCTTCTTCCCTCGAGCTTTCTCGATCATGCGGCGGGCCTCGGCGGCATTATGGGCGAAGGACTTCTCCACCAGGGCGTGTTTGCCCGCCTCCAGCGCCAGCAGGGTGTGGGCGTAGTGATGGCTGTGCGGGGAGGCCACGTAGATCACGTCCAGGTCGGGGTCGGCGACCAGTTCTTGGTAGCTTCCGTAGCGGCGGGGGATGCCGTAGCGCTCCCCAAAGGCCTCGGCGGAGGCCTGCGACCTCGAGCCCACCGCCAAAAGCTCGGCCCCCTCGAGGGTGCGCAGGGTCTCGGCCAACCGCCCGGCGATGCGCCCGGTGCTCAGGATGCCCCAGCGGATCTGGTCCATTCCCACATTGTAGGGGATGCTCGAAAGCACCCGCCTCGGCGACCAGGGAGCAGCCGTCAGCCTGTCGAGGGCCAAGGCGTCCTGCGTTCGGCTAGTACGCCTTGGCGAACAGGATCCGCCGGCCGTAGGCGCTCGGCCTGCGGCAGCGGACGCAGGGGCCGTGGTCCTCCGGCTCGTCGAAGGGGATGCAGCGGGTGGTGGCGGTGGTCTCGGCCTTGATCTCCCGCTCGCACCCGGCATCGCCGCAGTGGAAGGCCCGGACGAAGCCCGCCTGAATCTTGGCCTTGAAGTCTGGGTAGTCGTCCACCGCCCAGGTGTGCGCGTCGCGGAACTCCAAGGCCCGCTGGTAAAGCGCCGCCTGGAAGGCCTCGAGCTTTTCGCTCAAGGTCTGGGTGAGCCCGTCCATCGGCACGCTCTCCTTCCCGCCTAGCCGCGAAGCGAGCACCGCGGTCTTGGCGTCCACGTCGCGCGGGCCGAGCTCGAGACGGAACGGTACCCCCTTCAGCTCCCACTCGTTGAACTTGAAACCGGGGCTGTACTGGTCGCGGTCATCGAGGTGAACCCGGATCCCCGCTGCTTTGAGCACCCCGGCCAACCCCTCGGCTGCCGCGAGGACTCCCCCGCGGGTGTCCTCCTTGTAGATCGGCACGATCACCACCTGGATCGGGGCCAGCCTGGGCGGGAGGAGGAGGCCCTTGTCGTCGCCGTGGGTCATGATGATGGCCCCGATCGCGCGGGTCGAGAAGCCCCAGGAGGTGGTGTAGGCGTACTTGGTCTGGAGGTCACGGTCCTGGAACTTGACCTCGAAGGCCCGCGAGAACTTCTGCCCGAAGTAGTGCGAGGTGCAGCTTTGCAGGGCCTTGCCGTCGCGCATCATGGCCTCGTAGGTGAGGGTGTACTCGGCCCCGGCAAACTTCTCCGACTCGGTCTTGCGGCCCTCCCAACCCGGGATAGCGGCCCAATCCCGCAACACGGTGGCGTAGACCCCCATCATCCGCTGGGTCTCCTCCTCGGCCTCTTCCTGGGTGGCGTGGGCGGTGTGACCCTCCTGCCACAAGAACTCGCTGGTACGCAAGAAGAGCTTGGTGCGTAGCTCCCACCGCACCACGCTATTCCACTGGTTCAGGAGTTGCGGCAGGTCGCGGTAGCTCTTGATCCAACTGGCCCACATGTGCCCGATGATGGTCTCGGAGGTGGGCCGCACCGCCAGGGGCTCCTCGAGTTCCTCTCCGCCCGCGTGGGTCACCACCGCCAACTCGGGGGCGAAGCCCTCGACGTGTTCGGCCTCTTTCTGGAAGAAGCTCATGGGGATGAAGAGGGGGAAGTAGGCATTTTGGTGACCGGTCTCCTTAAAGCGCCGGTCGAGTTCGCGCTGCAAACCCTCCCAGAGGGCATAGCCGTAGGGCTTGATGACCATGGTGCCGCGCACCGGGCCGTAGTCCACCAGGTCAGCTTTGAGCACCACCTCGTTGTACCACTCGTTGAAATCTTGGGATTGCGGGGTCAGGCCTTTATCCTTCGCCATACCCGAACATCATAGCCAAAACCCGAACGCTGGGCGTCTGGGGTCCCGGAGAGTTTTGCGCTCGGCGATGGGCGACCTCGGATCAGCCTGAATGCCAGAGTGGTCCTGGGTTTTTCCCGTCCACTGCCCCTCCGCCCCTGGCTCAGCCGGCCCTCTGGACTTCCGGCCACCGGGGCTACCCCACCCGACACCCAAGAGCTAAGCTGTCCCTAAACATGGAACTGCGCGGCCCCCGGATCCTGCTGCGTCCCCCTCGAGGGGAGGACGCCCCTGACCTCTTCCCGCTGGCCTCCGATCCCGAACTCACCCCCTATCTGTACTGGAACCCGCACCAAAGTGAGGAACAGACCCGCTCCTACCTCGAGACCCTGGCCGCCAAGGAAGGGATGTTCGTGCTCGAGTTCGAGGGGCGGGCCTGCGGGGTGGTGGGTCTGCAGGTGGACTGGGAGAACAAGCTCGGTGAGACCGAGACCTGGGTGGGTCGGCCCTACTGGGGACAGGGCCTCAACACCGAGGCCAAGGTGGTGCTCTTTGACTTCGCCTTCGGGCCGCTCGACCTGCGGCGCATCCAGAGCATCGTGCACGTCGAGAATGTGCGCTCACAGCGAGCATTGGAGAAGCTAGGCTTCCGCCGTGAGGGGCTCTTGCGGCGCTACCGCTGGATCCGTGGGGAGCCCTGGGATCTGTACATGTACAGCCTCTTGCCCGAGGAGTGGCTCTCCAGCCGGCCACCCATCTACTACTGAGCGCCCCTGACCCTAAGCGATCCTAGGGCGGTTGGCCTGGATCGAGGCTGGGTAGAATGGCCGCATGGACATCTTCCCCATCCTCGAGGAGCTCACCCAGAAAACCCCCTCCAAGATCCTGCTGGTGGTGCTGGACGGGGTAGGCGGCCTGCCCCAAGGGCCGGGCGGCCCCACCGAACTCGCCGCCGCCCACACCCCCAACCTCGACCGACTGGCCAAAGAGAGCGCCTTGGGGCTCCTCACCCCGGTCCACCCGGGCTTGGCTCCGGGCTCCGGCCCCGGCCACCTCTCGCTCTTCGGCTACGACCCCTTCAAGTACCTGGTGGGGCGCGGGGCGCTCTCGGCCATCGGCATCGGGGCTGATTTCCAAGACGGAGACATCGGGGTGCGCGGCAACTTCGCCACCCTAGACGCCGCCGGCAACGTGCTCGACCGCCGGGCCGGGAGGCCCTCCGACGAGGAGAACCGCCGCATCGTGGCCAAGCTCAAGGGGGCCATCCAGGAGATCGAAGGGGTCCACATCCACTTCTACACCGAGAGCGAGCACCGCTTCGTGGTGATCCTGCGCGCCGAGGGGCTAGGCGATGGAGTCAGCGACACCGACCCCCAAAGGAGTGGCGTGCCCCCCCTGCCATCCCAGGCCCACCACGCCGACGACCGGGCCAGCGCCAAGACCGCCTCGATCCTCAACGCCCTCTCCGAGCGCATCCGCCAGGTGCTAAAGGGCGAGCCCAAGATCAACGGTGCCCTTTTCCGCGGGGTTTCCCAGCGGCCCAAGTTCCCCACCATGGAGCAGGTCTACAAGCTGACCCCGGCCTGCGTCGCCAGCTACCCGATGTACAAAGGGGTAGCCAGCCTGGTGGGGATGGAAGTCTTGCCGGTGGAGGGCCTGGAGGACGCCCCGGAGGGAAAAGTCAAGGCGCTCGAGGAGAACTGGGGCCGCTTCGACTTCTTCTACCTGCACTTCAAAAAGACCGACTCCACCGGGGAGGACGGCAACTTCGCCGAGAAGGCCCACAAGGTGGAGATCTTCGACGCGCTCTTGCCCGACCTCCTGGCCCTAAAGCCCGACGTGCTGGCCATCACCGGCGACCACAGCACCCCCAGCGTCCTCAAGGCCCACTCCTGGCACCCGGTTCCGCTTTTGCTCCACGCCCCTTACCTGCGCAACGACGCCGCCCAGCGCTTCACCGAAGACGAGGCGGGAAGAGGTTCTCTGGGGCACCTGCGGGGGGTGGAGCTGATGCCCCTCTTGCTGGCCCACGCCGGTAAGCTACAAAAGTACGGGGCTTAGGCCGCCCCTACCCCAAGGGTGGCGTAAACCGCCCGTCCACCGCGGTCCAGCCGCCATCCACGAAGATGATCGTACCGGTGACGTAGGAGGCGGCTTTGGAGGCCAGGAAGACCACCGCCCCGGCCACCTCCTCGGGCTTGCCCCAGCGGCCAAACACGCTCTTGGCCCCGTAGGCGTTGTACCAGTCGGGCTGGCTCTTGATCGGCGCGGTGAGCGGGGTATCGATCACGCCGGGGCCGATGGCGTTGGCCCGCACCCCAAGGGGGCCAAGTTCGGCGGCCAGGGCCCGGACCATCTGCACCGTTCCCGCCTTGGTCGCAGCGTAAACGCCCTGACCGGGCTCCACCACCAGCGAGCGGATCGAGGAGAAGGCGATCAGCGAGCCCGAGCCCTGCTTGGCCATCACCCGCCCGGCCTCGGCCAGCAGGTGGAAGGTGCCCTTGAGGTTCACGGACAGCACCCGGTCAAACTCCTCGTCGGTGTACTCCAGCAGTGGCTTGCGCACGTTGATGCTGGGGGTCGAGACGGCCGTGTCGAGCCGGGCGTACTGGGCGAGGAGGTGGTTGATCCGGTGGCGTACCGCGTCCCTGTCCACCAGGTCGAGCTGCACGGCCTCGGCCTGACCCCCGGCCGCCTGGATCCGGGCGACGGTTTCCTCCGCGCTCTCGAGCCTCAGATCGGCCACCACCACGGTGGCCCCTTGGGCCGCCAAGGCCTCCGCCGAAGCCTGCCCGATCCCCGAGCCCCCGCCCACCACCAGCGCAACCTCGCCGTCCATACGGAACATGTCTTTGTAGTTCATGGACACCTCGCTCCGCCAGCTATTGGCCCCTCCGCCGCGGATCGAGCCAGTCCCGCAGCCCGTCCCCGAGCAGATTGAACCCCAGCACCGCCAACCCGATGGCCATCCCCGGAAAGATCACCGGGTAGGGGGTGAGTTCTTGGTAGCTCTGGGCCTCGCGCAGCATCCGGCCCCAACTGGGGTCGGGGGGCTGGGTGCCCAGGCCCAGATACGACAGCGCGGCTTCGGCCAGGATCGCTGCGGCAAGGGCCAGGCTGGCCTGTACCACCAGCGGCCCCAGGATGTTGGGCAGCACATGGCGCAGCATGATGCGCAGGTGGCCCATGCCCAGTGCCTGGGCCGCCTCGATATAGGGCTGGGCCTTCACCGAAAGCACGCTAGCCCGCGAGACCCGCGCAAAAACCGGGACCGCCGCCAGACCGATCGCCACCATCGAGGTGGTGATCCCGGGGCTGAAGATGGCCGCCAGCAATAGGGCCATCAGGAGCGCGGGAAGGGCATAGAGGGTCTCTAGGAGCACCTGCAAACCCTGATCGAGCCAGCCGCCAAAGTACCCGGCCAACACCCCCAGCCCCAGCCCCAGCGACAAGCCGATCCCCACCGCCACCAAGCCCACGTACAGGGCGTTCTCGGCCCCGGCCAGAACCCTAGCCAGGGTGTCCCGGCCCAAGATATCCGTGCCCAGCGGGTGCGCCGCCGAGGGGGGAGAGAGCCGGGAGGGGGTGGTGGCGTTGGGGTCGACCGGGTTGAGCGCGCTCGCCACCACCATCAGCAGGATCAGCGCGAGGATGAACCCGCCGATCTTCACCGAGGGCGGTAGCCCAGCCCAGAGGCTTTGGGCCTTCGGCCTTCGGCGTTCAGCGTTCAGGCTACGCATAACTCACCCTCGGA
>PSML01000063.1:0-15155 GCA_040290145.1 Meiothermus sp. | reverse complement strand
CAGCCTGTGGCTGGGGTTGCTGGCGGCCTTCACGGGGTACTGGCTGGCCGGACGGCTGGTGGCCTAAGGAGGTGGGGATGAAGCTCGAGGGTGAAGCCAAGCTGCTGCGGATTTTCATCGGGGAGGCGGACAAGTGGCGGGGCAGGCCGCTGCACGAGGCCATCGTGGCCGAGGCGCGGGCTAGGGGGTTGGCCGGGGCCAGCGTATTCAAGGGCTTTGAAGGCTACGGTGCCCACTCCCGTATCCACAGCGCCAAGATCCTCCAGCTCTCCGAAGACCTGCCGGTGCTGGTGGAGATCGTGGACACAGAGGATAGAATCCAGGCCTTCCTGCCCGTTCTGGACACGATGGTACGGGAAGGGCTGGTCACGATGGAGAAAGTGGAGGTGATCCGCTATAACCCCAAGTGAAGCCCAAGTCCGCCGCCTGGCCCTACGCTTTGTGATCGGCATCGGCCTGGTGAGCCTCTTCGCCGACTTTACCTACGAGGGGGGGCGCAGCATCAGCGGGCCCTTCCTGGCGGTGTTGGGGGCCGGCCCGCTCCTGGTGGGGGCGGTGGCCGGGGTGGGAGAGTTTCTGGGGTACCTGGTGCGCCTGTTCTCCGGTCGCCTGGCCGACCGCACCGGTGGGCACTGGGCGCTGATGTACGCCGGCTACGCCCTCAACCTGCTCTCGGTGCCCGGGCTGGCCCTGGCGGGGGGGGCCTGGGGCGCTTCGGCCCTCCTCTTCCTCGAGCGTCTGGGCAAGGGGCTCAGAACCCCCGCCCGGGACGCCTTGCTCTCGCGGGCGGGTAAGGAGGTGGGGCACGGCCGGGTTTTCGGGCTGCACGAGCTTCTGGACCAGCTGGGGGCCTTTCTGGGGCCCATCGGGGTGGCCTGGCTGGTAGCCCGGGGCGGCTACCGGTTGGGCTTTGCTGGCCTGCTGCTCCCCGCCCTCTTGGCGCTGGCTTTCCTGGTGCGGGCCCGGGGGTTAGAGCAGGCCGAGGCGGCGCACCCCGGGGAGAAGGGGGAGGGTTACCCCCCAGCCTACTACGCCTACCTGACCTTTGCCGCCTTGAGCGTGGCCGGGTTTGCCCACTTCCAGCTCATCGCCTATCACCTCGAGGTCGCCCACCGGGTGCCCCCTCCTACCATCCCCCTGCTCTTCGCGCTCGCTATGGGGGCGGATGCGCTTTTGGCCTATGCGGTGGGACACCTCTACGACCGCTACGGTCTGCGGATGCTCCTGGCGGTGCCCCTTTTGAGCCTGCCCAGCGCGCCGCTGTTTTTCCTGGGGCGGAGCCTGGAAGCCCTGGCCCTGGCGGCCATCCTGTGGGGTGGGGCCATGGGGTTGCAGGAGAGCCTGATGCGCTCCGCGGTGGCCACCCTGACCCCCGAGGCCAGGCGGGGCACCGCCTATGGCCTGTTTGACACGGCCTACGGCGCGGCCTGGATGCTGGGCAGCCTGGCGATGGGGCTTCTCTACGGGGTCGCGCCCGGATACTTGGTGGGCTTCGCCGTGCTGCTGCAACTGGTCTCGGTGGCCCTTTTGCTGCGCTTTTGGGCCACGTTGGGAAAGGGGGGAAACCCATGAACCTCTTCCACCGCACCCCCCGTGCCCTAGCCGTCGAGCTGGAGGAGCTCAAAAAGGAGCGGGCCCGGCTCGAGGCCCGCCTGGCCGAGCTCCTGGCCGAGCTGGCGTTTTGTCGCCAGCAGAACGAGCGCATCGCCCGCGAGGCTGCCCCAACTCTCCGGGAAAACGCGGTGCTGCGCTACCAGCTCGCCAAGTGCCAGGCCGACCGGCAGGTGTTGGAGTTCCACGTCCAAGGCAGCCGGGCCGAGGCCATGGCCGCACTCAACCTGCTCAAGCGCCTCTCTCCCTCCACCGAAGCCAGGCTGGACCCCCTGGAGGCTATCCTTCTTTTTGCCCACGAGGCAAAGGCCTTAGGGATCTTTCCTCCCCCCCTCCAGGCGTGGGAGGCTCGAGCCCAGGCCCTCTGGCAGGAACGCCATTCCCAGCCCTGGGCTTTTGATCCTTGGCGCTGGATAGCCCTGCGGGCGGGCAGCCTGCTGCAAGCCCTCGAGCGCGAGCGTCAGCAGGCCATGCAAGAGGCCGAACGCCCTGCCGACGGCCTGCGAAGTTTCGATGCGGGTCTGGGTGAGCTGGCGGAGGGGTTGGCCAATTGGTTGCAAAGCCTCAGTCAGCAGCGATGAGGGCGTTTTACAGCATCCTTTGGCCCGGCGAGCCCTTCCCGCTCGCGAGCGGGATGCCCCCCTTTTTCCCTGACCTCAACCTGGACCAGGTGGTGGAGGGCCTCGTGGCGGGAAGGGAGGCGGAAGACCTCAAGCCCTTCTTCTACACCGCTCCGCTTAGCCTCGAGGCCATCGGTTACCGCCAGGAGGTCTTCCGGGATCTGGAGCATCCCGCACTTGCCGAGGCAGTTCGCCGCTTCATCCAGGGAATGGCGGCTATGCGCGATCACCTGGCCTTGGCCCAAAAGCTCTACTACCCGTACCAGAAGGCGAGCTACTTCCTGGAGGCGGTAGAGCTATACGTTCAGGCGGTACGGGGGCTGGCCCGTGAACTCGCCCAGCAGCAGCCGCTCTCGGCGGGGCTCCGCGGGCTATGCGGCTACCTGGTCGAATACCTGGGCACAGAGGACTTCACCTCCCTGGAGAAGGAGGTACGAGGACTGCGGGAGGGGCTAGGCTCGGTCCGCTACAGCGTACACATCCGGGGAGACCGGGTCACGGTGCGCCCCTACGCCGGCGAGGCCGACTACAGCACGGAGATCGAGGCCACCTTCGCCAGGTTCCGCCAGGGAGCCGTCCGGGACTACCCGGCTAAGTTCTCCGACTGGCCCGAGATGAATCACGTGGAGGCCCAGATCCTCGAGGGGGTGGCCCGGCTTTACCCTGGGCTCTTCGCCCGGCTGGTTGCTCTCTATACCCACAATTCGGATTACCTGGACCCCAAGGTGGCCACCTTTGACCGGGAAGTGCAGTTCTACCTGGCCTACCTCGAGTACATCGCCGGGTTGCGTAAAGCCGGCCTCCCCTTCTGCTACCCCCAGGTGGGAAAGGACAAGGCGGTGGCGGTACGCGGAGGGTTTGACCTGGCCCTGGCCCAAAAGCTTTGGGCGGAAGGGGAATTGGTGGTGCAAAACGATTTCTACCTGAATGGACAAGAGCGCATCCTCGTGGTCACCGGGGCCAACCAGGGGGGCAAGACCACCTTCGCCCGCACTTTTGGTCAGCTCCACTACCTCGCTGCCCTGGGCTGCCCGGTACCGGGTGAGAAGGCTAGGCTGTTTCTCTGGGATCGGATCCTCACCCACTTTGAACGCGGGGAGGCGGCAGGAGATCCGCGGGGCAAGCTGGAAGACGACCTGGTGCGCACGCGCGAGATCCTTACCCAGGCCACTTCCCATAGCCTCATCCTCCTCAACGAGATCTTCTCCTCCACCGCGCTGGAGGACGCGGCCTACCTGGGCCGGCGGATCCTGGAGGCCCTGAGTGCGCGGGATGCCTTGGGTGTGTGCGTCACTTTTCTCGAAGAACTGGCCGCTTTGAACGAGAAAACCGTGAGCATGGTCAGCGCCGTCTCCCCTGAGGATCCCGCAGTACGAACCTTCAAAATCGTACGCCGGCCCCCCGTAGGGCTGGCCTATGCCCTGGCCGTGGCCGAGAAGTACGGGCTAACCTACGCGCGTCTAAGGGAGCGGCTCCAGGCGAGCTCGGGAACAGAGGGTAAGCCATGAGGGTCTTTCTCCTTCACGAGGATCGGGACTTTGACCCCTCCCCAGGATGGCCGGAAGGGGAAGCGGCGCTGGAAAGAGACCTCGAGCTCCCCGTGATCTGGAATGCGATGGCGGGGGGTGACCCATTTGTATACGAGATGGCCCGCAAGGTGATGTTCTCCAGCCTCTCCAGCGACCCCCAGACCATCCACTACCGCCAGGCGGTCCTGAAGGATGCCCTGGAAAACCCCGAGGAGCTGAGGCGGCTCTACGCCCTCACGCTCGAGGCCATGGAGCTGGAGAAAAAAGCCCGCTCCTGGTTCTATGGCCGCTCTCCCGGGGCCATCCTGAGCCGCTCGCTCGAGGTCTTGCAGCTTTATATGGGGCTCTTGCGCAAGCTACGCGAGCGGGCCAAGGCGGCGGCGGGCCGCTTCCGATCCCCGGGGTTTTGTCGCCTGTTCGGTACGCTCCAGGAGGAGCTGGACGAAGCGTATCTCCGCATCGTCGAGGAGGATCTCAAAGGGCTGCGCTTCCCCCAGGGCGTGCTGCTGGGCGCCAGGCTGGGTAAAGGCCTGAAGGGGGCAGGTTACACCCTGCTCCGGCCCAACCCCGACCGGCGGAGCTGGCTCGAGCGCATCCTGGGGAAAAAGCCTCCCTCCTACAGCTTTCAGATCCCCCCGCGTGACGAGGGCGGGGCCCGAGCCCTCTCCGAGCTGCAGGACCGGGGAATCGACCCAGTAGCACGGGCGCTGGCCCAGGCGACGGACCACATCCTGGGCTTTTTCACCCTCCTGCGCAGTGAGTTGGCCTTTTACCTAGGGTGCCTAAACCTGCACGAGCAGCTCTCCCGGTTGGGCGAGCCCACCTGCTTTCCCCAGGTTTCGCCGCAGGTAGAACTTTCCTTCCGACAACTCTACAGCCTGAGCCTGGCCCTGCGCACAGAACAGAGGGTCGTGGGCAACGACCTGGAAGCCTCCGAAAAAACCCTCTTCATCCTCACCGGGGCCAACCAGGGGGGCAAGACCACCTTCCTGCGTAGCGTTGGCCAGGCCCAGCTGATGATGCAGGCGGGGATGTTCGTGGGGGCCGAGGCCTTCCGGGCTAACCTGTGCTGCGGAGTCTTTACCCACTTCAAGCGCGAGGAGGACCCCACGATGAAAAGTGGGAAATTCGACGAGGAGCTCGGCCGCATGAGCCGGATCGTCGACCGCCTCACCCCCTGCGCCATGGTCCTCTTCAATGAGTCCTTCTCCGCCACCAATGAACGCGAAGGCTCGGAGATCGCCCAGCAGATCGTGCGGGCCCTTCTAGAGTACGGGGTCAAGGTTTTTTTCGTCACCCACATGTATACCTTGGCCAGCGGGTTATACCAACAAAGCTTCCAGGGTGCCCTCTTTCTGCGGGCCCAGCGGCTTTCTGGCGGCCAGCGGACCTACAAGATCCTTCCGGGGCAGCCGCAGCCGAGCAGCTTTGGGGCGGACCTCTACCGGGCGGTATTCAAAGAGCCCCTCCCCGGCACCTGATGGGCTCAGGGGTGGCCCAGCCGCAGGGCCAGCACCAGGCCCGCCGCCAGGAGCAAGAAGGCAAACCCCACAAACCCCACCCAGGCCGCCGGAAGGCCGTGGCCCCTGAGGCTACGCAGGTCCACACCCAGGCCGATGGCCGCCATGGAGGTGGCGGTGAGGACCTGGCTCGCGGTCTGGAGGCTGCCCTTCAGTTCCGGGGGGATAAGCCCCAGGCTCGCCAAACCCCCTAAGGCGATAAACCCCAGGAGGAAGGGGGGCAGGAGAGGGGGGCGGCGGCCCTGAGGGTCCCCCAGATGGCCCTCCCGCCGGGCCAGGATCACCCCCAGCAGGAGCAAAGTCGGGGCCAGGAGGGCCACCCGGGTGAGCTTGGTCAGGGTGGCCAGGTCCAAGGCGCTGGGTCCCAGGGCCACCCCCACCGCCAGGACCTGGGCCACCTCGTGGAGGGTGGCCCCGGCCAGCAATCCCAACATCGCCTGGGAGTGAAACCAGGGCGCGATCAGGGTCAGCCCGAGCGCCCCCAGGGTACCCATCAGGCTCACCACCGCTACAGCCAAGGAAACGTGCTCCTCCTTAGCCCGCACCACCGAGGCCCCCGCGGCGATGGCCGAAGCCCCACAGATTCCGGTTCCCAAAGCCAGGGAGAGGCGGAGGCCGCGAGGCATCCCCATGGCCTTACCCACCGCGTTGACCAAGAGCAGGGCCAGGGCGATCACCCCCAGGTCCAGGACCAGGATCAAGGGCCCGGCCTGGAGCAGAAGGCCCAGGTTGAGGCGCACTCCCAGGAAGACCACGCCCAGACGAAGCAGGCTCTTGGCGGCGAAGTCCAAACCTGGACGCACTGCTGTGGGGGGAGTATAGGCCAGGCGAAGCATAAGCCCCACGAGCAGGGCTAAGCCCAGCGGACCCACGGCCTTGAGGCCGGGTAGGCTGGCCAGGAGGAAGGCCAGGACCACCGGGGGAAGGACCAGAACCAAACCGGGGAGGAACTTGAGGGCGGCGGGTCGCGTCATGGAGCCAGGGTAGGGAGAAAAGTGATATAAGTCAAATTTTTATTTTGTATAGTTCATCAAAATAAAAATTATATGCGCTTGGACCCCGAAAGCCTGCTGACCTTCACCGTGGTGGCCCAGCAGGGAAGCCTGAGCCGTGCAGCCCGCCTGCTACACCGCACCCAGCCCGCCATCTCCAACCAGATGACTAAGCTGGCCGAACGGGTGGGGGAGCCGCTTTTCACCCGCCATCCCCACGGGGTGCGGCTCACCGCGGCGGGAGAGGCCTTGTTGCCGCATGCCCTGGCCCTGAAGCGGGCTTTGGAGGGGACCCTGGAGGCCGTAGAGGCCCTCCGGGGCCTGAAAACCGGGCGGCTTCGTCTGGCGGCCAGCACCACCATCGCCCACTACTGCGTGCCTAAGGCCCTGGCCCGCCTCCGCCGGGCCCACCCCGGCCTCGAGGTGGAGCTTAGGGTGGGGAACAGCCAGGAGGTGCTGGATCTTCTCAAGGCAGGAGAGGCTGAACTCGCCCTGGTGGAGGGGCACCTACCCCAGCTTCCCCCCGGCTTTGAGGCCGAGGTGCTGGCCCGGGATCGGCTCCTCCTGGTCACCCCGCCCGGTCATCCTCTGGCCGGACGCCGGGTAGGGCCGAGGGAGCTCACCGGCCTGGAGGTGATCTGGCGCGAGAGGGGCAGTGGAACCCGGCAGGTGGCCGAGAGGGCCCTGGAGGGGGTAAAGCTGAAGGCGGTGCTGGAGCTGCCGGGCAGTGAGGCGGTCAAGCAGGCCGTTCGGCTGGGCCTGGGGGTGGCCTTCCTCTCGGAGTACGTGGTGGAGGCCGAGGTCCAAGCGGGCCTGCTGGGGGTTGCCGAGGTGGACCTTCCCGGCCTGGAGCGGCCCTTTACCCTCCTCCGCCCTCCCCAAACCCTCCTCTCCCGCGCCGCCTTGGCCTTCCTGGAGGCATCCAAGGACGAGGGGAAGGGGGTATAACGGGATGATGGGGGGTGAAGAGGACGTGGTGCTCATCCGCCGGGTGTCCCGGGGGGACGAGGAGGCCCTCCTCGCCCTTTACCGCCGCCACGCCCCTTATGTCCACGCCCTGGCCCGGCGGATCCTGCGGGATGGGGACGAGGCCAAGAGCATCGTGCAGGACACCTTCCTGCGCATCTGGCAGAAGTCCGAGCGCTTCGACCCCTCGTTGGGTTCCCCCCGCACCTGGATCCTCACCATCGCCCACCGGCTGGCCCTTAAAGCCCTCCGGCGCCGCCGGGAGGAGCTTCCCCTCGAGGACTGGGACGCCCCCACGGAAGGCGTGGGGGACGACGAGCATCTGGACCGGATCCGGATCGGCCGGGCCCTTCAGGCCCTGGACGGCGACGAAAGGAGGCTTCTGGAGTTGGCGTATTTCCATGGCTACAGCCACAGCGAACTGGCCCTCCTGCTGGGCTGGCCCCTGGGCACGGTGAAAAGCCGCCTGCGGCGGGCTTTGGAGAGGATGAGGACGCACCTGCAATGAACCACCCGGACCCCGACACCCTGGTTGCTCTGGCCCTGGACACCCCGCCCGAGGGGGAGCGGGAGGCCCTGCTCCGCCACGTCCGGCGCTGCGCCGCCTGCCGGGCCCTCTATCGGGGCTACCTCGAGGCCTTGGGCCGCCTCCAGGAGCCCCTCCCGGTTCCCCCGGCGTGGGAGGAGGAGCTACGCCAACGGCTCGCGCCCCTGCCCCCGGCAAGCCGCAAAGGGCCTGAGTCCCTCCCCTCCCCCCACCGCCGCTGGCTGCTGTGGGCCGCTTTGGGGGTGATTCTCCTCGGCTTCCTCGGCGTAGGGGGCCATCGCCACTACCAGGACGCCCTGGCCTGGCGAAGGTTCGTGGCCTTGGCCTCTGAACCCGGGGCGCGGATGCTGCCCTTGGTCGACCCTACGGGCCGCCAGACCGGCTGGGCCCTGCGCACTGCGCAGAGGGAGGTCCTCCTCTACCTACAAGCCCCCCCACCCCCAGGCCGGGTCTACCAGGCCTGGCTGATCCTGCCGGAGGGCCGAAGAAGCCTGGGCGTGTCGCCGGGCAAGCTGCTGGAGGTCTCGACCCCACTGTCCGAGGAGAGCTGGGTCGGCGTCTCGGTGGAACCTCCAGGGGGGAGCCCGGCGCCCACTACCCCCTCGGTGGGTCGGGTGCGCATCTAACCGGATGATCCAAAGCACCCCCAAAGGGGATATACCCCATTGAGGTGACACTATGCAAAGACGCCAAGTGCTCAAGCTGGCAGGCAGCACCGTATTGCTCACCGCCGTGGGGCGGGCCTATGCTCTGGTTCCGGCCAGCGGGGAGGGGTCCTTCCGGCGCTACCCCCAAGACGGCATGGATCTGGCCGTGCCCCAGGACAAGCCCTTTGCGGCCAAGGGGCTGGGCGAGACCCCTTTGGGCACCACGGTCCTCATCCGTACCCGCACGGAGCAGCCCCTCCACTACCACCGCGAGCGGCTCGAGGTGGCTTTGGTATTGAAGGGCCAGGGTCGCTTCATCGCGGGCGGAAGGGAAACCCCCATCTCCCCCGGGCAGGCCATCCTCATCCCCCCCATGACCGCCCACGCCTTCATGGGGGAGCTGGACCTCCTGTCCCGCTTCAGCCCCAAGCTCATGGGCGACGTGGTCTTCGTCCAAGGGGGGTCTGGCCCCAATGAGGGCACCCCCCTGCTCCTGAGCTACAAAGCCCCGGAGGTCCCCCAAGACCGACCCTTTGCCGCCTCGGCCCTGGCCAACGCTCCCCTAGGCACCGCGGTGGCCGTGGCTACCCGTACCGGCCAGCCCTGGCACTACCACCGCTCCAAAGACGAGCAGATCTACATCCTGGGAGGCCAGGGCTTCGCCCAGGTGGAACTCAAGCGGCAAAAGGTGGAGCCCGGTAGCCTCCTCCTGGTCCCGGCCGGGGCCATCCACCAGTTCGGGGGTAGCCTGCAGTTTCTCTCGGTGTTCGGCCCGGCCCTCATGGGGGATGTGGTCTTCATATGAGGCGCTGGGTACTTTTAGCCCTTCTCCTCTCGGCCTGCGCCCCCATGACCACCGCCCAGCCTCCCGTGACCACGCCCCCACCCACGGGCCAGGTGGAGGTGGCCTTGGTGGACTTCGAGTTTAAGCCCAACACCCTCCGGGTGGCGCCGGGTACCCCTGTGGTCTTCAAGAACCAGGGCCAGGCCCCCCACACCGTAACCGATAGCACAGGCCGTTTCGACAGCGGCAATCTGGCCCCGGGAGCGGAGTTCCGCTACACCTTCCAGGCACCGGGAACCTACCCGATTTACTGCAAAATCCACCCCTACATGACCCTCAACCTCCAGGTTGGGCCATAAGCATTACTTATGAGGGTATAGCCCCCTGTGACCTTCCTTTATCCGCTCACCTGGGGTAGAACAAGGATCAAGTGCACATCAAAAGGAGGTGGTTGTGGATCCGTTACAAAACCTTTCCATGCGGTCCCTGAAGCGGCGCAGCCTGCTTGCGGCGGGCTTGGGCGTCTTGGCGGGTGGCCTGGTGCGGGCACAAGCCTCACCCCAGGCCGAAGAGGCCCTGCCCAGCTTTACCGGTCCTGGGCCTAACCCCTACTGGAACGGGGTCAACCCCTTTGTTATCTACCCGCAAAAGCTCCCCCTGCTGCGCCTGACCGACCGGGGAGTGCAGCTCGAGACCCCCAGGGCCTACTTTCTCACCGCGCTCACGCCCAACCCGGCCTTCTTCGTGCGCTACCACCTGGACATCCTCCCCAACGCCGTGGACCTGGCCAAGTGGCGGCTCAACCTGGAGGGAAACTTCGAGCGTCCACAGAGCCTGAGCTTCGATGACCTCCTCAAGCTGGGCACCAAGAGCATCGTGGCGGTGAACCAGTGCTCGGGCAACTCCCGCAGCCGCTTCCAGCCCAGGGTTCCCGGTGGGCAGTGGGGCAATGGGGCCATGGGGTGCGCCAAGTGGACCGGGGTCCCCCTCAAGACCTTGCTGGACCTCGCCAAGCCCAAATCGGGCACCGTGCAGATCCAGTTCGAGGGGCTCGACCGGGGGCACGGGCCCGAGGGCAAGGGCTCGAGCCGCTTCATAAAGTCCTTGGACCTGAACGACCCCCTGCTGGAAGAGTGCATCTTGGCCTACGCCATGAACGACGAGCCCCTGCCCATGCTCAACGGCTTCCCCGTGCGGCTGGTAGTCCCCGGCAAGTTCTCCACCTACTGGCTCAAGCACGTCACCTGGATCCGGGCCCTCACCCAGGTGGACAACAACTTCTGGATGGCCTCCGCCTACCGCGTCCCCGACACCCCTAACGGCTCCACCACCCCCGAGGATGTGGCGGCTGGGCGGGTGAAGACTGTTCCCATCGGCCACTTCAACATGCCGGTGCGCTCGTTCATCGTTGATCCAGACGGCTCCGCTCCGCTGATCAAGGGGATGCCAGCGGCGGTACGGGGGGTGGCCTTCAGCGGGAATGGGCGGGTGGTCCGGGTGGAGGTCTCGGCCGATGGCGGGCGGAGCTGGGGCACGGCTGCGCTGGGCGAGTATCTAGGCCCCTACGCCTTCCGCACCTTCACCTACTTCTGGACCCCCCAGGCCCCGGGGCGCTACACCCTGGCGGTGCGGGCCACCGACGAAAAGGGGAACACCCAGCCTGACCAAGCCATCTGGAACCCAGGGGGATACCTCTGGAACAAGATCGAGCGCCAAGAGGTTGTGGTGATCGGTTAGGAGGCTTCTATGCGCAAGGCTTATCTCGCCCTCGCCCTCTTTGGCCTTTTGGCTCTAGCCCAAAGCGAAGGCAATACGGGCCTCGAGGAGGCTGGCAGCTACACCCAAGGCCCCTTGGGCCTGATCACCCAGCCCCTTCCCACCCCCGCAGGGGCGGGCTCGGTGTACCGCGTGGGGGCCTATCCCCTCTACACCCCGGAGCTGGCCGACGGCCCCGGTAAGGAGCTGGTGCTGGGCTACTGCCAGGTCTGCCACAGCACCACCTACATCACCGCGCAGCCCCCTCTACCCGCGGCCACCTGGCAAGCTGAGGTTAACAAGATGATCAACGCCTACGGGGCCCAGATCCCCGAGGATGCGGCGAAGGCCATCACCGCCTACCTGCAAGCCCACTACACCCCGGAGACCCGCAAATGAAGACGAAACCCTTCCTCTTTTCCCTTCTGGCGCTGGGCAGCTTGGCCGCCGCCCAGGGATCCGATGGAGCCAAACTGTACAGCGCCAGCTGCTCGAGCTGCCACCAGGCCAGTGGGGCTGGCCTGCCGGGGGTCTTCCCCCCCTTGGCGGGCCACGTGCCCCAGATCCTGGAGGCCAAAGGGGGCCGGGAGTACCTCATCAACACGCTGCTCTATGGCCTACAGGGGCAGATTGAAGTCAAGGGGGCCAAGTACAGCGGCGCCATGCCTGCCTGGGCCCAACTCAAGGACGGGGAGATCGCGGCCATCCTGAACCACATCAGTACCTCCTGGGGCAACAAGTTCCCCGAGGGGCAGAAGCCTTTTACGCCTGAGGAGGTGGCGGCTAGACGGGCCCAGAAGCTGACCGCGGCCCAAGTCCTCGAGGCCCGCAAGGCGCTTGGCCTGAAGTAAGGTGGAACTCTTCCTCTCCGCCCTGATCGGCCTCTTTGCCGGCTTGCTCTCGGGGCTTGTGGGGATTGGGGGCGGGGTCATCGTGGTGCCCGCCCTCATCCTTTTGCTGGGCCTGGACCAACGCACCGCCACCGGAAGCTCTTTGGCTGCCCTTCTTCTGCCGGTGGGAATCCTGGGGGTGCTGGCCTATGCCCGCGAGGGAGCGGTGCGCTGGCCCGTGGCGGCTTTGGTGGCCACAGGGCTCCTCCTGGGCACTTACTTCGGCGCCAGGCTAGCCTGGCGGATTCCTGAGGAGGCCCTTCGCGTGGGGTTAGCCCTGCTGCTCATAGGCGTGGCGATACACCTCCTCCTTCGGCGTTAGGGTTTGCCCTGCTTCAGGGGGAGCCATAGCCTGAAGCAGGCTCCGCCCTCAGGGCGGTTGGCTGCGCTCACCCCCCCTCCGTGCCAGCGGACCACCGCCTTCACCAGGGCCAGCCCCAACCCGCAACCGCCCTGGCGGTGCTCAGGTTCGGCCTGATAAAAGCGCTCGAACAAATGGGGCAGAGCCTTGGCGGGAATGCCTGGCCCGCTGTCGCTGACCTCGAGTACCCCCCACCCCCCTTCCGGGCGCACGTCCAGCCGCACCCTCCCAGAAGAGGTGAACTTAAGCGCATTCTCCAGGAGGTTTTGCAAGGCCAGCCCCAAGGCCAGGCGGTCCCCGTTCATCCACAAGGGTACCGTCAGCCCAAGCTCCAGCTCCAACCCCTTAGCCTCAAACAGCGGCCTGAGTTCTTCGACCACCTCCATGGCCAAACCGCTAAGGTCCAGGTGTTCATGGGCTAGACCCTGGCCAGACTCGGCCCGGGCCAGTTGCAACAACCTCTCCGCCAGCGCCAGAAGGCGCAGGGTCGAGCGCTTGGCCCCTTCCAGGGCCTGGGCAACCTGGGGATCTCGGTTGAGCTCCTGGGCCTGCTCCAGGCGGCCCAGCAAGGTAGTGAGGGGGGTGCGCAGCTCGTGGGCGGCATCCTGGGTGAAACGCCGCTCGCCCTCGATGACCTCGCCTAAGGTGGAGAGTAGCCCGTTAAAGGCCTGGCTGAGGGTGAAAAGCTCGTCATGGATGCTGGGCTCAGGCAAGGGCATATCCCAGCGCCGCTCAAGGGCCCGCTTACGGGCCGCCAGGGTCAGGGAGCTCACCGGAGCCAAAGCCCGCCCTGCCAGGGCATAGCCCAGTCCCCAGGTCAGGAGCACCGCCAGCGGGCTCACCACGAAGATCACCCGACTGAGGGCCCTGAGGCTGACCTCCACCCCTTCCAACGGCTTGGCTGCCAACAGGTACCCACCCGACACCTCCGCCCCGCAAAGCTGCCACTCTCCGCTCCTGGCACAGCCTGAGAGGGGCTTAGGCAGAGGGTTGGGCCGCGCCCCGACCTGCTGAACCAACCGCCCATCGGCCCGGTAAAGCAACAGCCCTAGTCCCACCGGCAGCCGGGGCAGCAGCTCCCCCTCCTGCCCGATGCGGAACTCCCCCTCATCGGCCTGCAACAAAGGCCGGGCTAGGCCCAAAGCAGTGGAGAGCTCTCCCTCGAGCTGGGCTAGCAAAACCTGCCTGAGCCCTGCATACAGCCCCAGGTCAGCTAGCCCCAGCACCGCTGCCAGCAGCAGGGTGTAGAACAGACTCAAGCGCAGGCGCAGGCTCATCCCACCAACCGATACCCCAGGCCGCGCTGGGTTTCGATGGCCCCCTCACAGAGTTTGGCCCGCAGGCGAGAGATGTAGGGGTCGAGACTGCGTGGGTCGATCTCGGCTTGGCCCGACCAGATATGCTCCAACAACAGCTCGCGGGGGAAGACCTGGCCCGGATGCAAGGCCAAAAACTCCAGAATGGCCCATTCTCGCGCGGTCAGTTGGCGTTCCTCCCCCTGCCACCAGACCCGCTTGGCCTCCAGGTCCAGGCGTAGCCGCCCGATTTCCAGCAGGTTGCGGGCCTCCCCTTGGGCTCGCCGCAGCAGCGCACGCACCCTGGCCCGCAGCTCGCGCAGGTGGAAGGGCTTGACCAAATAATCATCGGCCCCGCCCTCCAGCCCACGCACCCGGTCCTCCAGGGCATCGCGGGCAGTAAGCATCAGTACGGGGGTACGCCTGCTTTCGGCCCGCAGAGCCTCCAGCAGACTGAAGCCGTCTCGACCCGGTAGCCGCACGTCCAGCACCAGCAGATCATAGGGAAAGGCCAGCGCCAGACCCAGCCCCTCCTCGCCGCCTCGAGCCCAGTCTACCGCGTAGCCCTCGCCCTGGAGGGTCTCCCTGACCAACTCACCGACCTCGAGGTCATCCTCGACTAGCAGAATCCGCATAATTTCGTGCCTCGCATCAACACAAGCGCTCACCTAAGCGTCACGCCATAGCTAGAGGCTGCCGCGAAAATTCCTCCCCGCTGCGCAGCGAAGGAAGCCCATCGAACCGGTATCATTCTACGCAATTGCCCCCCCAGGGCAAGGTTCCTGGGGGAGCTCGAATACCCTAGGGGCTTTCCACCAATCACTCCCCCTAGCAGAGCTCGGCGCTTGCCACGGACGGGCTAAGATGGCGCTTAGTCGCCCTCCTCCTGGCCCTCACCCTCTCCATCATGCTCGCCTTCCTCGCCACCCACTCCATCATGCTCGCCTTCCTCGCCACCCACAGCTTCCTGATGCAGTATCTTGCCATTACCTGCATCCACCTTGACCTCTTGCCCACCGATCACCACCTCCCAGACCAGGTAGCCATTCTCCACACCGAGCTTAGCCCGGCTAGGGGTAGCGGTCGTACCCAAAGCAGCCTGGACCGCCTTGATGGCATCCTGCATCGAGACCTTGGCCAGAGCCTGATACTGCTGGGTGGAGAGGTTCTCCCGCACCGGCAGGCTGCCAGTGTAGCTGGGGTTCTGCGCCCCGTTCCCGTTCTGCTGGGCAAAGGCAAAAGCGGCTAGACCGAGCAGGGCTGAGGTCGCAAGCAGGGCCATTTTCCGAGTCTTTAGCATCTTTATCCTCCTCGCCAGGCTTTCCGCCTGGACGAGACCACCTTAGCCACCGAACCTTGCAGGAAGGTTGCGAGGGCCAAACCCCGATGAGCTAAACAGTTTCAATCCTCACTCGAGCTTTCGCCCGAGTGCAATCTCAGCAAGCCTGAGGAAATGGCTCGCCGGATTCGCAGTTTCAATCCTCACTCGAGCTTTCGCCCGAGTGCAATGCCCACCTTGCTGCACCAAATGCCTAGCGGCAAGGAGTTTCAATCCTCACTCGAGCTTTCGCCCGAGTGCAATGAGTGGAAGACGGTCGTTCTAGAGACGCCCTCCGGGTTTCAATCCTCACTCGAGCT
>PSML01000062.1:0-15416 GCA_040290145.1 Meiothermus sp. | reverse complement strand
CGAGCACCCCGCTCGCCCCCAGCTTGCCCAGGCGCTCCTGGGCGGCGGCCAGAAACTCGATCAGGGGGCGCAAGCGGAACACCGTCTCGCCGCCGATGTGGGCTTGCTCGTGGTAATCGACCAGCAGGGTGCCGATGCGGATCCGCAGCTGCCCGCGCAGGCTTTCCAGCTCGCGTTGGGCTTTTCTCAAGGCCTCGTGCACCGGGGCGAGGTCGGCCAGTTCGCCGGCTTGGATGCGAGCGCGGAACTGGGCGATCTCGGCCAGCACCGCCTCCCCGCCCACCCCGCGCAGGGCCTGGGCCTGCCCCTCGAGCTGGGAAAGCTCGCCCAGGAGGGCATTCCGGCGCTGGGCGAGGGCCTCCTCGAGGGTCCGTTCGAAGGGCTGGGGATCGGGGACCTGGCCGTTCTCCAGAGCCTTTTGGGCGGCTTCCAGGCCGGGGATGGCCAGGCCCAGCTTGAGCGAGCGGCGGCGCAGGGCCTCCAGGCGCATGCTGACCTGGCCCTGGAACTCCCGCACCAGCCGCCCTACCGCGGCCTCGAGCTGGTCCAGCGGTTGGCTGGCCTCGCTGAGTTCGGCCAGCAGGCGGCTGCGCTGGGGCTCGAGGCTCTCCAGGGGAGGCATGGCCTGCAAGGCCGAGCGCAGGCTGGAGCGGCGCAGGTTCTCCTCCTCCTGCTCCCGGGCCAGCGTATCGAGCAGCCCCGAGAGCCCCTGGCGCAAAACCCGGAGGCTCTCCTCGTGGGGCTGGGCCCCGGCCAGCTGGTTGAAGAAAGCCTCCACCATAGGCTGGCCGCGGTAAGCCGCCAGGGCGGCCTCGGCCTCGCCGCGCAGGGTGTCCAGGGCCTGGCGCATCCGGGCCTCGCGGGCCCGCTGCTCCTGTAGGCCCTTGGCCTCCTGGGCCAGCGCCTCGAGCGCCCCACCCAAAGCCGGCAGGTCTTCGGGGATCACCCCGGCCTGCAGGGTCTCGAAGGCCACGTTGAGCCGGGCGGCCAGCCCTGCGAGCTTAGGGGCTAACTCTTGGGGGGGGTCCTTGCTGAGTTCGCGCAGCCGCTCGGCCAGCCACTCGTAGCGCACCCGGGCTTCCGAGAGGGCTTCTTTGAGGGCGGTTTTGAGCCCCTCTTCGAACTCCGAAAGCTCCGGCCCCAGCGGCTCGCCCGAGGCCAGTTGGGACTCCAGGCGCTCGAGGGGGGAGGCCACCTCGGGCCGGGAGAGTACCGCGGCGTAGCGCTCCTTGAGGGTCTCGAGGGCCCGGCGATCCTCGGCCACGTCGATCTCGCGGATCTTACCCAGCTGCTCTTCGGTGAGCTCGCCGAAGTCAATCTCGAAGGTGGGGTAGCGCTCGGTGGCGAGGGGTTTTTCCTCCCCGCGGGAGGGTTTTGCCGGGGGCTCCATCAAGAACTCGGCGGTCTCGTCGGGGACCGGGGCCTCGGCCTCGGGCTCGATGCGGGTCTCCAGGGTGGGGTTTTGCACCACGCTGGACTCCACCAGCTTGCGCAGCTCGGCGGCGATGGAGCGGGCCCGCTCCACCTCGCCCGGGGCCAGGGTCTCGGCCTGGTGCGCCTCCTTGATCTGCCGCAGCAGCACTTCCAGTCGGCGCACCTTGGGACCGCCCACGCTGCTCACCCGGCCCAAGGCCGCCTCGAGGTCGCTGATGTCGCGGGTCTGGCGCAGCAGGGCGGCCTGCAGTCGCTCCTCGAGCTGGACCAAGAGCCCCTGCCCTTCCTTGAGCAGCTCCTCGGGTTCGACCCCCTTCTCCTGCTCCCGCTTGATGACCATCACCAGGCTGCGCAAGCGGCCCACCTCAGGCCACTCCAGGTAAAGCCCCAGGCGTTTGAGGCCGGCCTCGAGGTCGGCCAGAGCGGGTACTTGGGCCCGCGCCGGGGGTGGGGGGGCGGGGGCTTCCTTCGGCTCGCGGATGGCTTGCAGGAGGTTTTCGATCTGCTTGCGGGCCTCGGAGGCGGGACGGTTGGCCTGAAGCTCCCGGTAGATCAGCCGCTTGAGGAGGTTTTCAGCCTGCGTGGCCTGGAGGTTTTCCGGGCTCACCCCCAGCCTCCGCACCCCCTCCTCCAACACCGCCTGGGTCCGGCTGCCCAGGAGGGGCTCGAGCGATTGCTGCAAGGTCTGGTAAAGCGACATTCTGAGGGTATTATCCCACGCTTTCCTGGCCGGAAGTGTTCATGCCGGGAGATTCAGAACTCCTCATCCCACTCCACCAGGGTTTCCGTGGTCATCTTGGGGTCGGCGCGGCTCATGGTGAGGCCGGTCTGCAGGGTGCTGGAGCTGACCACCGGGGTGCGGGTGTTCTGCAACAGCCCGAACTGGGTGGCGATCCCCCGTAGCCCGATCCCGGCGAAGGCGATCACCAAGAAGAGGGTGAGGGCCCAGAACATCTGGGCGGTCAGGCTCTGCTGGATGGAAAGGCTGGCCAGCGCCCCGAAGAAGGGCAGGTTGCCGTAGTCGGCCAGGATCGATCCGATGTAGGAGAGGCCCTCGAGCATCGCCGGCAGGAGCAGGAAGAAGAAGGCCAGGCCCAAAAAGCGCCAGTAGAGGTTGCGTCCGCCGAAGGTCAGGGCCAGCAGGTACAGAGGGATCACCGCCAGCAGCCCGGCCAGGATGAAGAGCACCGCGCGGGGCAGGCCGAGGAGCAGGAGCTGGAGGCTCACCTGGAAGTCGTGGCCGGGGCCTAGGCTCTGCCTGGAGAGGGCCAGCCGAGAGGCTTCCAGCTCGTTGGAGAGCACGCTAAAGTCGGTGGTGCGCAAGCCCACCGCCCGTTGCATGGCGCTGATCAGCCGGTTGGTGCGCTCGGCGAGGGTGGGGTTGAGGGCCGCTACCAGCGGCTCGACCTGGCTGCGGTACTGGGACTGTAGCTGCCTCAGGGTCTGGCGGGCCTGCTCGAACCGCCCGATCTGCACCTGGGACTGCGCGGTGATGGCCTGCCCCTTGACTTCCAGGACGGCCCGCTTCCAGTCATCCACGCTGAGGATGCCGGCCCCGGTGAGCTGCTCGGTGACCCGCTCGGCCTTGGCCGGGTCGTTCACCAAGAACCGCACATCCCCCAGCAGGCGCTGGAAAGCGTCCTCGGTGCCTAGGCCGGTGGGGGCGACGGGCGTGGGGGCGATGGGCTGGGGGGCTGGCTTGGCCGGGGCGGGGTTCTGGGCAGCCACCCCCCCGTTGGCGGGGGGGGTGACGGCCTGCGGGGGTTGGCTGGACGGTCGGTCGCCGACCTGCTGGAGGAAAGCTTGGATCTTCTGGCTGAGGGCCTTGGCCTGGGCGCGGTAGTCCTCCATCTGGTTGGCGGAGAGCTTGGCCAAAGCCCCCACAAAATCCTGCGCGGATAGCCCACCCGCTCGAGGTGAGTCCTGAACCACCAGGTAAAGGGCATAGGCCCGGGCGGTATCGAGATAGGCGGCCTGGGGGCTGGCTTGGTTGCGGGCCCGGGCCATGGCGGTGAGCATGTTCTGGGCGTAGGTGCGCTCGAAAAGCTGGCGCAGGCCGTTGAGGTTGGCGGCGCTGGCCAGCGCGTTGGCCTGATCGGCTAGGGTGGCGGGAAGCCCGCTCGCCGCCACCAACCGGCGCAGCAACTCCTGGGCTTGCGGGCCTTGTTTGGCGGTGACGGCGGTGAAATAGGCATCGTAAAGGGCCTTGCCTAGAATGCCCCGGATCACCAGGATGCGGGCCTCGAGATCGGTGCGGCTGCGGCGCTGGATGGCCACCTTGGCGTCCTCGAGGTTGCGCAGGATCCCGTCGCTGAGTTGCGAGGCCAGGTCGCTGGCCGAGCTTCGGAAGCGGTTCTGGGCATCGCTGAGCAGGGCCAGGGCCCGCGCGGGGTTGGTGCTTTGCAGGCTCTGCACCTGGGTCAGGCTGCCCGAAAGCTGATCGTATACGGTGGCAATCGGGGCTGCCGATGCCCACGTGGCGAGAACCAAGACTGCCAGCCAACGCTTCATCTCATAACCTCCCGGTGGGGCCATCTGTTTAGGGGTGTATTTGACCGGACGCGCATATCCGCCTCTTAGCTTAGGTTCTCGATCCCCTGTAGACCCTCGATGCTGCGCAGGCGGTACATCAGGGTCCCCAGGTTGGCTTCACTGCGGGCGAGCACCGCGATCCACCCAGTTCCTAGGGGGCGGATGAGCAAATGGGCCGACTCCAGCACAGTGTAAAACAGAGTATAGCCTCCCCGTGTGACGAGTAGCCGGTGGGCCGTTCCGACCATGCGGACAAATTCCGGCCCCAGCCCTTGGACGCGGGTCTCCCGCCCGTAGGGGGTCTCCAGGATGACCCCGGACACCCCCTCCATCCGGGCCAGGCTTTGCACCAGGCCTTGCCGGGCGACAGGGTCGGGGAGGAAGACCTGCTCGAGCGGCGGGGAAACCGGGGATTCTTCCTCAGGGGGAGGGGTGGGGCCTGGCGGGGGGGTGGGGCTCGAGCGCAGCTTGGCCAGGAGGGTCCTGAGGGGCGGCAACACCCCCCGCACCGGCAAGATCTGGCCCAGTTCGCGCATCAGCGGCCCCTCGATGACCTGAGCCCAGTCCCCGGGGGAAAGGGGAGGGCGCCCTCGGGCTTTGATGGCCCGCTTGAGGAGGTTCTCGGCGGCCCCGCGGGATACGTACTGGCTCAAGGCTTGCAAAACCTGCTGCTCGATGTCCATAGGTGATGGCTGGTGGGGCTTGCTAACCCAACGGGTTGAGTGTACCATGTCGTTTGCCCGACTTCGGGCCGTTTGCACAGCGGGTTTTGTGACCCCTTCAGACGCGCAGTGCCCCACTGGGGCGTCGTCTAACGGCAGGACTGCGGATTCTGGCTCCGCCAATCGTGGTTCGAATCCACGCGCCCCAGCCAAGTCGCCGGCCCGGGGCCACCCAACCCCGGGCTGGCGTACCGCCTGGCCCCATCGACTAGCGGTTAGGTCACCGCCCTTTCAAGGCGGCGGCAGGGGTTCGAATCCCCTTGGGGTCACCAGCACATCCCCCGGCTCGAGCCGGGGATTTTCCGTATGGATTAGGTCAGGACCGGACCTTGCGCGTCCCGTCCGCGCCTATACCCCCTAGGGGTATTTTGTCATCCCCGATACCTTGCCCCCTCGAGCGGCGGTGTAGCCTGTGGGCTGAGGTGTAGACATGAGCCATGAATACGACGTGGTGATCGTGGGGGGTGGGCCGGCGGGCCTCACCGCGGCCATCTATACGGGCCGGGCCAACCTCAAGACCTTGATCCTCGAGAGGGGACTCCCCGGCGGACAGATCGCCCAGACCGAGGAGGTCGAGAACTACCCCGGCTTCCCCGAGGCCATCAGCGGCCCCGAACTGGCCAAGCGCATGGAAGACCAGGCCCGCAAGTTCGGGGCGGAACTCCTGATGGACGAGGCGCAGGCCATCGAGAAGACCGACACCGGCTTCTTGGTGAAGGGTTTCGAGCAGGACTACCGGGCCAAGGCCGTGATCCTGGCCACCGGCGCCAACCCCAAGAAGTTGGGGGTGCCCGGCGAGGAGAGGTTCTACGGGCGCGGGGTGAGCACCTGCGCGACCTGCGACGGCTTCTTCTACCGGGGCAAGGAAGTGGTGGTGGTGGGCGGGGGTGACGCCGCCGTGGAGGAGGGGTTATTCCTCACCAAGTTTGCCTCCAAGGTCACCCTGATCCACCGCCGCAGCGAGCTGCGGGCCAACAAAACCGCCCAAGCCCGGGCCTTCGCCAACCCCAAGATGAACTTCATCTGGAACACCGTGGTGGAGGAGGTCTTGGGTGAAGAGACGGTGAGCGGGGTGCGGCTCAAGAACCTCGAGACCGGCCAGGTCTACGACTTCAAGACCGATGGGGTCTTCGTCTTCATCGGTCACGTCCCCAACACCGAGTTCGTCAAGGGGCTGGTGGCGTTGCGTCCCGACGGCTACGTGGATGTGCGAGACGAGATCTACACCTCGGTGCCGGGGCTTTTCGCCGCGGGGGACGTGGCTGACCCCATCTATCGGCAGCTCGGCACCAGCGTAGGGGCCGGAACCCGGGCGGCGATGGTGGCCGAGAAGTACCTCGCCGAGCGCGAGCCCCTGGCTTTGCAGGGTGAACCCCGGTAGAACGCCCGGGTGACGCTGACCGGGGGGTAAGGGGGGGGCTGGACCGCCTTCCCCTCGAGCCCCTGGACAAACCTCAGGATGGAAAGGTTCCCGACCCCTGCCGCTGGCTGGAAGACCCCAACAGCCCGCAAACCCGGGCCCGGGTCTAGGGGCCCAAAAGGCCGATGTCTGGGCCTTCCCCTTCCGGGCGCGGGGGGAACACCTTGCGGTAACGTAAAGGCGTGGACGTGGCGGCGATCCTCGAGCTTTACGCCCAGGGCTACTTCCCGTTGGGGTTCAAGGACGGGGTGGGCTGGTTCGACCAGCGGGCCTATGGCACCTCCCTGCGGGCCCTGATGCCGCTGGACGGGCGCTTGCACGTGCCGCGCTCCTTGCGCCGGGCGCTGAACTCGGGGCGCTTCGAGACCCGCATCGACGCCGACTTTATGGGGGTGGTGGAGGGCTGTGCCACCCGGGGCTGGAGCTACAGCAGCGAGACCTGGCTGACCCCCGAGCTGGCCCAGATGTACCTGCGGCTGCATCGGGCCGGGTTCGCCCACAGCTTCGAGTGCTGGCTGGGAGGCGAGCTGGCCGGGGGGATCTTGGGGCTGGCCCTGGGTGGGGCCTTTATCGGCGACAGCATGTTCTACGCGGTGCCGGAGGCCTCCAAGGTAGCGCTGGTGCGGCTGGTGCAGCACCTGCGGGCGCGGGGCTTTTTGCTCTTCGACGTGCAGGTGCAAAACCCCCACCTCGAGCGCTTCGGGGCCTACCAGGTCGCACCGCGCGAGTACCGGCGGATGCTCCAGGAGGCCATGGCCCTTCCGGTACGGTTCATCTAGACCGGCTCCCTCACGAGGGTGGACAGCCTTACCTCCCAGGATTTGCAAGGGCTGGACCAAACCCTCCCACAAAGCATCCCTGCTCTTTACACTGGACCCGATGCACCCCGATGCCGAACTTCACCGGGAGAAGCTGGCCCAGGCCCAACGCCTCCTCCAGGACGGCGACCTATGGCTCATCGCCACGCGGGAAAACCTCGAGCAGCCCGAACCGGCTTTGGCCCTGGTGAGCCCGGCCCACCTGACCTGGGATACTTTTTTTCTGGTGAGCCAGGATGCCGCCCTCGCCATCGCCGGGCGCTTCGACGCGGCCAGCATCTCCCCGGATTGGCAGGTTTACCCCTACGACGAGGACTACACCGACCGGCTGCGCTCGGCGGTGGCCGGGCTGAACCCCAAGCGGATCCTGCTCGATTACGCGCCGGATAACCCGCTCCTCGATGGCCTCACCCACGGGATGTATTTGAACCTGGCGCGAGCCCTCCCCGAGGCCCCCTTCGCGTCTGCGTCGGGGTTCTTGAGCGTGCTGCGCTCGGTCAAGACCCCCGTCGAGCAGGCCCGGATCAAGGCCGCGGTAGACCGGGCCGAGGCCCATTTGCGCGATCTGAGCCGGGCCCTCCGCCCCGGCATCAGCGAGGGGCAGGCTGCCGCCCTGGTGCAAAACCGGCTGCGGGCCGAGGGGCTCGAGCCTGCCTGGGGCTGGACCGGCTGCCCCAACCTGAGCTTTGCCCGGATGCCCGCCCACGCCGGGCCGACCGATAGAGTTCTGGAGCCAGGGATGCTGGTCCACACCGACTACGGGGTGAAACTCGCCGGTTATTGCTCGGATATCCAGCGCCTGTACTATCTGCCCCGAGGGGGCCAGGGCATCCCGGTGGAACTCGAGCGGGCTTTCCGGGTGGTGCGCCAGGCCATCGATACCGCGGCCCGGGTGCTCAGGCCAGGGGTGCAGGGCTTCGAGGTGGACGAGGCCGCTCGCAGCGTTGTGACCAGCGCCGGTTACCCCGAGTACAAGTACGCCACCGGACACAGCCTGGGTCGGGCCACCCACGACGGCGGAACCTTGCTGGGCCCCCGCTGGCCGCGCTACGGCCAGGCTCCCGAGGGGGTGGTGCGGGAGGGCGAGGTCTACGCGCTCGAGCTGGGGGTGATGCTCGAGGGAGTGGGTTACGTGGGGCTCGAGGAGGACGTGGTGGTGCGGGCCGGGGGCACACAGTGGCTTTCCCATCGGCAAGAGCAGGTGTATGGGCTCGGGGGTGAGTAGGCTGGAAGGATGGCCGAGGCGAGCTGGCGAATCCGGCCTATACCCAAATGGCATCCCCAACCGATGAGGTGCTGCCCTCTCTGGGTTGAGCGTACCGGGAGGGAGCTAGCCGAGCAGCTCGAGCTCCCCCTCCTTGACCTCGATGCGCAAATGCCCCCCGTTTTTGAGCGGACCAAAGAGGAGCAGATCGGCCAGCGGCTTCTTGATGCGCTCCTGGACCAGCCGGGCCAGGGGGCGGGCGCCCATCCCGGGGTCGTAGCCCCGCTCGGCGAGCCACCGCCGGGCCTCGGGGGTGACGCTCACGCTCACCTTGCGCTCCCTGAGCTGGGCCTCGAGCGCCTTCAGGGCCTTGTCCACGATCTGGCCCATGACCTCCGGGGAGAGCGGGGCGAAGTGCACGATGGCGTCGAGCCGGTTGCGGAACTCCGGGGTGAACAGCCGCCTGATGGCCTCGTCGGCGGCCTCGGCCTTGGCCTCGCGGAAAAAGCCGATGCGGGTCTCGCTGGCCTCGGCGGCCCCGGCGTTGGTGGTCATGATCAGCAAGGCGCTGCGGAAGTCCACGGTCTTGCCGTTGTGGTCGGTGAGCTTGCCGTAGTCCATGACCTGCAGGAGGAGGGCGAAGAGGTCGGGGTGGGCCTTCTCGATCTCGTCGAGAAGCAGCACACAGTGGGGGTTCTGCAGCACCGCGTCGGTGAGCAGGCCGCCCTGCTCGAAGCCCACGTAGCCGGGGGGCGCGCCGATGAGCCTGGAGACGGTGTGCTTCTCCATGTACTCGGACATGTCGAAGCGGATCAGCGGCACGCCCAGCTTGAGGGCCAGCTGGCGGGAGAGCTCGGTCTTGCCCACCCCCGTAGGCCCGGCGAAGAGGTAGGCCCCGATGGGCTTCTGCGGATCGCGCAGGCCGGCGCGGGCCAGCTTGATGGCGCTGGCCACCTCCTTCACCGCGTTGGGCTGGCCGTAGATCTCGCGGGAGAGTTCGGCCTCGAGGCTCTGCAGCAGCACCCCGTCGTCCTTCGAGACCGACTTGGGGGGGATGCGGGCCATCCGGGCCACGGTGGCCTCGATGTCCTCCACCCCGATCTTGCTCTTGCGCCGTTTAGCCAGCGCCTGGGCCGCCCCGGCCTCGTCCAGCACGTCGAGGGCGCTGTCCGGCAGGCGGCGGTCGGAGAGGTGGCGGGCGGCGAGTTCGACCGCTCGCTCCAAGGCGGGCCTGGTGTAGCTGAGCCGGTGGTGGGCCTCGAGCCTAGGGCGCATCCCCTCCAGGATCTGGAGGGCTTCCTGGTGGGAGGGCTCGAGGATGTCGATTTTCTGGAAGCGGCGGGCGATGGCCCGGTCCTTCTCGAAGTGCTTGTACTCGCTATGGGTGGTGGCCCCCAGGCAGGCCAGCTGCCCGGTGAGCACCGGCTTCAAGAGGTTCGAGGCGTCCACCACGCTCCCGGTGGTGCTCCCCGCCCCCACGATGGTGTGGATCTCGTCGATGAAGAGGATGGCTTTGGGCCGGGCCAGGAGGGCCTTGACCACCGCCTTGAGCCGCTCCTCGAAGTCGCCCCGGTAGCGGGTTCCGGCCAGCAGGGCCCCCAGGTCGAGGGCGAAGACCTCGGCCCCTTGCAAGTTCTGGGGCACCTCCCCGGCCACGATGCGCTGGGCCAGCCCTTCCACCAAGGCGGTCTTGCCCACGCCGGGGTCGCCGACCAGCAGGGGGTTATTCTTCTTTTGCCGCGAGAGCACGGTGAGGATGCGCTCGAGCTCGGCCTTGCGCCCCACCAGGGGGTCGAGCTTCCCGGCGCGGGCGCAGGCGGTGAGGTCGGTGCAGTAGGCCTCGAGGGGGTCCTGTAAGACCCCGTCCTCCTCGGTCTCGGCGGGCTGGCCTTGGCCCCCGCTGGGCGGGGTCTCGCGCGAGATGGCGCTGGTGAGCTTGAGGCGGCTCAGCCCGAAGTCTTCCAGCAGACCGAACACCCGCGACTGACGCTCATCCATGAGGGCGACGAGCACGTTGGCCCCGTTGGCCTCCTCGCGCCCCGCCGAGCGCATCTGGGCCACCGCCCGCTGGAGTACCCGCTGGAAGGCGGTGGTGGGGGTCGGCTGTACCCCGGCCAGGTTCTCGAACTCGGCCAGCAGGATCTCGAGTTGGCCCCGCAGGGCCAGCAGGTCTACCTCGCAGCGCTGCAGCACCCGCTTGGCGTCGGCGTCGTCGAGGAGGGCCAGCAAGAGGTGCTCCAGGCCAGCGTACTCATGCCCCCGCTCGAAGGCGATCTCCAAGGCCCGCTCGATGGATTTTTGTAGCTCGGTGGTGACCATTCAGGCTATAGGATGCCAGCCCGGCTCGAGGATGGCTAGGCACGATTTCACTTTTGGTATCGCCCTATTCCGGCTCCATGATGCACTGCAAGGGGTGCCCCTCTTCTGCCGCGGCTTGCATCACCTGGTTGACCTTGGTCTCGGCGATCTCGAAAGGATAGACCCCGCAGACCCCCACCCCCTCGTGGTGTACTTGAAGCATGATGCGGATGGCCTCGAGCTCGCTCTTTCTAAAAAACCGCATCAGCACCTCGACCACGAAGTCCATGGGGGTGTAGTCGTCGTTGAGCAGCAGCACCTTGTACTGGGGTGGGGTACGGGTGCGGGGTTGGGTTCTGGTCTTGGTGCTGCCGGCTGGACGGCTCACATCCTTGAGTGTAGCAAGCCCGCCAAAACGGTCTAGCTGGCGAACTTGCGCAGCAGCACCGCGATCTGCTCGGGTTTCTTGGCGTCGCCGCGGGCAATGTCGCTGGCGCAGCGGGTCAGAAACTCCCGGAGGATGGTGTTGGAAGCCGCCTCCATGGCCTTCTTGGTGGCGCTCATCTGGGTCAGCACCTCCTCGCAGGGGCGACCGGCTTCGATCATCTTCTGCAAGCCCCGCACCTGACCCTCGATCCGGCGTAGGCGCTTCAGGATGCTCTCCAGGTTCTCCTCGCTGAGATCCGTGGTGTTCATGATCCCAAGTCTAACCGGAAAGCCCGGCTATTCATCGCTGCCCTCGTCACTTTGCAGGGCCTCCTCCCCGCTGGCTTCCGGCGCGAGCGTCTTGGGCGCATCCCAGACCACCTTGCGGATACGCCCACCAAAGGTGCGCAACAGCTTTTGAAAACGCGGGTCGTCGGTCAGGCTGGGGGGTTCCTGGTCTGCGGCGCCCGGGGGCAGGGGCTCTACCGACTCTGCCTCGACAGGGGCAGCTTCCATAGGCTCCGATTGGCTGGGCTCCGGTTCAACCGGTTCGGGCGCTCGAGCCGGCCAAGGGATGGGGGGGGGCGGAGGGGTCGAGGGATGGACTTGAATACCGGCGGAAGAGCCGTTCAAGCCGCTCTCCACCCCGCCCGATGGGGTTACGGTTCGGGGTTCAACTTTTTTTTTCTCCCCTTGCAGCACCAGGCTCACCTGGAGGTCGCCCATCACCTCGCGTACGGCGGCCTGGACGGCCTCCAGGCTCTTTTGGGCGCTCTGGTAGTGGAAGCTGGCCCGCTCGGGAAACACCAGCACCAGCTTCTGGCCCTCCAGGTGGGGAGCGGCCTCGCGGAAAAAAGCCCGCTGGTTGATCTTCAGGGCCCCCAGGACGTTGCGCCAGGCTTGGGTTAGGTCCACCTGCGGGCCAGGCTCCGGCTGGGAATGGGCGGAAGGCTCCCGCTTGGCCTCTTGCGCCGGGCGCCCCACCGGGTTGAAGTCCGGGACGGGGGGCTTGCCGGCCTGGGCGGTCGCGGTGATGACCTGGGTGACCGGCTGAGGGCTCGTGGGCAAAGTCCCCGTGACAACAGGGGTCGGGCGGTGAAGGGCCTGGAAGGCGGCGAGGACGGCCAGCTCGAGGGTCAGCGCGTCCGAGCGCTTGAGGAGGCGCTCGAGGCTCTCGTCGAGGGCGGTCATGGCCGCGACCAGCCGATCTTCCGGGAGGTCCAGGCGCGGCCCGGTGCCCAAGCCCATCCTGGCGTAGAGCCCGGCCCGGAAGGCTTCCAAAAGCCCCTGGGCCAAGGTGCGGGCGGCGAAGCCCTGGGTGTAGAGGTTGTGCGCGTCGGAGAGGGCTTGGCGGATCTGTCCGCGCTCGAGCGCTTCCGCCACAGCCCATAGCGCCTCCCGTGGGGGCAGGCCCAGGGCATTTTCGGTCTGGGCCAGGGTGATGGTGCCCTCGAGGGTCAAGAGCCGGTCCAAGAGGCTCTCGGCGTCGCGCATGGCCCCGTCGGCCATGCGGGCCACCAGCTGCAAGGCGGCGGGCTCGGCCTCGCGGCCCACGGTCTGGAGGATGCGCCCCAGCTTCTGCACGATCTCCGCCTCGGAGAGCCGTCTGAAGCGGAAGTGCTGGGTCCTCGAGAGGATGGTCGGGGGCATCCGCTCGGGCTCGGTGGTGGCGAAGATGAAGATGACGTGCTCGGGGGGTTCCTCGAGCGTTTTCAAAAGCGCGTTGAAGGCGCTCTTGGACAGCATGTGGGCCTCGTCGAGGATCACCACCTTGCGAAGGCCCAAAAGGGGAGCCAGCAGGATCCGCTCGCGCAGCTCCCGCACGTCCTCGACGGAGTTGTTGGAGGCGGCGTCGATCTCGAGCACATCCGGGTGGTTTCCCTCGCGCACCAAGCGGCAGCCTGGGCAGACCCCGCAGGGCTTGGGCTGGCCCGCACAGTTCACGGCCTGGGCGATGAGGCGGGCGCTCGAGGTCTTGCCCACCCCCCTCGGCCCGGAGAACAGGTAGGCCTGGGCCAGCCGCCCCATCCGGATCGCGTTGAGGAGCACCTCCTTGACGTGCTCCTGGCCCACCATCTCGTCGAAGGTGGTGGGGCGGGCTTGGCGGTAAAGGGCGCTCACGGGTACTAGCTTAACGCCTCAGGCGGAGCGCCGGCAAAGACCATCTCGAGCCCCCCAACACCACCCCGACCCCGCCGATCCGCGGGGCCTTTCGGGGTTTGACCGCCTCAGCGGTAGTCGCCCTCGCCCTGGATTTTTCCGCGCTCGAGGCGGCTCAAGAGCTTCTCCAGGTTGTGGCGGGCCACTTCCTCCAAGGACAGCTCCAGCTCGGTGGCGATCTGGGCCAGATACCACAGTACGTCGCCCAGCTCGCCCTTGAGGGCCTCGCGGTCTTCAGGGCTGATCACCCCGGCCTTGTCACGGAAGATCTTTTTGACTTTGCCGGCCAGCTCCCCGGCCTCATTCACCAGGCCCAGGGTAGGGTAGACGATGGGGTGGTCGGTGGGCACCAGCCTCCAGGTTTTGCGGGATTCGCGCTGGTAGGTGGTGAAGTCATAAGGCTCCATGCTCCGCAGTGTACCCAAAAACCCAGGCCCCCGCGGGGGCCTGGGCATGGAGGCCTGAGTTTAGTAAGGATCGCCTTCCAGCAGCTTCTTCTCCTGGTCCACGCTGACCAGCACGAACTCGATGTGGTAGTGGGGCTCGTTGACCCCAGGGTGGGCCCCCGAGGGGATCAGGTTGACGTGATCCCAGCGGTTGATGCCCAAAGCCCGCAGGGTTTTGGTGCCGATATCCACGTACTTCTTCTGGTCGTTGAGGTTCTTGAGGGGCACCATGAAGACCACCTTGACCAAGCTCCCGGCCTTGTCGTAGGCCAAGAAGGGGCCCTCGGGCAGCGTGGTGGGGTCAACATAGAGGGTGCCCAGCCCCGGGATGAAGTTGGGCAGCGCCCCCTTGAGCGCCTCGCTGACGTTGGCGTAAGGGGCGGGCGGGGGGGACTTTTTGAGGCTCATCATCTGGGCCACCCCCAGGCCTAGAGCAACCAGCGCTACAACCACGAACCCTGCAACCTTGTACTTGCGCATGGCCATCCTCCGTGGGTGGAGCCTCTGGCCCCACCCATTAGCCTATACGGAAGGACCGGGGGATTTGGTTTTCAGGTCTCCCACCCCTCGAGCCAGGCTTGCAGCAGCGCATGGGCGGGCCTCCCCTCGCCGCGCAAGGCCAAGGGTTCCCGCTCCAGCCAAGCCTCCCCTCTCCTGAACAATACCGAGCGGTAGCCGTGGGCAAAGGCGGCCTCGATCAACTCCCCCAGCGAACCGGCCGGGATCCCCAGCCTCTCCAACCCCTCCGCCGGTAGATCCGGGTCAAAACCGTGACGGGCCACCAGGTGCCCGTACCGCCCCTCGCGCTCCTCCATGGTCCCACCCGCGGTGAAGTAGCGCTCCAAGACCTTGTACCAGTCCCCGCTGCGGGTGATGGGGCGCATGACCTCGAAAGCCCGGTCCAGCTCGGCGGGCTCCGGCTCGCGATAAGCGTTTTGGTGGACCACCAGCTCTCGAGGCAGGCGCGGGCGAGGGGAGGGGATGGACTCCGGAACGCCCACGCAGAGCCCCGCGACCGGGAAGACCCCCTCGGGCAGCCGACAAAGCTCGCTGATCTCCCCGATCCCGTTCAGCACCCCGCCGATCCAGCAGATGCCATAGCCCAGGCTCTCGGCCATCGTGGCCAGGGCGCTGCCGGCCAGCACAGCGTCCACGATGCCAAAGTGCGCTGCCGTGCGGGGCCAGTGGCCCCAACTCCCCCCCCGGTGTTCGACCAGCCTTCTCAGCCGGTGCACGTCGGCCAGGATGAGGAAGAATTCGGCCGCGGTCTGGATGTGTTCGTCGTTGTTGGCCAGCTGGGCGATCGCTCGCCTTAGGTCGCGATCCGTGATCCGCAGGATGGTGTACATCTGGGCGGTGGCGTCGGTAGGAGCCCGCTGGGCGGCATAGAGGATCTTCTCGAGGTCCCCCTCTGGCAAAGGCTCCGGCTTGAACTTTCGCACGCTGGCGCGGCGCTGGTAAAGCTCGAACAGGTCGCCCATAGCCGATAGCTTACCGCCTCGGCGCTCAGCCGATACCCAAGTAGCTCATATACCACTCGATGACCCGCCCCCCGAAAAACAGCGCGAAGATCCCGCCCAAGGCCAGATAGGGCACGAAGGGAACCCGCCGCTCGCGCAGCAAAATCCCCATCACCGCCCCTACCGCCGCCGCCACGAACATCCCTGCCACGAAGGGCCAAAACCCCACCCAGGCCCCCAGCATCCCGGCCAGCTTCACGTCGCCGAAGCCGATCACCACCACCTCTTCGTCCTCCTCTTGGGGTGGCAGGGGGCGCAAGGCCCAGTAAAGCCCACCCGCCAGGGCGATCCCGCCCCCGGCGATGAGGAGGCCGCGCAGGGCGTCCTGCACTTGCAGCGGCCAGCCGGGGACGAGCCAGGCCACCAGCGGCCCCAGCCCGGCCAGCCCCAGCGTCAGGGCCTCGGGGGCGGCCCAGACCCGCCGGCTGCGGGCGTT
>PSML01000061.1:0-15523 GCA_040290145.1 Meiothermus sp. | reverse complement strand
CCGGCCCTGGAGGGGGTCCGTGGATCCCCTCAATGAATTGAGGGGGATTACAGCCCCCTCGCGCTCCCCCGTTTTTCTAAGAGGCTGATGTAAAAAAGGTGCCTCACCCCGCGCCCTCGGTTCTAGCCCTATTCAGCAGGGTTTCTCGGCCCCCCTGCGGGCGTAGTAGTACCAGTTCAGCCACGCGTTGAAGGCATAGAACACCGCCGCCCCGTAGAAGAACGCGGTGGGGTGCCCGGCCCGGGCGATGATGGCGGCGATGGTCACCGAGAAGAAGAAGGGCCCGTAAGCGGCGATGGCCGCCGTCCAGCCGATCACCCCCCCGGCCCGCCGCGGATCGAAGATCATCGGCATCTGCTTGAAGGTGCTGGCGTTGCCGATTCCCGCGAAGAGGAACAGCAGCAGCATGAAGCCCACCAAATAGGGGAACTGCTCGAGCGAGGCCGGGTTGACGAAGAAGCTCAAGCCCACCGCGCTCACCAGCATCCCCAGGGTGCTCACCTGGGTCAGCTTGGCCCCGCCCATCCGGTCGGCCAGCGGGCCGAACGCCACCCGCACCAAGGAGCCCACCAGCGGCCCCAAAAACGCCAAGGTCAGGGGGTCGGGGGCTTCGCTAAACTTGCCGTAAAGCTGTCTGATGAGCAGGGCGAACACCGCCGAGAACCCCGAGAACGAGCCGAAGGTGGCGATGTACAGGCTGGTCATGACCCAGGTGTGCTTGTCGCGGAAGATGTCGAACTGCTCGCGGAGGTTGGCCCGCACCGGCACGCTCTTGAGCATTGTCCAGGCCATCGCCACCCCGATCAGGATAAAAAGCGTCCAGACCAGGGCCGCGTTGTGCAGCCAAATGGGGCTCGAGAGCCCGTTTTGGGCGGTGAAGTTCTGGGGGTTGTCGAGGTTCACGATCCCGCTGGCGAAGAGGGGAAAGACCACCACCCAGGGGGTGAGAAACTGCACCACGCTCACCCCGAAGTTGCCGATTCCCGCCTGGATCCCCAGCGCCGTGCCTTGCAGCCGTTTGGGGAAGAAGTAGCTCGTCGAGGGCATAAACCCCGAGAAGTTGCCGCCCCCGATGCCGGCCAGGAACGCGAGCATCAGCAATACCCAGTAGGGCGTGCCAGGGTTTTCGATGGCATAACTCCAGCCGATGACCGGGATCAAGAGCAAAGCCGTGGAGATAGCCACCAGGTGGCGGGTGCCCAGGATGGGCGGCAGGAAGGTCCAGATGAGGCGCAAGGTTCCCCCGGCCAATCCCGGCATGGCGGTGAGCCAGAAAAGCTGGGTGGTGGTGAACTTGAAGCCCACCCCGGGTAGCCTGACCACGATGGCCGAGACCATGAACCAGACGATAAACGAGAGCATCAAACTGTAGGTGGTGATCCACAGGGTGCGCCAGGCCAGGCGTTTGCCGGTGGTCTCCCAAAAAGCAGGGTTCTCCGGTTCCCAGCGGGAGAGCCAGGTTCCGTTTTTGGTGGAGGGGCTTGGAGACGCCATCAATGACCTTCTTCGGACGCGTGTTCGAACTTGTGCTCGAGGTGGGGGGTGGCTTTTTGCAGCAGCGAGAGCACGGTCAGGTGCATCCAGATGGCCGAGATCAGAGTCAGTAAGAAGAGCACCCCGAAGGTGCTCTGGGGCATCCCGGTCCACTTCTGGGCGTAGGCGAAAAGCGGGGGCAGGAAGAAGCCGCCCAAGGCCCCCAGCATCCCCACCAATCCGCCCACCGCGCCCACGTCCTTGGGGAAGTACTCGGGGATGTGCTTGTAGACTGCGGCCTTGCCCACCCCCATCGAGATGCCGATCAGGAAGACCAGGGTGGTGAAGAGCCCGATGCCCACGTGCCAGGGCAGCACCTCGCGATTTCCCGAAGCGAGCTCGAGCACGATGTGCCCCTCCGGCATCATCAGCACCCCCGAGGCTAAAAGCATCAGCCCGAAGGTCCAGTACATGAGCCGCCGCGCCCCGAAGCGGTCGGAGAGATAGCCGCCCAAGGGGCGCAGCAGCGAGGCCGGGAAGATGAACAAGGCGGTGAGCAAGGCCCCCTCGTAAAGCGGCACCCCGAAGTTGTCCACGTAGTACTTGGGCAGCCAGGCCGACAGCGCCACGTAGGCCCCGAAGACCACCACGTAGTAGAGGCTGAAGCGCCAGACCCGGATGTTCCGTAGGGGGGCCAGCATCTCCGGGAGGGGCCGCCCCTGGCCGGGTTTGCGGTCGGGGCGGGGGGTGAAGGCCCACATCGCCAGCCCCATCAGGATGAGGAGCACCCCGTAGAGGAAGGGCACGAACCGCCAGCCGCCGGGGATCACCCCGCCCAAGTAGCCCGTCGCCGGGGTCAGGGCGATGAGGGCCGGGCCGATGAACTTCGTCACCGAGGCCCCCACGTTCCCCGCCCCGAATACCCCCAAGGCGAAACCCTGCTGCTCTTTGGGGAACCAGGCCGAGTTCCAGGCGATGCCCACGCTGAAGGCGTTCCCCGCGAAGCCCACCAGGAAGGCGTAGAAGAGGAGCACCGGGTAGCTGGTGGCGTGGGCGACCAGGAAGGCGGGAATAGAGGTGAGAAAAAGCATGGCGGTGAAGACCACCTTGCCCCCGTAACGGTCGGTGAGGATGCCTGCCGCCAGCCGCCAGATGGAGCCGTTCAGGATGGCCACCGCTGAGAGCCAGCTCAGCTGCACATCGCTCAGGCCGAACTCCTTGCGGATGGGGATGCCCAGCACGCCAAACATCAACCAGACCGCAAACATCAGGGTGAAGCCCAGGGTCGAGAGGGTAAGTACACTCAGGCGCTGTTTTCGCTCGGAAGTACTGGGTTGAGCATTAGTCTGAACCATCAGCACCCCCTTTTTCTGCTGGTTGAGGCTGGACGGCTGGACGGGCAGGGAGGGGCTCAGCGGGGCGACGGTTTTTGCGTATCCAGATCACGATCTGCCAGGGCCGCCAGAGGTAACCCAGCGGCAGCGTGATGATGTGGATCAGCCGGGTGAAGGGGAACACCGCCAGCAAGAGCCAGAAGTTCAAGACGTGGAGCTGGATCACGCTCGGCAAATCCGCCACCAGTTCGGGGCGGGGGCGCAGGGTCAGGATGGACCAGAGGTAGGGGGTGAACACCGCCGGGAACCAGTAGGAGCCGTAGCGGTGTTGCACGGCGGTGAGAATACCGGTGACCAGCGAGACGCCCAGCAAGAGCAGCACGATCACGTCTGCCGGGGTTGTCACCACCCGAATGCGCTTTTCGCTTACGCGGCGGTAGAGCAGGATGAGTAGGCCGCCCAGGGCCCACAGGGCCAGGATCAGGCCGGTGATCTCGAGCAGGTATAACCGGATCGGCACCGCGTTCCACCAGAGCAGGCTTTGGGGGATCACCAGCGCCACCAAATGCCCGGCCAGCACCCCCAGGATGCCCCAGTGGAAGGGGATCGAGCCAAAGAAGAGCTTCTTGCGCTCGAGAAGCTGGCTCGAGAGCGAGGTGACACTGAAGGGCTTCGAGCGCATCCGCTGGAAGGTGACGATTACGAAGAGGGCCAGCGCCACGTAGGGAAAGACCTGAAAGAGCAGCACATTCCAGTTCATCGTTCACCTCCCTTGCCCGGCCAGGACTGGCGGATGGGCTTTGATGTAGGCCGCTACCACCTCCTGGGTGGCCTCGAGCAAGCTCAGGTAGGGGTTGGTGGGCTCGAGCGCGCGCAGGGTGTGCTCGATCTGCTTGAGGGCGGGGGGCAGGATTTGCAGCAGTTCGGGGAGCGGCTGTGGGGCTACGGCCAAGTAGCGAAGCACCGGGCTCAGATGGTCGGGGAGTTCGCCCGCCAGGTCAATTCCCGCCTCCTGCATGGCCCGGTTCAAAGCCGCCATCAGGCTGCCGCGCCGGTAGTCCTCCCCGTACACGGCGTAGCCCACGTAGGGGGCGGTGAGCGGGGTGAGGTCCAGGGTGCGGGTGTAGAGCTCCTCCCGCTCGGAGAGGGTGAGGTGGGAGAGGGCCTGGGCGAAGCGCTCGAGGTGGGCCTTCACCGCTCCCTTGGGCACGTCCTTTAGCCCGTCGAAAAGCCAGCGCACGCTCCCGGCCTGGGGGTACTGATAAGCCAGGGCCAGAAGTTCTAGGGTCTCGTTCATGACGCCTCCTAGTTGCCCCGCACCGGGAGTTCGATGGTGCCCACCCCCACCTCGCCCTTGTGGGCCAGCGGGTCGTTCCAGGCCTCGGCGGCCATCTCGCGGTGGTAGGGGGGCAGCACGAAACGCTCCTCGAGGGTGGGCAAGGTGGTGAGGCGGTAGATGGCCTCGGCGGTCTCGGGCTCGAGTCCCACCGACGCGAGGAGCCTCAGCGTGGCCGCGTCCACCGCCCCCTCCACGCTCTGACGGCGCTTGAAGATGCGCACCGCCAGCATCTTCTGGAGGATCGGCCGGATCACCTCCACATTCCCCGCGGAGAAGAGGTTGGCCAGATATTCCAGGGGAAGGCGGGCTTTCTCGAGGTTATTGAACAGCTCGAAATCTACCTTCTCGGGCGGCAGGTCGAGCTTGACCAGCCCGCGTTCGATCGTCGAAACGATGGGGGAGAGCGGGGGGATGTAGTACATCATCGCCATCGTGCGGTACTCGGGGTGCAGCGGCAGGGCCAGCCCCCAGACCTTGACGAACTTGTAAACCGGCGACTCCTGCGCGGCCTTGATCCATCCGTCATCGAGGCCATTTTCCTTGGCCGCCGCGATCACCTGGGGGTCGAAGGGGTCGAGGATCACGTCCAGGTGGCTCGAGACCAGGTGCTCGTCGTCCACCATCGCGGCGGTGGGGATCTGGTCGGCGTCGTAGAGCAGCACGCCCATGTAGCGGATGCGGCCCACGCAGCTATGGGCGCAGGCCGGGGCCTGGCCGGTCTCCAGGCGGGGGAAGCAGAGGATGCACTTCTCGCTCTTGCCGGTGGCCCAGTTGTAGTAGACCTTCTTGTAGGGGCAGGCCGCCACGCACATCCGCCAGCCCTTGCACTTGTGCTCGTTGACCAGCACCACCCCGTCCTCGGCCCGTTTGTAGATGGCCCCGCTGGGGCAGGCCGCCACGCAGGAGGGGTTGAGGCAGTGGTTGCAGATGCGGGGTAGGTAGTTGAAGACCACCCGCTCGATCTCGCCCATCTGGGCCAGGATGTCTTCGTCCACCCCGTCCCAGTTGGGGTCGTTTTGGGCGTAGAGGTTGGAGCCGCCCAGGTCGTCGTCCCAGTTCGGCCCGGCCTCGATGTTCATGGGCTCGCCGGTGATCATCGAGACCGGGCGGGCTACCGGCTGGTCGTCGCCCTGGGGCGAGTTGAAGAGGTCCTGGTAGCGGAAGGTAAAGGGCTCGTAGTAGTCGTCGAGTTCGGGCAGGGCCGGGTTGAAGAAGAGGTTGGCCAGGCCCTGGGGGCGGGAGTGAAGCTTCAGCTCGAGGCGGTCGCCCCTTCGTTCCCAGCCGCCCCTAAAGCGCTCCTGATCCTCCCAGCCGGTGGGGTAGCCCGCGCCGGGGCGGGTCTCGACGTTGTTCCACCACATGTACTCGGTGCCCCGTCTATCGGTCCAGAGGTTCTTGCAGGCCACCGAACAGGTGTGGCAGCCGATGCACTTGTCGAGGTGGAAGAGCATGCTCATGTGGGCTCGAACGTTCATCTGGCCTCCTTTAGAGCCGGTGGGCATCACCACTGCGGCTCCTCGACGCGCCGCAAGTAGACGAAGGTGTCGCGGTTGACCCCGGTGGGGCCCCAGTAGTTGAAGGCATAGGTGAACTGGGCGTAGCCGCCCGACATCAGGACAGGTTTGAGGCGGGTCCGGGTGATGGAGTTGTTCATCCCCGCCCGCTTGCCGCGCAAGGGGCTCTTGGGGATGCCCACGGTGCGCTCGGTGGCGTGGTAGACGAAGACCGTGCCTCGGGGGATGCGGGCCGAGACGATGCAACGCTGCACGAAGACCCCGTTGTCGTTGAAGAGCTCCACCCAGTCGTTATCGCGGATGCCGAGTTCCTTGGCGTCTTTGTCGTTGATCCAGACGGGGTAGCCGCCGCGCGAGAGGGTCATCATGCGGTGGTTGTCGGAGTAGGTGGTGTGGATGCTCCACTTGCCGTGGGGGGTGATGTAGTTGAGGAGTTTCCCCTGGGCCTGGGTCCGCGTGACCTCGGTCTCCGAGAGCATGGTGTGGTCGGGGCGCGGTTTGTAGGCGGGCAGGTGCTCACCCCAGGCCAGATAGTTCGGGTGATCGAGGTAGAAGTGCTGCCGCCCGCTGAGGGTGCGCCAGGGGATGAGCCGCTCGACGTTGAGGGTGTAGGGGCTATAGGCTCGGCCATTCAGGATGATGCCGCTCCAGGTCGGGGTCGTGAGCTGGCGGCGCGGCTGGGCTACGATCTCGCTGAAGCCGATCCGCACGCCCCGGTTGGGCTCGGCCAGGTCGGCAAGGGGCAGCCCCACCTTCTTCTCCTCGTCCTTGAAGGCCCGATAGGCGATCTCGCCGTTGGAGACCGGGTCTAAGTGCAGGATGGCCTCGGCCACCTGGCGGGCCTCGTAGAGGCTCGGTAGCACGTCCTCGCCGTACTGGCGCGGCTGCTTGGCGGCGAGTTCGCGGTAGAAGTCAGCCACCTCGATGCTGAGGCCGTGCATTCCCACCCCGGTTTCTTCGAGGTTCTTGCCCAGCGTGGTGAACTTATCGAAGATCCGAGTGTAGTCGCGCTCCACCACCCGGAACTTGGGCATGGTCTTGCCGGGGATGGGCTGCACCTCGCCCCGCTTCCAGTCCTTGTCGGTGGGCTGCGAGAGCTCGTCGGGGGTGTCGTGTTGCAGGGGGATCATCACGATGTCCCGCACCGGCCCCCGCAAGTGCCCCCGGGCCAGCTCGCTGAACTTGGCCGCCAACGCCTTGAAGATGTCCCAGTCGCTCTTGGATTCCCACGCCGGGGGCACCGCGGCTTGGAGCGGGTTGATAAAGGTGTGCAGGTCGGTGGTGTTGAGGTCTTCCTTCTCGTACCAGGTGGCCGCCGGGAGCAAGATGTCGGAGTAGAGGGCACTGGTATCCATGCGGAAGTTGAGGTCCACCACCAGGTCGAGCTTCCCCTCGGGGGCTTCACGTCGGTAACGCACCTCCGAGACGTGCCCGTTCGCCACCTCCTCGGCCACGGTGTTGGTGTGGGTGCCCAGGTAGTGCTTGAGGAAGTACTCGTGCCCTTTGGCGCTGGTGCCGATGGCGTTGCCGCGCCAGATGAACCAGACCCTAGGCCAGTTATGGGGCGCGTCAGGGTCTTCAACGGCGAACTCGAGCTTCCCCTCTTTGAGCTGCTCCACCACGTAGGCCACGATCTCGGCCTCGGTCTTGGCTCCACCCGCTTCGGCCTCCCGAACGACCTCGAGCGGACTCCGGTTGAACTGCGGGAAAAACGGCAGCCAGCCCTTGCGCACCGCCCGCACCTGATGGTCGATGGTGTGGTCGGAGGGGGCCTGGACGGTGCGGTCATAGTCCTTGTAGCCCCGCTCGTAGCGCCACTGGTCGGAGTGGACATAGTGGAAGGAGGGGGTGTTCTGCTGCCGGGATGGGTACTTCCAGTCCCCGGCGAAGGCGATGGCGCTCCAGGAAGCTTGGTTCGCCAACTTTTCTTGCCCCACGTAGTGGGCCAGCCCCCCGCCGTTCACCCCCACCGAGCCGGTGAGCATGAGGGCTGTGATCCCCGAGCGGTAGAGCAGGTTGTTGTGGTACCAGTGGTTGGCCCCCGCCCCGATGATGATGAGGTTCTTGCCCCGGGTCTTCTCGCCGTTCTCGGCCCACTCGCGCGCGAAGCGGATCACGGTGTCGCGGTGGATGCCGGTGTACTTCTCCTGCCACGCGGGAGTGTAGAGCCCTTCCTCGTCGTCGTAGCCCTGGGGGTAGGCCCCGCCCAGCCCGCGGTCTACGCCGAACTGGGCCATCAGCAGGTCGAAGACCGTGGTGACCGCCACCCGCCTGCCGTCCTTGGTCTGGACGTACTTCACGGGCACGGCGCGCTGGAGCGTCTTGCCGGTGGTGAAGTCGTCGAACTCTAAGAGCTCCACCCCGTCCGCTACGTCCTTTAGCGAGAGCAGCGGGTCAATCTCCTCGCCGGTCTTGGTGTCTTTGAGTTCGAGGTTCCACTTGCCCTTTACCTTTTGCCATCTAAAGCCGATGGTCCCGCCGGGCATCTTGGGGGCGCCGGTCTTGGCGTCCCAGACCAAGAGCTTCCACTCGGGGTTCTCCTCGCCGGCGTAGGCCCTGAGTTCCCCCGCCCGCAGGTAACGGTCGGGCCGAGCGTTCTTCACCTCGACCAGGAAGGGGCTGTCGGTGTAGCGCTTGAGGTAATCGGTGAAGTAGGGCACCTGGCGCAGCAGGTAGAACTCCTTGAGGAGGACGTGGTTGACCGCCATCCAGAACGCGGTGTCCTGGCCGGGGTGCGAGGGGATCCACCAGTCGGCGTACTTGGCGACCTGGGAGAAGTCCGGGCTGAAGACGGTGAGCTTGGCCCCGGCGTGGCGCACCTCGGAGATGAAGTGGGTGTCGGGGGTGCGGGTCATGTTGAGGTTGGAGCCCATCACCGCGATGAAGCGGGCGTTGTACCAGTCCGCCGACTCGTGCACATCGGTCTGCTCGCCCCAGATCTCGGGGCTTGCGGGGGGGAGGTCGCAGTACCAGTCGTAGAAGCTCATCACCACCCCGCCCAAAAGGGTGAGGAAGCGAGAGCCCGCCGCGTAGCTGATCTGCGACATCGCCGGGATCGGGCTAAAGCCGATGATCCGGTCGGGGCCGTGCTCTTGGATGGTGTGGACGAGGGCGGCCGCGATGATCTCGAGCGCTTCGTCCCAGGAAACTCGGCGGAACCCACCCTTGCCGCGGGCGGTCTGGACGCGCTTGCGCTTTTCGGGGTCGCCCACCAGGCTCTTCCAGGCCGCCACCGGGTCGGCGTGGTGGGCCCGGGCCTCGCGCCAGAGGTCTAGGAGGGCCCCGCGCCCGTAGGGGTACTTGACCCGGATCGGGCTGTAGAGGTACCAGCTAAAGCTGATCCCCCGCTGGCAGCCCCTCGGCTCGTAGGGGGGAAGGCCGGCCTCGAGCTGGGGGTAATCGGTGGCCTGAAGCTCCCAGGTCACGATCCCGTCCTTGACGAAGACTTCCCAGCTACACGAGCCGGTGCAGTTCACCCCATGGGTGGTGCGCACCCGCTTGTCGTGGGCAAAGCGGTTGCGGTAGAACTCCTCCCACTTGCGCTCGGTGGGGGCTTCGATCTCCTTGATCCAGTTGCTCATGCACGCCTCCTGCGAAGTTTCTCGGATAGGCTCGCCCGACGGTTCAGCCACAACAGGTACATCGCCCCGAACAGGGCCAGCGCCCCGAAGAACCCGGCGTAAACGAGCCGCCCGCTGTCCACCCAGGCTGGGCGAACCGGCTCCTTGGCGACCTCGGCGAAGAACGCGGTGAGGGCGGCGATCTCAGGGGGGGTGAGGGCTTTGCCCTTGTAGGCCTCGCGCATCACCGGGAAGGCGATATTGGAGAGCACCCCCTGGATCCCCGCCGCGCCCAGCCGGGTGTGCAAATCGGTGAGGTCCTTGCCGAGGTTCCCCCCGCCCATCAGCGTGCTGCTCCCCGCGGTGTGGCAGGCCATGCAAGGGGCCCCGCCGTTCTGGAAGCGGGCCTGCCCGGTGAAGAGCGCCTTGCCTTGAGCGGCCATCTGGGGGCTAGCGGTCTGGGTAGGTTGAGGCTGGGGAGTGGGGGTCGCCTGAGCAGGGGTAGTGCCGCCCAAACCCTTCAGGTACGCAGCGATCCGCTTGGCGTCGGTATCCGAGACCTGGGGTAGGGCGGGCATCGCCCCGTTGAACTTCTGCCCGGCGACCTCGAGCGGCCCGGTGAGCCCTTCCCGGATAACCTTGAGCACGTAGGCTTCGTCCTGGACACGGGGATTCCCCGCCAGGGGTGGGAAAACCCCCGGCACGCCTTGAGCCGTTTGGCCGTGGCAGCCTGCGCAGTGTTGCTGGTAAAGCTGCTGCCCGTCCCCAGCCCATACCAAGCCGAGCCCGGCCACCAGACCGACCAGAAGTCGCTTCATGCGGGCCTCCTATGTTCACCGTTTTTGTGGGCTTCCAGCCAGGACAGGAGTTCTTCGATCTCCGAGAAGGGGATCTCGGCTCCGGTCCTGGCGACTTTGATCCGCCCCTCCCAGCACCCGGCCTCGTTGGGCCAGAGCAGCACCAGGTACACCGGCCCCTGGGCCCTGGGGAGGTTTCTGGGGGTAGGCTCCTGTCCCATACGCATTAAGATTTCTCCTGGGCTCTTACCACCCACTTACCGGCTTGGGACAAATGACCCACCGGAGTTCCCATAGGCTTGAGCTATAGATGAACCGCCTGCGCTGGCAGATCGACAAAGAGGGCCGCATTACGGCTTGGAGTTCCGATGCTGTCGCGTTTTTTCGCCTCCCTGCCGAAGCCGTGCTGGGCAGATTCTGCGCCGAGGTGGTGGCGGGCACCGACGGCTTTGGCCGCCCCCTATGCGCCCGTTGCCCGGTACAACGGGAGATCAAATATGGCGCCTACCAGGCCAGCACCGCCCTCTCCTGCGCGGGAGGGCGCCTCAGATGCCAGGGCTACGCGGGTGATGGGATCCACGTCGAACTCAAGCCGGAGCACCAGACCGACTCGAGCGAGATCCTGGCCTCGCTCTCCTGGGCGGTGCGCAAGCTCACCAGCGAGCCCAGCCGCTTCTTCCAGACCTTGCAGGTGTTTTTGGCGGGTTTGCGCAAAAACCTCGGCATGGAAGCCGCCGAGCTCTTCTTGGCTGACCCCCAAGAGCACTACCTGGTGCTCACCGCCTACGCCGGGGTGCACCGCGAAGCCTTCATGGAAAAGCCCTGGTTTGCCTGGGGGGAGGGATATCCGGGTTTGGTGGCTTTGGGCCACCGGCCGCTCGTCACCCACGACCTGGCTTCGGACGGGCGTTACTTGCGGCAGAAGGTCAAGAAGCTCGGCTACAAGACCTATGTCTGTTACCCGCTCGAGCTTCCCCAGGGGCTCATCGGGGTCTTGAACCTGGCCAGCCGCGCCCCCGAAGTAAACGACGAAGCCCTGCTCGACCAGCTCACCCTGATCGGTCCGATGCTGGCCTCCTCGCTTTACACGGTGCTCACCCGGCTGGGCGAAAAGGGGCTCCTGACCATCGCCTCCACCCTGCGCCGGGGTGCGGAGGCGGAGGGGATCGAGGCGTTTCTGGCCCAGGCTACCGCACTCTCCGGGGCCTCCTGCGTACGGCTGGTGCTACGGGATGGGCGAAACCTCGTGCAGGGGCGCAGTAAGCCCCCAGAGTGTGCCCAGGTCGAACGCTGCCCGGTGTGGGCGGGCAAGGTGCAGGGGGTCAGGATGGGCCTCGAGCCCTGCCCCCTCTCCGACTCCGGGCGGCCCCGCTACTGCCTGCCCTTGTGGTCGGGGGGGAGCGTGGTGGGGGTGCAGCAGTTCTACTTTGCCCGGCCTCCCCAGCCCCCCAGCCAGGCGGTGGCCCCGGTGTTGTGGCTCGAGCGCTTGGGCGCGGAGGCCCTCTGGCCCGACACCATGCCCCAGGCCAAGGAAGCCCCCACCCTGGAGATCCACACCCTGGGCGGCTTGCGGGTGCGGCGGGGGGGCGAACTCCTCCGGGCCAAGGCCTTTGGCCGCCGCCAGGCCCTAACCCTCTTCAAGCTGCTTTTAGCCCACCGCGGCCAGACCCTCGCCCGCGAGGAACTCTGCGAGCGGCTGTGGCCCGGTGAGGAGCCCGAGGCCACCCAGGCCCGGCTGCACGTGCTCGTCCACGACCTGCGCCAGGCTTTGGAGCCCGACCCCGCCAATCCGCGGGTGATCCTGCGGGAAGGCCAGGGCTACCGCTTCGCCCCACAGATCCCCTGCTTCCTCGACGTGGAGCGCTTCGAAGAGCTCTTGCACCAGGGCGACGGCCTGGACGGGATGGCCGCGCTCGAGGCCTACCGCCAGGCCCTGGCCCTCTACAAAGGCGACTTCCTGGCCGACGAGCCCTACGCCGACTGGGCCGAGCTCGAGCGCAGCTACCTGCGCGAACGGGCGGTGGGGGCGCTTTTCCGCATGGCCGGGATCGCCGAACGGATGAACCGGCCCCGCGAGGCCCAGGAGGCCTACCGCTTCGTGCTCAAGCTCGACCCCTGGCGCGAGGAAGCCTACCGCGCCCTGATGCAGGGGCTCCTGGAGTCGGGGCAGAAGCTGGAGGCCAAGCGCCTGTTCAGCCAGTACCAGACCCGCATGGAGCGCGAGGGCTTGCCCGTTGCCCCCGACCTTGCCAGACTGGTACAACCGGCATGACCCCAAGCCCTCAGGTCCAGGAGATCCTCGCCCAAAGCCCCCTCTTCCGCGACCTCGGCGGGCCCGAGCTCGAGGCCCTGGCCGCCGTGGCCACCCTGCGCCCCTTGCGCAAGGGGGAGGTGCTGTTCCTCGAGGGCGACCCCGCCCATACGCTGTTCATCGTCGCCGAGGGCCTGATCAAGGTCTACAAGATGGACCCCCAGGGGCGGCGCCAGATGGTGCTGCACCTTGACGGCCCCCACCAAGCGGTGGCGGCGGTGGCGATCTTTCTGGAGAAGCCCCGCTACCCGGCCTCGGCGGAGGCGCTGGAGGACAGCCTGCTGCTGGCCCTGCCCTCGGGGGACTTCCACCGGCTGCTCGAGACCCATCCGGCCCTGGCCCGCGCCCTCATCCGCTTCCTGGCCCGCCGCCAGAGGCAGCTCGTGCATCTGCTCGACCGGCTGGTCTTCCACGAGGTCTCGGCGCGGCTGGCCGAGTACCTGTTGGGGCGGCTGGAGACCGAGGGGCAGGGCTTTCGCCTGCCCACCAATCCCGAGCTCGCGGCGCTCTTGGGCACGGTGCCCGAGGCGGTGAGCCGCAAGCTGGGCGAGCTGTTCCGCCAGGGCTTGATCCGGCTGGCCAATCGCCGGGTGTGGATCGACGACCCCGCCGCGCTACGGGCGCTGGCCGAGGCGTAGGGATGGGCCAGCCCTTTGACCCAGGTCATGGCCCGCACCCCCCGCTGCCGGGTGCAATGGGACCATGACCTACCGCTACCTCCCCGACCTCCACCAGGAAGCCGCCGTCCAGCCCGGGGGCATCCTGAGCCGGGTGCTGCACAACGAGGGCGGCGTCCGCACGGTGATCTTCGCCTTCGACACCGGCCAGGAGCTCACCGAGCACACCGCCAATAGACCCGCTATCCTCCAGATCCTCTCCGGCCAGGGCCGGATCAAACTCGGCCAAGACGAGCTCGAGGCCCGCCCCGGCACCTGGGCCTACATGCCCGCCGGGCTGGTCCACGCCATCCGGGCGGAAAGTCCCCTCACCCTGCTGCTCACCCTGTTGCCCAAGGAGGACCCAGCATGACCACCCAACCCCGCGCGAAAATCCCGCTCAAGACCATCGCCCTGCCCAACGAGCACGGGGGCTGGGGCTTCACGCTCGAGCCCGTCCTGCTGGGGCTACTCGTCGCCCCCACTTGGCCCGGATTGGGCCTGGGCGTCTTCGCGCTGGCGGCCTTCCTCACCCGCCACCCCCTGAAGCTCTGGCTGGCCGACGTGCGCAAGGGCAAGCGCTTCCCCCGCACGCCCGTGGCGGGCCGCTTCGCCCTGGCCTATGGAACCCTGGGGGTGCTGGGCCTGCTCCTGGCCTTTTCGGGGGCTCGAGGGCCCTTCTACTGGCCCCTGCTGGCCGCCCTGCCGCTCGTCGCCCTACAGCTTTGGTTCGATGCGCACAATCAGGGCCGCAACCTCCTGCCCGAGGTCTCCGGGGCCACTGCGATGGGCTCTATCGCTGCGGCGATCGCCCTGGCGGCGGGCATGGAGCCGCGGATGGCCCTGGGGCTATGGCTGGTGTTGGCCATGCGGGCCCTGGTGGCCATCTTCTACGCCCGGACCCAGGTGATGCGGGCCCGAGGGGTTCCGGTGAAGCTCGGCCCGGCCTATGCCGCCGAGGCGCTCGCGCTCGGCCTGCTCACCCTGGCCGCGGTCTTCCGCCTGGTTCCCTGGCTGAGCGTGCTGGCCATCGGCCTGCTGCTGTCCTTCTCGCTCTACACCTTCTCTAGACCGCCGGTTCCGGCCAGGGTGGTGGGCTGGACGCAGCTGGGCTTTGGCCTGCTGGTGGTGGTGCTCACCGCCCTCGGGGTGTGAGCCTCGAGCCCATTATTCCTGGGATTTGGCCTCCCGTTTGGCCCGCAAAGCGGCCAGCATCTCGCCCGTCACCACCCGCTGGCTCATGGCGTAGGCGAAGATCCCCACCGCCCCCAGTTGTAGGAGCCCCGAGACGGCCAGCAGGGGCCGTAGGCTCTGCATCCCGCTGTAGAGCATCCAGGGCTCGAGCAAGAGCCGCAGGACCAGCCCGGCGTTGAGGGCTATGTAGGTAGCGGCCTCGAGCCGGTCCTGCCGAAGCCGGCCCGGGCGGGGCATCATCCAGTAGGCCACCCCCATCACCATGCTGAGGAAGAAGCCCACCAGCCCGGCGTGGACGTGGCTGGTCTTGAAGACGGGGATGAGCCCCGGCCACAGGTAGAAGAGGGTGCCGGTGAGGCCCGTGTAGACCAGGTAGACCAAGCTGGTGCGGATGAACAAAAACTCCCAAAAGTACATGCTTTAGGCTCCCAGGCGGCGGAAGTAGGCCCGGTTGCCATCGGCGTAAAAGGCCCAGGCTTCGGGCAGATCCTCCTCGGGGAAGATCGCCCCTACTGGGCAGGCGCTCACGTAGAGGCCGCAGTGGATGCAGGGGCCGCTCGGCAGGCCCGCCACGGCCTCGGTGGGGCAGCTCGGGTCCTTGTGGCCGACACAGGGCTGGGCGATCCCATAGGCCACGGCTCAGCCCTCCCGGCGGTGCACGTTGGGCCCACACGAGAGGGAGCGGTTCTTCTCGATGTAGCTTTCCCACTGCTCGGGCAGGTCCTCCTCGGGGTAGATGGCCGAGACCGGGCAGGCCGGGACACAAGCCCCGCAGTCGATGCACTCGTCGGGGTGGATGTAAAGCTGGTCCCCCCCATCGTAGATGCACTCCACCGGGCAGACCTCCTGGCAGCTGCGGTCCTTCACGCCGATGCACGGTTCAGCGATCACGTGGGGCATGGCTCAGCTCCCTTTCCTTTCTCGATCAACAGCTCGACCCGTCCCGGGCCGAGCTCGCGCAGGGCGTAGGGGTGGCCGTCCTGCTCCAGCCGCGCCAGCAGGTGCACCGGGCGGCGCACGTGGTGCACCCGCAGCCGCTGGCCGGGCTCGAGGCGGGCCAGGGCCTCCAGCACCCGCATCATGGGCAGGGGGGGCTCGAGGTTGGCCTCGATGTGGACCTCCGCAGCCCAGTCGGCCCAGTCCGCCTCGCTGAGTGAGCGCAGGGCCTGAGGCGCGGCCTGCGGCCCCATGCGGCGCAGGAAGTGGACCCGGTAGTGTTCCGGCCCCACCTGCTCGCACCAAGCGGCGAAGCCTTTCTTCCGCATCACCCGGTACAGCGGGATCGGCTCGAAGGGGGCTTCCAGGATGAGCCGCTCCCCCTCCGGTACCTCCTGGGCGGCGGCCA
>PSML01000060.1:0-16306 GCA_040290145.1 Meiothermus sp. | reverse complement strand
ATCAGCCCGGTGCTTGGCTCCATAAAGCTAAAAGACCTTCGCCCTCGCCACGTGGCGGTTTGGCTGGAGGGTTTGAAGACTCAGGTAGGCCCCACCACCACCCGCATGGCCCTCACCACCCTGATAGCCGCCCTGGAGCACGCGGTGCGGATGGAGCTTCTACCGCGCAACCCGGCCCAACCGGTGAAGCTACAGACCGCCGGTGTGGAGCGAAAGGTCAAAGCCTGGGACGCCCAGAGCGTGACCCGCTTCCTCGAGGCCGCCCGGAGCTACCGGCTGTATCCGCTGTTCTATCTTGGCTTTGCCACGGGGTTGCGACGCGAGGAGCTGCTGGGGCTGCGTTGGAAGGACGTTAGCCTCAAGGACCGCACCCTGCGGGTAGAGCAGGTGTTGGTGCCTGTGGGAGGTAGCTACCACATTGGCCCGCCCAAGACCCGCTCCAGCCGCCGCACCGTCACTTTTGGCGAGGACGTGGTGCAGGTGCTCGAGGCTTGGCGCAAGCGACAGGCCGAAGAGCGCCGCATTCTCGGTGACGAGTGGCAGGACACCGGCTTGATGTTCACCACCAGCACTGGCCAACCGGTGCACCCCTCCGATGTGAACCGGGACATGCGCCGCATCATCCAGGTCTACAACCGCAAGCACCCCGATAGCCCGCTAACCCCGCTGTCCCCTCACGGGATGAGGCACAGCCACGCTACCTTGTTGGCCCAGAAGACCAGGCAGATCGAGCTGGTGAGCCGGAGGCTGGGACACGCCCGCCCCTCGATCACCCTGGACCTGTACCGGCATGTGGAGGGGTGGGAGCTTGAAGAGGTCGCCCTGCCTCTCACCGAGCTTCTGAACCCCAAGCCTCGCACCCTGAACTAGGTACGCATAGTACCAGCGTAGTACCAGAAAGCCCTTTATGCACCCTTTGCATAAAGGGTTTTTGCTGTCCTGCACGTGGTGGGCGCTGACGGGCTCGAACCGCCGACCCCATCCTTGTAAGGGATGTGCTCTGCCAACTGAGCTAAGCGCCCAAGAAGTATCCCAGGCTGGAACGCTTCCGAGCCAACCTGGGATGCTGTGGTGACCCCAAGGGGATTCGAACCCCTGTCGCCGCCGTGAGAGGGCGGTGTCCTAGGCCACTAGACGATGGGGCCGCTTTGAGGCCTCGAGGGGGTGACCCTCCAAGGAGACCGTCCATAAGGTTAGCACAAGCGGGCGGGTTCGTAAAGCCGTGCCAAAAGGATTTGCTCGAGATTCCAACCCCTTCCCCATGCCCCGCCCCCCAAAAGAGCAAGCCCGCAGTCGGGCGACCGCGAGCTTCCTCGTCCTGGACTGGTGGGCCCTACAGGATTTGAACCTGTGACCAACCGATTAAAAGTCGGTTGCTCTACCAGCTGAGCTAAGGGCCCATAGGCCAGCCCTTGCGATTATAGGCAAACCGCCCTGGGCTGTCTATCCCCTGCCGATCAATTCTGGGTGACCTCCGATCTCACCACAGGTAGAAGATACTCACAATGAACAGCCACACCGCGTCCACCAAGTGCCAGTACATGCTCGCCGCCTCGAGCGTGCCGTGCTGGTGAGGGCTCAGGCGCCGGTGCAAGGCCTGGTAGTAGACCAGGCTGAGCCCGGTACCCCCGATCACCACGTGCAAGCCGTGCAACCCCACGATGATGAAGAAGGCCGCGGTCCAAACATTCTCCTGCCAGCTGCTGTGGCTGTGAAAGTTGAGGAACTCGTAGGTCTGGAAGAGGAAGAACACAAAGCCTAAGAGGATCGTGACCAGGAGCCCGAAGCGGAAGGGGTTAGGCCGGTTCGTCCGCAGGTCGTGATGGGCGTAGTGCACCACGAAGGAGCTGGTGACCAGGAAGAAGGTGTTGACCAGCGCCAGCCACACCGGCGGGCGGGTCTCGGGGGGGATGGCGGCCCCGGTAAGCCGCAGATAGAGGTAGCCAGCGATCAGGATGGCAAAAAGCCCAATTTCCGAGACGATAAACCAGGCCATCCCCACCCAGGCGTTGGATTTGCCAGTGACGGTGTGGTGCTCGACCGGGTGGTCATACTCCCAGGTGATGGCCCACTGGAAGAGGCTGTAGAGGAACACCAACGCCCCGGCCAGGATCACCGGCCAACTCGTAGCCCAGTCGAGGGCCAGCCCGACGCCCGCCACGGTTAGACCCGCCGCGGTCATAAAGGGCCAGACCGTGGGTACCGGCAGGTGGACGCGGCTAGGGTCGTCGGGTTGCATCTTGAGCCCTTCGCGGGGCCAGTCGTAGAGGGGCCGCTCGGAGGGGAAGGAGGTGGGGAACCGCACCGCGAAGTTGTAGGCCGGGGGCGGCGAGGTGGTGGCCCACTCGAGCGTATAGCCACCCCAAGGGTTATCGGGGGCTTTCTGGTTTCTGCGGAAGGATTCGATCATGGCCACCAGCCAGAAGATCCCGCCCACCGCCAGCAGAATGGCCCCGATGGTGGAGACCAAGTTCATCTCGTTCCACAGGTAGTTGCCGTCGGGGTAGGTGTAGTAGCGCCGGGGCATTCCCAAGAAGCCCAGCACGTACTGGGGCATGAAGGTGAGCAGATAGCCCACCAAGAAGAACCAGAAGTGGAGCCGCCCCCACCTCTCGCTGTAGGTGCGCCCGATGATCTTGGGCCACCAGTAATAAAGCCCAGCGAAGGCCAAAAAGCCCGAACCGGCCATCAGCACGTTGTGAAAGTGAGCCACCACAAAGTAAGAGTCGTGGACCGAGTAGTCGAAGGGGACTACCGCCAGCATGACCCCGGTGATCCCGCCCAACAAGAAGTTGAACAGGAAGCCCATCACGAACAGGAGCGGGGTTTTGAACTCGAGCTGCCCCCTCCACAAAGTCCCCAGCAGGCTGAAGATCTTTACCCCGGTCGGGACCGCCACCAGGGCCGTAAAGAACACGAAGACGAGCTGGAAGAGGAGGCTCTCGCCCACCGTGAACATGTGGTGCGCCCACACCAAAAAGCCCACCACCGCGATCCCTACCAGCGCGAATACCATGAAGCGGTAGCCGAACACCGGCTTCTTGGCGAAGGTCGAGGCTACCTCAGCGGCGATGCCCAAGTAGGGCAAGAGCATGATGTACACCGCCGGGTGCGAGTAGAACCAGAAGAACTGCTGAAAGAGGACAGGGTCGCCGCCGTTGGCCGGGTTGAAGAGGGTGAGCCCCAGGTGGCGGTCCAGGTAGACCAGCAGGCTGGCGGCGGTCAGGCCGGCCAGGGCGAACAAGGTGAGCATCGAGGTGGCGAAGATGCCCCAGACGAAGATGGGCATCTTCCACAAAGAGAGGCCCTTGGCCCGCAGGTTATACACCGTAGCGGTGAAGTTGGCCGAGCCCAGCAAGGAGGATAGGCCCAGCAGGATCACCCCGACCATGAAAAGGTCGGTGCCGTGGCCGGGGCGGGTCACGGAGAAGGGGTAGTAGAAAGTCCAACCCACATCGGGAGCCCCGCCGAAGAAGAGCGAGAGGTAGATGATGATCCCCGAGAACAGCCACAGCCAGGCCGCGAAGGAGTTGATGCGCGGCAGGGCCACGTCGCGCTCACCCAGCATCAGGGGCAGGATGAAGTTCCCGAAGCCCGAAAGCCCCGCCGGGATGATGAAGTAAAAGAGCATGGTGGCCCCGTGCAGGGTGAGCACCTGGTTGTAGGCGTCGCCCACCAGCAAGGCGCCGTTGGGGGTAGCCAGCTGCAAGCGGATCGCTACCGCCATCAACCCAGCCAGCCCGAAAAAGAAGAACGAACCCGCCAGGTAGAATATCCCGATCTTCTTGTGATCGGTGGTGGTCATCATGTCCCACAGATGCGCCCAAAAGCCCGCAGGGGCGGTAGGCTTGGTCGGTGCGGTTACAGCCATCTGCGCTTCCTCCGTCAGAACTTGGGTAGCTTGCTAAAGTCCAGCCCCTCGACCTTGAGGCTCTCCAGGTAGGCCCCGATAGAGCGCGCATCCTCGGCAGAGAGCTGGGGAAAGGGGGGCATCAGGGAGCCGGGCTTCATGCCGGGGGAGTTGCGAATCCAGGCCTCGAGGCGCTCTGGGGTGTTGTTCCAGATCCCGGCCCCCAGGGTGAGGCGGTTGCCGAAAAAGCTGAGATCGGGGCCGATCTTGCTCTGGTATTGCGTGTTGTTGATGGCGTGGCAAGCCGCGCACTGGGCGTTGAAGAGCTGCTGCCCCTTGGCCACTGCCGGGTCAGTAGGGGTGGGAGGCTGGAAGGACTTGGCCCCCTGCATGAAGCGGTCGAACTCCGCCTGGCTCACCACGATCACCCGAAAGCGCATGTTGGCGTGGCTGGCCCCGCACAGCTCAGCGCACTGGCCGTAGTAGACCCCCTCCTTCTCCGGCTTGAACCAGCGGGTGGTGACGATGCCGGGGATGGCGTCTTGGGTGCCGGCCAGGCTGGCTACCCGGAAGGAGTGGATGACCGGCTTGGCCGGCCCGGCCTCGTTCGAGGTGATCTGGAAGTTCACCGGGCGGTTCACCGGCAGGATCAGCTCGTTGGAGGTGCGGATGCCCTCTGGGTACTCGAAGTCCCACCAGAAGAGGTGCGCGGTGACCTTGACCGGCATCGCGTCGGCGGGGACCTGGCTCACCACGAACATGCTGCGGGCGGTGAGGCCGAAGATCACGCAGACGATGACGAAGGGGATGAGCGTCCAGGTGATCTCCAGCCGGTCATTGCCGTGGAACTGGGGGGGTTCGCCCGTCTCGTCGCCGCGTTTTTTGAACTTCAGCACGATATAGGTCATGGCCCCCGTAACCACCAAAAAGATGATGGCGGCGAAGCCCATCACCCACCACAGTACCTTGCTTACCTCGCGGTTATTGGAGGTCGCGGGATCGAGGATATTGATGTTGTATCCCCCGTCGCCCAAAGCAAAGGCCACACCCAGCAGAAGAACCGCCCAGACCAGACTTCGTCGCAGCATTACTCGTCCTCCGGTAAAGGGTACCCCAACAAAAGCCCTCGCATTATTCCACAACTCCGCGCTCTAGAGAGACCGGTCCACCACCATTGCCACAAAGAGCAGGGCCAAGTAGAGCATCGAGTACTTATAGAGCGAGGCCGCCCGGGGGCGGGCCGGCTCGAGGTAAAGCTGCAGGCTCCGCAGCAGCAAGAGCCCGTTCAGGATCAGGCTCGAGACCAAGTAGACCATGCGCAGCTCACCCGTCAACAACGGGATCAGCGAGATCACCGCGGTGAGGATGGCATAAAGGCCGATCTGCACCACCGTAACCCGCTCGCCCAGCACCACCGGGAGCATCGGCACCCCCACCCGGGCGTAGTCATCCTTGATGAGCAGGGAGAGGGCCCAGAAGTGCACCGGGGTCCAGAAGAAGATGATCGCGAAGAGGTAAATGGCGAAAAGCGAGAGGTCGCCGGTCACCGCGGTCCAGCCCACCAGCGGGGGAAAGGCTCCTGCCGCGCCACCGATGACGATGTTATTCCAGAATCGGCGCTTCATGTAAAGGGTGTAGACCAGCACGTACCAGAGCAGGCCGGTGAGGGCCAGCAAGGCGGTGAGGAGGTTAGCGGCCCACCACAGCAAGGCGAATGAACCCACCATCAACCCCACCGCGAAGATCAAGGCGTTCCGCGAGGAGATTTTGTGGGTCACAGTGGGGCGCTGAGCGGTACGCTTCATCCCGCCGTCGATGTCGCGGTCGATGACCATGTTGATGGCGTTGGCCGCCCCGGCCATGGCGTAGCCGCCCACCGCCACCCACCAGAACAGCCACCCGCCCGGCCACCCGCCCGCGGCGATCAGCATGGCCGCCAGGGTGGTGAACAGGAGCAGGCTGATCACGCGCGGCTTGGTGAGCCAAAGGTAGTCGCGCCAGGTGGCCCCGCCGGTTCCGGCATGGACGGACAAGCTCTCAGGAGGAGGGGTCATCGCACCTGAGTTTAACCCAGGCTCGGGCTCTTGCCGCGTGGCCCCGCCCATCTCCCGCCGGGGAGCGCCCACCGCCAAGGCCGCGGCCATCAAGAGCACCCAGTTGATCCACAGCAGGTCGGCCAACAGGAGGTGAGGGAGCTGGGTGAACAGGGGGGCGGCGAAGTAGACGTTGAGGAAGCCCATAGCCAGCTGGGTCAAGTAGAGCACCCCCACCGACCTCGAGAGCCGCCGGGTTCCCAGCCCAGGCCGCAGATAGGCGATCAGCCCCGCGGCCAGCACCAGGTAAAGCCCCACGCTCACCGCGATGAAGGGGTGCAGCACCCGCAGCCGCACCAAAAAGTGCTCGCCGGGGGTCATGGCCCGACCTACGGCCTCGGCGGTGTTGTGCACGGGGAAGATGGCATCCCCCAGCGAGGTCACCGCGCCGGAGGCAGCCAGCACCGCCAGCGCACCAAACCCCAGCCCCAAGGCCCAAGCCACCGCCCCCTGGCCGCGCCAGCGCACCGGCGCCCCACCCGAAGCCCACCAGGCGGTCAGGGCTAGCGAGCCGATCAGCAAGAGGGTGTTGAGCAGGTGTACGGGGGCCACAAAGGCCCGAGCCAAGCTGGCGTCCTGCCCCACCAGGCGGAAGAGCACCAGGCTGGCCCCCACCAGGCTTTCCACCACCATAAAGGCCAGGGCCGCCCCGGCCCCCCAGCGCACCGGGCTCCCCGGAGCGAAGGCCCGCCGCGACCAGACCCATAGGCCCGCCACCAGCAAGAAGTCCAGCCCGCTGGTGACGCGGTGGAAGAACTCGATAAAAGTAGCGACCCCTGGGGCCAAGGGCAGGAGGTCCCCGTTGCAAGTCGGCCAGTGCGCCCCACAGCCATCCCCTGAGCCCGTGGCCTGCACCACGTCGCCCCACAGGATGACCCCCAGGGTGACGAAAAGCGTCACCCAAGCATAGATGGCAAAGCGGCTCATTCTCATGGCGAGACCTCCACCCTGCGGTGGCCCCATCGATTATGGCAAAGCGGCAGGGAAGCCCTTAGGTACATTTGTCCCTTACCCAAAGCGGATGCTGCCCCCAGGCACCAGGCCAAGCTCACGGTTTCGCCCCAGGCCGCTCCGGCACGATCTTCCCGCCCCGCACGGTGGCCCCCAGTACCAACCCTGCCGCCACCAGCACCAGGTTCTTGAGGATATACTGCCCCTCCAGGGTAGGGGCGTAGGGAAAGCGCACGAAGACCTCCTGAGGAAAGAAAAAGATAGGCAGGATGGTCCCCAGCATCTGTACGAGGAGCAGCAAAAGCGTCCCCCGCATGAAGAACCCGCTGATCAGGCCCAGCCCGATCAGGGTCTCCCAGGCCGCCAGGAGGGGGAGGCTCAGGGCAGGCCGGACCAGCCCAAAGCTGAGGACCTCGATGGTGCGCCCCGCCAGATCCTGCGCTGGGGAAAGCCCGGGAAAGAACTTGAGGAAGCCGAACCAGAAAAACACCACCCCCAGACTGATGCGCAGGATGACCAGGCTGTGGTCGGCCAGCCAGCGGGTGATGCGGCGGTCGAGGCGGTCGAGCTTGCGCGAAAGCAACATACCTTCCCCAGGGTAACCTAACCCCGCGGGGGCAGTTGTCCCTTCGGTTTTAGTTGATGCTCGACCCCACCACCTCGGTAGGGGTACGGCTCCCCCCTGGGGGCTCGAGCGAAAGCGCCAGACCCCTCGAGCCCGGGGGCAACTCCAGCAACACCACCCCACCCCGGAAGGTGCGCAGCGGGATCGGCGCGCCGGCGTCAAGCCCCCAAGCCTGGTAGACCTTACCCTCCGGGGGGGCGGGTAGGGACGAAACCAGCAGCATCCGCTGGTCAGGGCGCAGCAACGCACGGCCTATGGGCCTACCCTGGCGGTCTTGGAGGGTGAGGACGCGGGCGGTGGGGTCTCCAAACACCCTCACCCAGTCCCACACCTGCAGGCCCACCCAGCCCATACCCACCACCACCGCCGCCGCGGCCAGCGGGCCAAACCAGGCCAGCCAAGGGCGCCGCGGCCGGACCCGGGCGCGGATGCGCTCCTCCAGGCCCGGCGGGAGGGGTTCTGGGGGGAGCCATAGGGCGAGCTGGTCCACGGCCTCCTGCAGCGCGCGCAGCTCCTCCTGCAACTCGGGGAAAGCCTCGAGCGCGGCCTCTACTGCCCGGCGTTCCTCCTCTTCTAGAGCACCCAGGGCGTACAGTGGCAGCAGCTCGCGAATCTCCCCGATCTCCATCTTGACTAGTCCTCCACCAAAGCTTCCTTCAACCGCTCCAGGGCCCTACGGGTACGGCTCTTGAGGGTACCCAGGGGCAAGCCTAACCGCCGGGCCGCCTCGCCGTGGGGGTAACCTTGATAGTAAAGCACCTCGATCACCTGGCGCTCCTCCGGGGAGAGCGCCAGCAACGCCCTCTGGATGCGCAAGCGGTCCAGCGAGCCGAACTCGTCCAGGCCGGGGCCGGGCAGGTCAAAGGCCTCCGGCTCGTCGGGCTCGAGGGCCTGGGGCCGGGCCGCCCTGGAGCGAACCTGGTCTACCAGGTAGTGGTGCGCCACCGCCAGCAGCCAGCTTCTGGCCGCAGTCTTTTTGGGGCAGTAGGAACGCGCACCTCTCCAGATCCGCACAAACACCTCCTGTACGCAGTCTTCACGCTCGCTCGAGGCAAGGCCCATCCTCCGCCCCAGGGCCAGGATGGCCGGAGCGTAGCGGCGGTACAGCACCCCCAAGGCCTCTTCCTCTCCCCGCGCTACCAGGGCCAGCAGGGCCTCATCCCCCAGGCTTTCCAGCCACCCGTCCTTGCCCCTCACGCTTTTAATGATGAGGCCAAAGCCGGGAGAAGATTGTAAAAAGGATAACGCGGCTGCAAACCACACCTGCTTAGGAGCGGTAGGGGGCGACAGCGCCCCCTACCAAAGACCCGGTTACTTGATGTTGCCGTTGAGGCCGTTGGGGAAGAAGCCGCCTTTGCCCATACCCCCCAGGTAGACGATGGCCAGCACCTCGGCGGTGCTGCGCCCAAAGGCCACGCCGTTAGGGTCGGCAACTACGATGTTGGCCTTGCCGTCTACTACAATGCCTTGATCCTTACCACCCCCGACCTTGCCGCGCAAGTTGCTGATGGCCTGGGTAACCTGCTCCACGGTGAGCCCAGCCGCCGCCGTTTGGTCTTTACGGGCGTAGAGCAGGGTGCGGATCTCGCCCGCGTGGTAGGCCTCCACCGCCAGGATGCCCGCCGCCGTGTCCAGAACGCCGCCTGCGCGGTCGTCGGTGAGCAAGCGGGCCGCGCCCTTGTAGGCGGTCACCCCCACGTCCTCGAAGATGTAGGCCCCGTGCAGGAAGAACAGCTCGTTGGCGAAGGGGTTGAAGCCTTTGATGGCCCCGCCGCTCGCAGCTTGCCCAGCAGCGTCGAAAGCCGGACCCAGGTCGAGCACCGGGCGGTCTACGGCTTTGGTCCCGAGCGCCGCACGGATGGCTTTGACGTGGGCCAATTCGTCGTTTGCGATCTCCGTTGCGTACTGGGAGACCGCATCGCTCAGGCCGGGCACCGGGGTGGTGCCGTTGAACCCGCTGGGCAGCTTGATCTCGGCACTGCCCCCGATGGCCTTGATCTCGTTGATGCGCCCCACCGCCGCCAGGTAGAAAGCCGCCTCGAGGTACTCGAGGTTCAGGGCGAAGTTGAGCACGTCCGCGTCAATGTTCTGCTTGGCCGCCATGCTCGGGATGCATCCACTTACCACCCCGCCCAGCACCGCACCCGTACCCACAACCCCCAGCTGTTTGAGCGCTTGCCTACGGTTGAGTTCAGCCATAACCTAACCTCCCGGCCTGGGTCAGCCCCAAGCCACTCGAAGCGCAGTGGGCGCTTCATCTAACCCATACGCAGCCGCCCCCGCTTTGGATCACGGGGCCGTCCACTCCAGCTCACCCCCCTCCGCCACGAACCCCTCTTGCTTGTGGGTTCCGTCACAGAAGGGTTTATTCCCCGAGTGGCCGCAGCGGCACAGGGCCAGTTTGGCCCTATCGAGCACCCCATCCTCTCCGTTTAGCCTGAACCGGCTGCCTTCGGGCAGGTCAATCACGTACGGGCCGTCCTTCCGCAGGCGAAGCTTCATAAGCGCATTGTCCAGGCTGGCGGGCTTAGCGTCCAGGGGGTTGTTCGCCCCCCTCCCTCTTCTCCCACCTCTGGGATGGCTGTCAAATCCCCCCGGTCAACCGTTAGAGTTAAAGGCGAGATGAGTGCCATGGAGTTCCCCAGCTACATCCGTAGCCCGCGGGCCAAGCAGTGGATCAGCGAGATGGCAGCCCTCTGCAAGCCCGATGCGGTCCACTTCTGCGACGGCTCCGACCAGGAGTACCAGGCCCTGTGCGAGCAGCTGGTGGAGAGCGGAACCTTTATCCGGCTCAACCCCAAGTTACGGCCCAACAGCTTCCTGGCCCGATCGGACCCCTCCGACGTGGCCCGGGTGGAGGATCGTACCTTCATCTGCTCCATCAACAAGGAGGACGCTGGCCCCACCAACAACTGGGTCAACCCCCGCGAGATGCACGAGACGCTGCAAAGGCTCTTCGACGGCTGCATGCGGGGGCGCACCATGTACATCGTGCCCTTCTCGATGGGGCCGCTGGGCTCGCCGATCAGCTACATCGGCATCGAGATCACCGACTCGGCCTACGTGGTGGTCAACATGAAGATCATGACCCGCATGGGCAAGCAGGTCTTCGAGGTGCTGGGGGAGAGCGACCAGTTCGTGCCCTGTATGCATAGCGTGGGGATGCCTTTGGAACCCGGCCAGAAGGACGTGCCCTGGCCCTGTAACCCCACCACCAAGTACATCGTGCACTTCCCCGAGGAGCGCAGCATCTGGAGCTACGGCTCGGGCTACGGCGGCAACGCCCTGCTGGGCAAGAAGTGCCTGGCCCTGCGCATCGCCAGCGTGATCGGGCGCGACGAGGGCTGGCTGGCCGAACACATGCTGATCCTGGGGGTGCAAGACCCCCAGGGCCGGAGAACCTACGTGGCGGCGGCCTTCCCCTCGGCCTGCGGCAAGACCAACTTCGCCATGCTGATCCCGCCCAAGCCCTTCCAGGAAGACGGCTGGAAGGTGACCACCGTGGGCGACGACATCGCCTGGATCAAACCCGGCCCCGACGGGCGGCTCTATGCCATCAACCCCGAGGCGGGCTACTTCGGGGTGGCCCCCGGCACCTCCTACAAGACCAACCCCAACGCCATGGAGACCATCCGGGCCAACACCATCTTCACCAACGTGGCCCTCACCCCGGAGGGCGACGTGTGGTGGGAGGGCCTGGACGGCCCGCCGCCGGCCCGCGCCATGGACTGGCAGGGCCAGGAGTGGACCCCCGGCTGCGGGCGCAAGGCCGCCCACCCCAACGGGCGCTTCACCGCCCCGGCCAGCCAGAACCCGGCCATTGACCCGGAGTGGGAAAACCCCAACGGGGTGCCGATCAAAGCCTTCATCTTCGGCGGGCGGCGGGCCACGGTGGTGCCGCTGGTCTACCAGAGCTTCAACTGGACCTTCGGGGTGTATCTGGGGGCGACCATGGGCTCGGAGACCACCGCGGCGGCCTTCGGGCAGATCGGGGAGGTGCGCCGTGACCCCTTCGCCATGCTGCCCTTCATCGGTTATCACATGGCCAGCTACTTCAACCACTGGCTGGATATGGGCCGCCGGGTGGTGGACCCCCCGCGCATCTTCAGCGTCAACTGGTTCCGCAAGGACAAAGACGGCCATTATCTGTGGCCCGGCTACGGCGAGAACATGCGGGTGCTGAAGTGGATCGTAGACCGGGCCAACGGCCGGGGCTACGCCACGGAGAGCCCGCTGGGCTATGTGCCGCACTACGAAGACCTGGATTGGCGCGGCCTGGACTTCTCCAAGGAGCAGTTCCAGGAGCTCATGGCCATCGACCGCGAGCTGTGGCTCAGGGAGATCCTCTCGCACGAAGAGCTCTTCATCAAGCTCTACGAGCGCATGCCCAAGGAGTTCCTGGCCATGCGCGAGCTCTTGATCTCCAACCTCTGGCGCTCGCCCGAGCACTGGGACCTGGGGGAGGTCAACAACTCCTAACCGCCCAGCGCCAGCGCACCAGCTTCAACCCCTGGCGTTCACCCCACGCCTTCCGCCCGCAACTCCGCGGCCAGCCTCTCATAGCCCTTGCGCCCCATCAGGGCGTAGGTGTACTCCTTGCCCAGTTCCACCCCCGGCTGGTCGAAGGCGTTGATGCCCCACAGCTCGCCTAAGAAGGCGGTCTGCCACATGAGGTGCTGCAAGAGCCAACCCAAGTGGTAAGCGTCGAGGCGCTCGAGCGCGATGGTGTAATTGGGCTGATGGGCCTTGGCCAGGGCGTGGGCGGTGGCCTTGGCCTCGGCGGTGAGGAGGTCGAAGAACCTCTTCCCGAAGAGGTAGTCCAGGCCCTCGAGCCCGGCTACGGCGGGGATCTCCAGGTCTTGGCTGGGGTGCTCCAGGCGCACCAGGGTGATCAGCTTGTCGTGCGGCCCCTCGCGAAAGAGCTGCACCTGGGCGTGCTGGTCGGTGGTGCCGATGGCCCGCACGGCGGTGGTGCCGACGCGGACTTCCCGGCCCTGCCGGTCCACCATCTTGCCCAAGGATTCGTCGTGGAGCTGCACGAACCAGTCCGGCAGGAAGCGCAGCCGGGTGGAGTAGGGCATGAACACCGTGATGTTCAGCCCCCTCGCGGCGGCCAGGTACTGGATGAGGGCGGTCTGAGCCGGGAGGTTTTTGTCCAAGGCATCGCGCGCGGTCTGGTTGGCCTTGCGGGCCCCGGCCAGCAGGTTTTCCAGGTCCACCCCCACAAAAGCCAGCGGCAGGGTTCCCACTGGGCAGGTCACGCTGAAGCGCCCGCCCACCGCCGGGGGAACCGCGAAAGCCACCAGCCCCTCGGCCTGGGCGTAGGGGCGCAGGAGGCCCTTAGCCGGGTCGGTGGTGACGACCACGTGCCCCTTCCAGCCAGCGCCCAGGGCATCCCCCAGCCATTTGCGAAAGGCCAGGAAAGCCGCCATGGTCTCGGCGGTGGAGCCCGACTTGCTGATCACGTTGACCAGGGTCTTGCCGGGCTCGAGCGTGCGGAGGAGCTCGAGGATGGGCTCCGGCTCCACGTTGTCCACGAAGTGCAGCCGCACCGGGCCCTTACCCAGCGCCGCGCTCACCGCCTGCGCCCCCAAGGCCGACCCGCCGATGCCCAGCACCACCAAGTCCTCCACCCAGTCGTTGGCCTGGCGGTAGCGCAGGATCTCCCGCAGGGTCTCGGTGTCCTCGGGCACCTCGATCCAGCCCAGGAACTCATCGGGGTCCATCCTGCGGCTCCACAGGGCATTCCGGGCGGCCTCGAGCCCGCCGGCGTGTTCGGCCAAGGCTGCCGCCAGGTCGAAACCGTAGGGGCCTACCCGATCCGGATGGAGGTTGTTCAGCTCGAGTCTGAGCATGGCCCTATGCTACCTTACCCCCCTTGTTCCAGCGCCCGCCACAGATACCAGGCCGCGTGCGAGCGGTAAGGCCGGAAGCGCTCGCCCAGCTCGAGCAGCTCGGCCTTGGTGGTGACGCCGTAGAGCCTCTGGGCTCCCTTGCGAATCCCCAGGTCGAGGATCGGCCACACATCGGGGCGGCCCAGGCCGAACATCAAGAACATCTGCGCGCTCCACACGCCGATGCCCCGCACTTGGGTGAGGTGGGCGATGATCGCCTCGTCGGGCTGGGTTTCGATCCCCTCGAGCCCGCCCTCGAGCGCAAAGCGGGCCAAGTCCTTCACGTAGCCCGCTTTGGCCCGCGACAGCCCGAGGGCCCAGAGATCGGCGGGGTCGGCCCGGTAGAGCGCTTGGGGTTCGATGGGGTAGCGGGCTTCGATCCGCCGCCAGATGGTCTGGGCAGCCTTGCCGGAGAGCTGCTGCCCCACGATGGAGCTGACCAGGGTGCGAAAGGGGGGCCGGACCGGGGCCGGGTTGGGATGGAAGGGGGCCGGGCCGTGCCGCTCGATCAGCGGGTGGAGCCGCGGATCGGCCAGCCAGATGGCCCCCGCCTTAGACAAACCTCACCCCGTCCACGGTGGTGATCTTCCCCTGGTAGAGAAAGGAGACCTGGCGCAGGGCGCACTCGAGGTCGAAGGGCGTGAGCGCGCTGGTGCCATCCTCGGGCAAGACCACGTTGTACCAGCGCAAGGCCGCGCTCCCCGCGGTGTGCAGGACGCAGATATTCGCCACCGTCCCCACCACCACCACGTGCTTGATGCCCCACAGGTGCAAGAGGTGCTCGAGCGGGGTGCCGTAGAACCCATCGTAGCGGGCCTTTTGCAGTACAGTCTCGCCGGGCAGGGGCTTGAGCTCATCCACGATCTGGGCCCCCCAGGTGCCCTGGACCACATGGCGCGGCCAGATGGCAAACTCGGGGTCATCCTCGGGGTGCCAGTCCTGGGTGTAGACCACCCGGACCCCGGCCCCCCGGGCTCGCTCGAGCAGGCGCCGGATCGCCGGGACGGTCTTGGGCGCTTCCGGGACGAAGAGGGTTCCCTCCGGTTGCACGAAGTCGTTTTGCATGTCCACCACGATCAGGGCGGTCTCTGCGGCAGGCAGCACCACCTCGGCCTGCTTGGGAACTTGCGGAACCTCGACCATGATCCAATTCTAAGGCGAAGGCCAGGCCTAGCGTTGACCGACCAACGGCCAGAAAGCCGTTAGACCCCCAGGTTGAAGCCCCCGTAGCCCAGCCAGGGCACCCCGATGGCGTAGACGAGCAGGCTCGGCCCAGGGTTTTGAATCCGCCCCGAAGGGCTCCACCAGGCCGCGATGGGGAAAGCCACCAGGTCCCCCGCCACCACCAGCGCCAGGTCGCGGGCGAGGGTACGGGCAGGCCGCCAGGGGTAGGGGAAGGCCCGGGTCGGGTTCATGCTTACACCTCCTGGGATGGGTCGCCCAACCGCCCGATCAAGGCCACATCACCCGAGCTGATGCGCCGAATCTCCCCCGAGACCTCCACCAAGAGCGAACCGTCCTCGGCGATGTCGGTAGCCCGGCCCCGCACCGGCCCCTGGGAGGTCTCCAGCGAGACCTCCCGGCCCAGGGTGAGGCTGTAGCGCCGCCAGGCAAGGAGTATCCGGTCCGCCTGCCCCTCGGGCGAGGCGTAGAGATGCCCCAGCCGGTTGAGGAAACCGGCCAGCACCTCGAGCCGGCCCGGCCCGCCGAACTCGGCCAGGGCGGCTGCCCCGGGGGGAGCCCAGCGGACGTTGAGGCCGACCCCCAAGACCACGTATCCGCGCCCGGCCTCGAGCAAAACCCCGGCCAGCTTGCGGCCATCCGGAGCCAGCAGGTCGTTGGGCCACTTGAGCCCGCCCACCCCACAGGCTTGGCGCAGGGCGACCCCGGCGGCAAAGGAGAGCAGGGGCAGACGCTCCGGGGGAGTCCGGGGGCGCAGCAGCAAGGAGAAGGTGAGGCTCTCCCCCGGCGCACCCTGCCAGGGCCGCCCCCGCCGCCCTCTCCCCTGCTCCTGTACCTCCGCGACCACCAAAGCCCCCTCGGGGGCTCCCTCCTCGGCCCAGGCCTTCACCACATCCTGGGTGGAGGTGGTGCGCTCCAGGTATTGGTAAGGGCACCCCAACGGGGTCTGGAGCAAAGGGAGCAGCACCCCTGGGCTCAGCTGGTCAAACACCCCCGATTCTACCTTTTTCTGCCCTACGGTGGATGGACACCCGGGCCTGGTAGCATAGGGTGTGCCCATGCGTCGGACGTTGGCCCTGGGGGTTGCTCTCGGCCTGGCCCTGGCCCAGCTCACGCCCGCCGGGCAGATCTCCGGCCACCGCAGCCCGGTGACCGCGGTGGCCTACAGCCCCGACGGGCGAACCCTGGCCCTGGCCGCCGACCTCTACATCCAGCTCTACCGGGGGACCAGGCCCCAGCGTACCCTGCTCGGCCATGCCGACACCGTGCGCTCCCTGGCCTTTAGCCCCGACGGAGGGCGCTTGCTCTCGGGGGGTGCCGACGGCACGTTGCGCCTGTGGGACCCGGCCAGCGGCCAAAACGTGCGCACCCTCCAGGCGAGCGGCGAGGTCTGGTCGGTGGGGTTCGCCCCCGGTGGAACGGCGGTGTTCGGGGCCGGTTCCGAAGGGAAGATCTGGCTGTGGAACCTCTCCGGCGGGCTGATCCGGACCCTCCAGGCTCCTGGGGGCTGGGTCTACAGCGCGGCCTTCAGCCCCGACGGGAAGACCCTGGTGAGCGGCGGGCTAGACGGAAAGGCGCGGGTCTGGAAAACCGACGGAGGCTTGCAGGATAGCCTCAGCAGCGGCGGGGGGATCTACGCGCTGGCCTTCGCCCCGGAGGGGGACCGCTTCGCCGTGGGCAACCGCGACGGGGCGGTGTGGGTGTGGGGGGT
>PSML01000059.1:0-16842 GCA_040290145.1 Meiothermus sp. | reverse complement strand
TGGAGCGGCGACCGCTGTGGGTGCGGGAGTACACCTGTCCCCAGTGCGGTACCCACCAGCACCGGGACGTGGCCGCGGCCACCAACATTCTGGCCAGGGCTCGGACGGAGCCTTCGGGGATGGGCACTGCAATGGCAGTCCCGTGAGAACCGAGAAGCCTCAGGCTTCCAGTCTGAGGAGTTGTCACGGTAACTTAGGAGGGTATGGATTTAGCCACCCTCGTCGAGCAGGTTTCCTACCTGGGGATTTTCGCCATCGTATTGCTCGAGACCGGCTTTCTGGTGGGGTTCTTCCTCCCGGGTGACACCTTGCTCATCACCGTGGGCCTGCTGGCGGCGGCGGAGAAGATGAGCTTGCCGGTGTCGCTCCTGGCCCTGTTCCTGGGTTCGATTCTGGGGAACAACCTGGGCTACTACTGGGGGCGGCTGCTGGGGCCCCGCCTCAAAACCCGAGTCCGCCCCGACCTCTACGCCCGGGGCCAGAGGTTCTTCCTCCGCTTCGGCGCGCTGGCCATCGTCTTCGGCCCCTTCGTGCCGGTGGTGCGTACCCTGACCCCTTTCCTCTCGGGTTCGTTGGGGATCCCCTGGCCGCGTTTCGCCCTCTTGAACCTGATCGGGAGCATCCTCTGGACCCAGGGCGTGACCCTGGCGGCCTGGCGGGTGGGGGGGTTCTTCCCCCACCTGGACCGCTACATCCTGCTGATCGTGGCCATGGGGGTGCTGGCGGGGGCTGTTCCGGCGGGGCTGGAGTACCTGCGCCACCGTGGAAAGGCCAAGGATAGCTCAAAGAGCACACCCCCCCCTCGAGGCCGGTTACCGTGAGGGCGGGCGCGGCCTCCGCGGGGGAACTGGCCCGGGTCAGCCGAGCAGGCCCCCCGGAGGGCCCGATGCTCGTCCACCCTCACCGAGCCGGGCGCGGCTTTTGCAAAGCTAGGCGAGCCCCCAGGAAGGCCCCGATGGCATCGGCCAGCCCGTCCAGGGCATCGGCTTGCCGGCCGGGGACGAAGTGCTGGTGAAACTCGTCGCTGAGCCCATAGAGCACGGCGATGGCCCAGCCCCCCACCGGGTTGTCGGTCCCTCGCGCCAGCAGCCAGCCCAACAGCCCGTACACCCCGGCGTGCACGAACTTGTCCCAGGGGGCGGGAATCCCCACCCGATCCCCGGTCTGGGCCGAGAAGTAGAAGATCACCCCCATCCAGAGGAGGGCGAGGATCAGCCAGGGAGGTCGCATGTCTTCTATCGTTCCTCCACCAGCTCCACCAACACCCCGCCCGACCACTGGGGATGCACGAACGCGACGAGGTGCCCGCCGAAGCCGGGCCGGGGGCTGGGGTCAATCAAGGGGGCGCCCTCGGCGGCGAGCTTGGCTAGCTCGGCCCGGATGTCCGGGGTGGCGAAGGCCAGGTGATGCAGCCCCGGGCCGCGCCTTTCGATGAACTTGGCGATGGCCGACTCGGCTCGGGTGGCGGCGAGGAGTTCGAGCCGATCCTCCCCGCTTTTCAGCATGTATACCTGTACGCCCTGGCCCTCTACGGTGTCCTGGGCCTCGAGCCGATACCCCAGCCGCAGATAGGGCAGGGCGGCTTGCTCGAGGCTGGTTACGGCGATCCCTACGTGATGCAGTCTCATGCCACCAACTTACCCCAAGGCCCGCCGGGGGATGTCCCTAAGGCCCAACCGGGAGCAAGGTGACCGGGCCGTAGGCCAGCCGGGTGGGGGTGAACCCCAGCGGTTTGGGGCCGAGTGGGCTCACCAGGCTGGGGTCGCCTTGCAGATCGTAGATCACCAGCTCGGCGCCGCGGCCCAGGTAGAGGTAGCCGTCCAGGCTGACCAGCCCAGCCTGGTAGGCCTCGTTGGGGCTGGTGGCCGGCAGCAGGGTGTTGCCGTCCAGCCGGGCGAAGCCTTGGGGGCCAAACCCCACCACCAGCCCCTGGCCCGCCGTGAGGGTGGAGAGCCCCCGACCTGGGATAGGCCGGCTGGCGGAGGGGGCGGCGTTGGCTGAGGTGGGGTTCCAGGTGACGGTCTCGCTGTTGGTGCCCTGGTTGTCGCTCAGGAGTACATAGAGCGGCTGTGGATAGGCCAGGTCGCGCAGCTGGGGGAAGATCAAGTTGCTGGTGAAAGATTGCTGGTAGAGAGGGGTGGATGCGGTGGGGTTGGGGAAGAAGCCCAGGGTGAAGGGGCTGCCCACCCCATCCACATAGGCCAGGCCGTCCCCCGGCCCCAAGGCGAAGCGGGCGTTGGGCGAGAGCGTGGCCAGGAGGGGCAGGCTGAGCTCTGGCGGCCAGGGCGGGGGTGCTCAGGCTCGGTCGCCACAGCCGCAGGTTGACCTGGTCGCGGCAGACCACCAGCATATAGCTCGAGCCCGCCCGCAGATACCCGCTGGGGCAGGCGAAACCGCTGAGGTTGGCGGTCAGGTTCTCCAGCGGGAGGCTGGCGCAGTCCAGGGGCTGGATCTGCCCGATCTGGGGGCCTTCCTGGATGGGGCCGGTGTTGTAGCGCAGCAGGCTGGCGGGGGTGAGCACCCACAGCTTGCGGGCACCCGTCTCGAAGAAGAGGTCTAAGATATCGGCCCCGGTGTTGCAGGTGGCCAGGGGGGTGAGGGGCTGGGCAAACCCGGGGCGGTCGGGGCGCAAGGCGAGCGAGTTGTAAAAGCGGATCTCCTGCCCGCCTGCCGCTATGAAGAGTTGCGGCACGGCCTCGCCGGTGCTCCCGCTGCAAGCCGAAAGGGCCAGCCCCAAAGCGGATGCGACCGGGGCGTATCGGAGTGGCTTCAAAAACCTCACGGGTTCCTCCTGTCGCCGAGCCCAGGAAAGTGAAATCCATTCCCATCGAGGAAGAAGTCGGCGGCCCGCCCCCCATAGAGGAAGGAGAGGGTGGCGGCGTTTTTCTGGGCGTCAAGGGTGAAGCGCAAGGCCCAGCAGCAGCGGTCCAGGATCACCACGATGCGCGGTTTGAGGATAGCCAGGAGAGGGTCCCCGGGAAAAGCGTTGGTGCTGCCGCTAAAGAAGGCGCTGAGGAAAAGCCGGGTACGCTCGGCCCCCATAAAGCTGAAGGTAGGGCCGAAATCGGTGACGGAAAGCGCGAACTTGCCGCTGCCGGGTATGCGGTTGAGGCTGAGCCCCCCCTGGATGGCCAAGCCGGGGGAGTCTTCGGGCAGCAGGGGGGCCGGGAAGACCTCGAGGCTGCCGTTGAAGCTGAGGGCTTGCAGGTAGTGGTAGGGCTGGTCCTGCTCGGGGAAGTGCCACACCCCGCGCAGGGTCAGGGTGCGGTCGGGGTCGCGGACGATCTGGCTGAAGCTGAGCAGCGGGTTCTTGATGTACCCGGCGCGGAAGTACCACAGGCCGCTCAGGCTCAGGTTGGTGTTGCTCTGGCTGTTGCTGTAGGCCAGGGTGAGGTTGGCGGTGTCCTCGCTGGGGTCGGTGATGGCCGGGTTGGGGATCTGGAAGCGGAAGGCGTCGCTAAAGGACAGGCTGTGCACGCCCCAGATGGCCCGGGCGCTGCCGGAGAGGGTAGCCGGGGTGTTCTGCGCGGGGTTGGCGTCGCTGACGGTCTGGCTGAGGGTGTAGCTGTCCAGGCCCTCGCGCAGGGTAAGCGAGAAGGTGGTGCTCTGACCCCAGCCGGTGTTGAGGTCGCGGGTGTGCGAGACTGCGACGTTGCCGCCCGGCAGGGCGTACCCGGCGCCCAGGTTCAGCGGCCCCCAGCGCTGCACCCCCCGCTCCTGCCAGTCCCAGTTGTAGCTGGTGTTGAGCCTGAGGCTAAAGGGTTGCGGATTGTACTGGATGGAGCCGGAGGTGGTGAGGTTCTGGCCCTCGTTGAGGTCGCGGGTGTGGGTCAGGTTCACGCTCAAGGGGCTCGAGGAGTAGCCCAGGGTAAGGGTCAGGGGGTCGTAGGGACGGGTGCGAATTACGCTGGGGTCGAGGCTGTTCTCGAGCACCCGCGCGGTGGAGGCCGAGAGGCTAAACGGCCCCTGGGTGTAGCCCAGGTTGATCCCCAGCCGGGTCTGGCGGGCGGGGCGGGGCGAGGGGGAGGGATCCACCCCCAAGAAGGGGTTCTCCCCCTCACGGGCGGTGCGCGAGAGGCTCAGCGATAGACTAAACGGCCCCAGGGCCTGGCGGAGGTTGGCCGAGGTGCTCCAGTCGATCTGGCGCTCGTACTCGCCGTCGGGGTTGCGGGTGCTGTAGTAATAGCCCAAAAAGCGGTTGTTGAAGCTGAAGGTGGCCCCGCTCCAAGGCTGGGTGTTGTAGCTTTCGGCGTGCTCGAGCAAGACCCGCCCGGCGTAGCCGTAGTTGCCGAAGGCCTGGCGGGCGCTGCGGTTGGCCGGGTTGGGCGGTGCCCCGTAGATCCCCACCACCCCCCGAGCGGTGAGGCTGAAGCCGCCCGCCCGGTAGCCCTGGGGGAAGCCCACCTCCACCTCGGGGAGCCGCTGCACGTCGCTCGGGCGGGGGGTGAGGGGGTCGTGGTCGATCACCCCGCGCAGCGAAAAGCGCAAGGTCGGCTCGCCCTGGCGCTTGCTGATGTTCAGGTCCACGTCGGTGAGCAAAGGCCGAGCGCCCAGGTTCTCGAACCGGCCCGGCAGCGGGTCGCTGGCCGCGTCGTCGCGCTTGAGGTTGGCCTCGTAGCGCCAGCCGGGCTCCTCCAGCCGGTACTCCACGCTGTACTGCAGCTGGGGAACCCCCGGCCGGTTGGGGCTCGGCGGCAGCAGCAAGAAGCGGTAGTGCTCGCGGGCCACATCGGTGCCCCAGTGGTCGAAGCCCAGACCCCAGCCGCGGTTCTCGTAGTAGCGCAAGAGGGTGAAGCCGATGCCGAAGTCGCTCACGTAGGGCAGGTCGGCCTGGGCCCACCCGCCCAAGGTCTCGTCCTGGCCGATCTCGAGCCGGGGCCGCCGCTCCGAGAGGTGCAGCAGGAGCACCGGCAGGTACAGCACCGGCTGGCCTCTGACCAGCACCCATACCTCGCGGGCGATGATGCGGTCGCCGGGGTAGAGGAGCACCTCCTTGGCCCGGAACCCGTAGTCGTCCACCGCTTGCCCACAGCGGGCACAGGGGGTGAGGTAACCCTCGGTGAGCAGGATCTGCCCGGCAGCCCGCTGACAGAGGGGTCCGGTGAGGTCGAACTGGCCGGACTGGATTTTGACGCTGATGGCCTCGAAGCTATCGTCGCTGGCGTCGAGGTCCAGCCCCTCGGCCTCCACCACCCGGTTCTCCTGGTCGGTGAGCCGCACCGCGCCCAGCAGGTGCAGCTTTTTCTGGGTGCGGTTATAGACCACCCGAAGTGCTTCGATGCGGTCGTCGCCGCGCACCATCCGCACCGGGTTGCCGGTGAGGATGATGATCTCCTCCTCGCCCTCGTTGCGCAGCTCGAGCCGGTCAGCCTCGAGGATGCGCAGGGTGCGGGCTTCACCCTCCGCTAAAGGGGAGGTCTGGGCGAGGGCCGGGAGGGCCAACATCAGGACCACCATCCACCCGGCCCACCCCTCGCGCGGCCTGAGGCTCACCTGCGCCCCACCCCCAGCAGCACCAGCCCCGCTGCTGCGTAAAGGGCTCCCGGGCCCCAGGCCGCGAGCAAAGGCGGCAAGGCCCCCGACTCGCCCATGATCCGGCCCACGCTCCAGGTGGCGTAGTAGACGAAGGTCAAGACCACCACCCCCACCATTCCCAGGTTGCGGCTGCCGCCCAGCAGGAAAAAGGAGAGCCCCACCGCGAACACCGTGAAGGCGAAGGCCGCGGCGGGCTCGGCCCACTTGCGGTAGTAGGCGGTGAGTTCGGCGTGATAGGGAAGGCCACTTTGCCGGTACTGCTGGATCCGGCTCCGGAGCTCCGCTAGGGTCAGGGCGGATAGGCCTCCGGGGGCGTCCTGGGCCAGCTCGACCAGCGGCACCGTGCCCCTCTCGAAGCGGGCTACCGTGCGGGGGCGGCTCCCGGCGTAGGTGACCCGGCTGCCGCCCTCGAGCACCAACTGCCCCCCCTCGAAGCGGGCCCTTTCCGAGAGCAGAATCTCCTCGGCGGTGATGACCCGCACCCCGCCGATCCCCCCCTCGTCGGCCTGGCCCACGTAGAGGATGCGCCCGTAGGCGTCGGTGAAGGTGCTGCCGGGGGCCAACAGGGCCCGGGGTTTTTGGAACACGGCCTGGCGCAAGAGGCTCTGCCCCGCCTGGGTAGCTTTGGGGGCGACGCTCTCCCCGATCAGCACCCCGCTGATGAAGAGCAGCGCGGCCAGGAGCAAAAGCGGAGCGAGCACCCGCAAAGGGGAGATCCCCCCGGCCAGGAAGGCTTTGAGCTCAGATTCCTCGCTCATCCTCGAGAGCACCAGCAGCAGGGCGAACAGCATCGCGATGGGCAGCCCCCGCACCAGGGCATCGGGCACCCGGAAGGCCAGGTACTGGGCCACCACCCAGGGGTCGGCTCCGCGCTGGAGCAGCGGGGCCAACACCTCGTAGAGGTAGCCCCCGACAAAAGCCAGCACGATCACCGCCAGCCCGCCCAGGATGGCCGTTCCTGCCTCGCGCCAGAGGTAACGGTCGAGCGGGCTCATCGCAGCAACCTCACCGTGCCCCAGGCGGCCAGGGCGGCGTAGGCCAGGTCGGGAAGCCAGGCCCCATAGGCCCCCCAGACGTCGAACTTGGCGAACTGGGCCGAGGCCGTCCAGAGCACCCAATAACCGAAGATCAGGGCCACGATGCTGATGAAAGCCCAAGCCGATTCGCGCAAGGACAGGCCCACCACGATGGCCAGCCAAGCCAGCACCAAGGCCCCCAAGGCGTTGGCATAGATGCGGGCCAGGGTGAAGCGCACCGAAGGATCCACCCGGGCGGCCAGGTGTAGATCAGGCAGCCGCAGCGTAAGGGCCCCCGAGAAACCCCTCTGGGGGATGAAGCGGGCCGGAAAAGGTAGCGGCTGGCGGCTCACCGGGGTGACCTTGCCGTCTGGATCCACCCGATAGGCGTCCTCGAGGAGCCAGGATTTTTCCAGCCAACGCCCCCGATCGGCACTCCAGATGGCCCCCCCAGGTTCGATCACCCGTACGCCCTCGAGCCGGGCCCCCTGGGGGTCGGGGTAGATGCGCTGGGCATAGTAAACCCCCAAGCCAGGGGGTGCATAAACCTTGTCGTTCAGGACCCCCGAGAGCTGCGCGCCATAATAGACCCGGTACTGCACCGCGTCGAAGCGAGCCTGGGCCTCGGGCTTGATCCATCCCTCGTTCCACAAGGCCACCCCCGACACCGCCAGACCCAGCAGGAGCACCGGCCACAGCAGGCTCTTCGGCGGTACTCCCCCGGCATAGGCTGCTTTGAGTTCAGATTGGCGGATCCAGCGCGACAAGGTGACCAGCAAGGAAAAGACCAGCCCCAGCGGCAGGGCGATCCCCAGCGTGTAGGGGAGCCGGTACAGCACCAGTTGCAGCACGTCGGAGAGCGGGGTGTTCTGGCGCAGCAGTACCCCCGACAGCGAGGAGAGCAGATCGGTGGTCAGCAGTCCCACGAAGATCAGGATGCCGACCGTGTAAAGCCCCAGGGTTTCGCGAAGGAGATAACGCTGAAGCATCCTGGGGCAGTATACGTCGCCCGTCAGTGAGAATCGCCCCCGGCGGGTGCACCCAAGGTTTAGAGCTGCTCGAGGATATCCTCGCCCTCCTGGAAGTACCGGTCTTTAGGGATGAGCACAAAACCCCCCGGGACTTTGGCCGGGTGGTAGCGCTGCTCGAGCGTGAGTCGGGTGCACAGCAGATCGTACCGGCGAAACTGCACCAAAGGGGGGGGCGGGTGCGGCTTCACGATCTGCGACAGGCGCTCCAGGGCCAGCGCCAGGTAAGCCACCACCCTCCAGGTGCGGATCATGGCATCAGTTTTTGCTCACTTTGCGGGTCAGAAAATCCAGCAGCACGTACTTGCCAACGTTTCCCGCGGTGGTCAGGTAAGCCTTGCCCTTAGTGATCTGGGTTATCTTCTTGACAAAGGCCAGGAGTTCGGGTTCCCGCGCCAGCATGAAGGTGTGGATGGGGATGCCTTCCTTGCGGGCTAGGGTGGCCTCCTTGAGCGTCTCGGCCAGGATCACCGGGTCGAGGCCCCAGGCATTTTTGTAGATCTGCCCGCTGGGAAGGGTCAAGGCGGAGGGCTTGCCGTCGGTGATCATGATGATCTGCTTCATCTCCCCGCCCATCTTCTTGAGCATCTTGCGGGCCAGCTTGATCCCCTCGGCGGTGTTGGTGTGGTAGGGGCCGACCTGCACGGTGGGGAGCTTACCCAGCGGCACCTCTTCAGCGGAGTCGTGGAAGACCCCGAAGCGCACCTGATCGCCCGGGTACTGGGTGCGGATGAGGTGTGAAAGCCCCAGCGCGACGCGCTTGGCCGGGGTGAAGCGGTCCTCGCCGTAGAGGATCATCGAGTGTGAGCAGTCCAGCAGCACCACGGTGTTCATGGCGGCGGTGTACTCGGCGAGTTCGACCACCAGATCGCCCTCCTCGAGGTTGTCTACCCCCTTCACCGCGACCCGCTTGAGGGTCTCGCCCACGTTGAAGTTGGGCTGGTCGCCGAACTCGTAGCCCTTGGTCTCGCCGCTGGACTCCACCCCCGAGGCATAATGGCGGGTGGCGTGGGCGCCGGGGTTGTTCTTGCCCAAGGCCCCCATCAGGGAGCGCAAGGAGCGTAGCCCCAGGAAGTCCACCGACTTCTGGGTGAGTTCGATCCGGGCGTCCTGAGCTTCGCCCCGCTGGCCCATCCCGGTGCTGGGGTCCAGGGTTTCCTGTCCCTGTTGCTGGATAAACCCCTCCTCGCGCAGCCGCTGGATGAGCTTCTGGATCTCCCGGTAGAGCCGGGTATCCTCCTTTCGGTCGGCGAAGCGGGCCTCCCTCAGCCACTCCTCGGGGATTCGGTCTTGCTCGAGCAGGGCTTGCAAGAGCGCATCGTAGAGGTCTTCCGTGGTGGGAGCGCGGTCGGGGTCGGGGTCGTAGCGGTTGTAGGGGTCGTTGAAGCCCGAGTCGAGGAGAAAATCCTCGAGCATCTCCATCAGCTCGGACGTGGTGAGGTCGTCGAAGCCGGGTTCGTATCTGCTGTAGCGGACTCTCATGTTGCCTCCGGCGGGGCCAGGCGCTAGAGCTTTGTGGTTTTGCCTCAATTTCCACTCCCCCAACGCTCGCGTTCGCGCTCGAGGGGGGCGCTATAGGACTCCTCACCCCGGGCGATCTTGCGCCGCCCGGCCAGGCCCTCCAGGATGAATTCGCCCGCCGAGACCAGCATCTCCGGGCTGTGGTTGCCCCCGGCGAGTTTCTTGGCGGCGACGAGGAGGCCGGGAACCTTCTCCATCTCACGCAGCACGGTCTTGCTGGGGCCTTCCGGCAGGGTGAGCAGGTTGCCCTGGGCAAAGTAGTCCACCACCGACGCCACGTCCAGGCCCCGGCTGCGCTCGCTATAGGCCATGCCGAAGGCTTTGAGGAGCAGGTCGCGGGCCACCCGCTCGGCCCCCTGGAGTTCGCCCTCGTACTCGAGCTCGATCTTGCCGGTGATGGCCGGGAGCGCGAAGTAGAGATCGATCGGCCGGGCCACCGGGCGCTCGCCTAGCCTAATCGCGCGGCGCTCGGCGTTGGAGGCCACCAACTCCAAGAGGCTGATCGACAGGCGCTGGGAGATGCCCGAGGTCTTGTCCACCCGCTTGTCCTCGCGGGCTACGAAGGCCACCGCCTCGGAGGACTCGGCTACGAAGTCGGGGACCTCGAGCCCCTCGGCCCGCTCGATCCAGGCCTCCTGCAAGCTGATCGAAAGCCCTTCCTCGACGGTCTTGGGGTAGTGGGTGCGGATCTCCGAGCCGATGCGGTCTTTGAGGGGGGTGACGATCTTGCCCCGCGCGGTGTAGTCCTGGGGGTTGGCGGTGAAGGTGAGCCATACGTCTAGCTCGAGGCGGATCGGATATCCGCGGATCTGCACGTCGCCTTCTTGCAGGATGTTGAAGAGGGCTACTTGCACCTTGGGGGCCAGGTCGGCCAGCTCGTTCACCGCGAAGATGCCCCGGTTGGCGCGGGGCAGGAGGCCGTAGTTGATGGCCTCCAGGTCGGACAGCCCGGTGCCGCGCCGGGCGGCCTTGATGGGGTCGATGTCCCCCAGGATATCGGCCACGGTGGTGTCGGGGGTGGCCAGCTTCTCCACGTAGCGCTCGTCGCGGGGAATCCAGACGATGGGGGCCTCGTCCCCAGCTTCGGCCAGCAGGCGTTTGGCCTCTGCTGAGAGCGGCGCGATGGGGTTGTCGCGCAAGTCGGTGGGCAGGGCTGGGATCTCGTCGTCCAGGAGCTCGGTCAGCTGGCGCAGGATGCGGCTTTTGGCCTGGCCCCGCAACCCCAGCAGGATGAAGTTGTGGTGGGCCAGGATGGCATTCACCAAAGAGGGGATCACGGTGTCTTCGTACCCTTGAATCCCCGGGAAGAGCCGCTCGCCCCTTCTCAGCTTGGTGATGAGGTTTTCCCGCGCCTCCTCCTTGACCGTGCGGCGGAGCTTCTCCATCGGATACGTACGCTTCAGCTCCCCTAAAGTTTTGGCCTTCATGGGGGGAGTCTAGCGCCCCTGGGCCCGTGCGTGTGTGGACTGGAGCGCTTTGCCAAGCCCCTCAGCCTTCCCAGGCCAGGAGGGCGGCGATCAGTCGCCCCGGCCCGTGCACGCCCCGCACCATGATCTGCCCGATATCCGCCGATTTGCTGGGGCCGGAGTGCAGGGCCAGGGCGCTTGGCAGCCGGTCCTTGAACTCGGCCAGGGCCTCGCCCAAGGTCGCGAAGACTTTGCCCTGGGGGATAAAGGCCAGGTGGGTGGGGGGCAGCAGCTGGAGGCGGCGGCCCTCTTCGCTGCTCACGATCACCGTTCCCGTCTCGGCCACCGCCCCCAGGGCCCAGGAGACGCCCAGCGGGGCTTCCTCCGGGGGCAGCTCGGGGAGAGGGGGCCTCAGCGCATCGGGCAGGGTTTTCCCCACTGCCGCGCCGCTGAAGCTCCTGGCGAAGCCCTCGAGCCACCCTCGCGCCCCCTCGAGGTCAAGCAGGCGCACCACCTCGCCCCCGTTGCCGCTGAGCCGCTCGGTGAAGAGGGCGAGGGCTTCCTCGCGGGAGAGGCCGGGCAGGGCGAGGGGGTCAGGCAGAACGGGGCTGGGGCGGTGCTCGAGGGCCCGACGTACGCGGGAGAGGATGCGCTCGCGCATTTACCGGAGTATACGCCTTGATGCCCTACCCAGGACGCGAACATTCCCTCATAAGAAATCCGCTTGATCTGTTCTTACTTTTTGGGGCCTCGCCCTAAGCGCTGCAACTCGAAGCGGTCGTAACAGATGAGCTTTTGCTCGCGCTTAGCGGAACGCTTCGGGTGGGGTTTATACCGCACGGCATCTGGCTTTAATTGACTCTGACCAAGGAACGCCGTATCTTCATTGTAGATACTTATGCGGACTAAAGTACAGCAGTGGGGGAACAGTTTGGCCCTCCGGATCCCCAAGAGTTTCGCGGCAGAGCTGGGCCTGAAGCCTGAAGCTAGGGTAGATCTTCGCCTTGAGGACGGCAAACTCTGGCTCGAGCCGGTAGACAAGCCGCTTTACCAGCTCGAGGACTTGGTCGAGGCGATCACCGAGGAGAACCTTCACGCCGAGCAGGACTTCGGGCCAGCAGTGGGTCGAGAGGTCTGGTAGTGCCGCCCTATGTGCCTGAACGCGGTGACTTGGTATGGCTGACCCTCGACCCGCAGGCCGGGCACGAGCAGCGGGGTCGCCGTCCCGCCTTAGTCCTCTCCCCGGCGTCCTATAACGGCAAAACGGGCCTTGCACTGGTATGTCCGCTGACCAGCCAGGTCAAAGGTTACCCCTTCGAGGTGGCGCTACCCCAGGGCCTTTCGGTAAACGGGGTGGTGTTAAGCGACCAGCTGCGTAGCCTGGACTGGCGGGTGCGGCAGGCTGACTTTATCTGCAAGGCGCCCCGCAGGCTGCTCGAGGAGGTCGTAGCTAAGATCACGCCGCTCCTCCTGGAGGATCGTTAAAGGGAACTGCCGCCGCATGTGACCGGACGGCTTATCCGGCGGAACAGGGCGGGATCGGGCAGCCCGCACCGCGCCTCACTTGATCCCCTCCTCCCACAACTCGCGGAAGCTCCGGGGGCTCGGCTCGAGCCCAGCCCGGCCTTGGGTCCAGGCCTTGAGCACCGGGACTACGGTGTTATCTAGCGCTTTCTCGGGCAAAAGACGCAGGGCTTTGCTGGCCAGCTTGTAGAGCGCCGGGTGGGTCATGGCCAAGGTGTAGCCAGCGATGGCGGCTCGCTCGAGGCGGGGGGTGAGGCCCTCCTCCACGGCGCGGTTGCGCCAGGTGAGCAGCAGCTTGGGGATGGGGATCTTCACCGGGCAGGCCTCGTAGCAGGCCCCGCACAGGCTCGAGGCGTAGGGGAGCGGCTGGGTCTGTTCGAGGCCCAAAAGCCCCGGAGCCAGCACCGCCCCGATGGGGCCGGAGTAGACGTAGCCGTAGGCGTGCCCGCCGGTCTGGCGGTAGACCGGACAGGCGTTGAGGCAGGCCGCGCAGCGCACACAGCGCAGGGTCTCCCAGGCTTGGGGGTCGGCCAGGACGCTGCTGCGCCCGTTGTCCACCAAGACCACGTGGACCTCCTCGGGGCCGTCGGTTTCGCCTTCGCGCCTGGGGCCTTGGATCAGCGAGACAAAAGTGCCCAGCCGCTGCCCCGTGGCGGCCCGAGCGGTGAGCGAGAGGAACACCGCCAAGTCGGAAAATCGAGGCAGGAGCTTCTCGATGCCCACCAGGGCCAGGTGGATGCGCGGGGCCGAGGTGGAGAGGCGGATGTTGCCCTCGTTCTCGATCAGGGCCAGGGTTCCGGTCTCGGCCACCACGAAGTTTCCCCCGCTGATGCCCATATCTGCCTTCAGGAAGCCCTCGCGCAGGAGCTTGCGGGCCACGCTCGCCAGGGCGTCGGGGGCGGCCTCCGGGGGGGTGCCGAAGCGCTCGTGGAAGAGCCGGCGGATCTGCTCGAGGCTCAGATGGATGGCCGGGCCGACGATATGCGAGGGGGATTGCCCCAGGAGCTGGATGATGTACTCGCCGAGGTCGGTCTCGAGGGCCTCGATCCCCATCCCCTCGAGCATGGGGTTGATGCCCAGCTCCTCCGAGAGCATGCTCTTGGCCTTGACCACCTTCTTCACCCCGCCGCTTCGGGCGATCTCCGCCACGATCCTCCGGGCCGCCTCGGCGTCCTCGGCCCAGTGCACCCGCACCCCGTTGGCGGTGAGGCTTCGCTCGGCCTGCTCGAGGTAGGTGTCGAGGTGGGTCAGCACGTGGTTCTTGACCGCCTCGGCCCAGTCCCGCCAGGCCTGGGCCCCGACCTCGGCATAGGCGGCCTGGCGGTTGCGCTCGAAGTTGAGCGTAGCTCCCGTCACCGAATCGCGCACCTGGGGCTCTTCGCGCAGGATGCGGGCGGATTCCTTGGGGTAGTCGTTGGCCTTAACCGGCATGGGGGTTCTCCTCCTGCACCTTTTGTACCGCGTCCCACAGCACGCTCGCCAGCGGCTTGACGGCCATCTTCAACCCGCGACCTTTGATCCGCCCGCCCAGGTGCAGCAGACAGCCCCCGTCGGCGCTGGTCAGCACGTCGGTCTCGGGCAGGGTGGAGAGCTTGCGGTCGGCCATGCTCAAGGAGACCTCCGGCAGCTTGACCGCGAACAGCCCGCCGAAGCCGCAGCACTCGGTGGCGGCGGGCCAGTCCACGACCTCGGCCCCGGCGTTTTTGAGCAGGGCGACGGGCTCGTTCTTGATCCCCAGCTCGCGCAGGGCGTGGCAGCCGTGGTGGTAGGCGATCTGCTGGCCCTCCAGGCCCCGGCCCAGCTGGGTCACCCCCAGCACCCGGACGATGAACTCGGCCAGCTCGTAGGTTTTGCCGCTCAGGGCCAGGGCTTGGGTGAACTTGCGCGGGGTATCCCGGTAGAGCTCGGGGTAGAAGGCCCGCAGCATGGTGGTGCAGGAGCCCGAAGGCAACACCACGTACTCGGCCCCCTCGAACACGCTCAGGGTGTGGTCGGCCATCTGGCGGGCCTCACCCCAGTACCCGGCGTTGTAGGCCGGTTGGCCGCAACAGGTCTGGGCGAGGGGAAAATCCACCTCCACCCCCAGGTGCCGCAGGAGCTTGACCGCCGCTACCCCGGCTTCGGCAAAAAACTGGTCGGCCAGACAGGTCACAAAGAGGGCCACGCGCATGGACGCGCTGAGTATACCGAACCCTGGCCAGGGTGATTTGAGCCTGGAGGAAGATGCAGGCTTTTATCGCCACCCACACAAATACTTGCAGCGCTCGTGGACATTGGCGGAGAGATGGTGCACAGAGCGGTTGCTGAGATGAATCAGGTTGCTCAGCGCATCCCACAGGTGGCATAAGGGGTAAGGGGGTCCCAGCAGAGCCTCGGATTTGTTGACCGACTACAAACTGATTACAGAAGCTTCTGCTAAAAATACTCTATGAGGTTCAACACCGCAATTTTCTATGACATCGAGAATCTTTTGAAAGGATATGACTTCTCGAATCAAGTGATCGCAAATCTATCGCTCAAGAAAATTCTAGAAACGATACGACAAACAGAAAAAGTCGGCCAGATTGCTGTTCAACGAGCCTACGCGAACTGGAGTGATCCTCGCCTGGCGATTATGCGAGGTGAAATAAACGAACTTGGCATTGATCCAATCCAAGTTTTCGGTTTCTCTAGAGAGCCAAAGAAGAATGCCGCCGATATTCAGCTAGCGATTGAGGCGGTGGATTTGGCCCACGTGCGCCCTGCACTCGAAGTGTTTGCGATCGTGTCTGGGGATGGGGGCTTTGCCTCACTCGCAAAAAAACTTCATGAATATGGGAAGACAGTTATTGGTTGTGCTTACAAATCGGCTGCCAGCAAGACGTTCCAGGCTGTATGCGATGACTTCATCTGGATTGCTGATTTGGAAGAAGAGGAGGAGACCGGACAATCTGAAGTCACCGATCCTCGAAACATACTCCTAGCTAAGCGTGTAAAGAAAGTGACGGTGAACAATCGAGAAAACGCAATTGCCAAAACGAAAGAAATTCTCGATTGGTACGCCAAGGACTCAACAAGCCGAACTGATTTGCTACGAAATGGAATATACCTATCCGTGGTCCAAGAAGCCGTCAGGTATGCTATTCCTGGATTTCAGCCTATTAGATTTGGATTCGAGAAGTTCATCGAGTATATGCAGTTCGTATGCAAAGGATCGGACTTCTGCATCGCACGTCAGCCAAATTCGCAAGTGGTACTTATCCTCCGCAGTTCAACTCCCAGTGGCACCACTGAGGTTCTTCCAGACTTGGATGAAAAAGAATTGCATTCTGCCGATGCCTACAGATTGATCTTGGCGACTGGAAGCCCGGTTTTCCGGCTTCCCTCCCCAAGCGATCTTCATGCAGTCGCGACTTGGATTGCCCAAAATCCGATCCAAGGGGCTGCTCTAGGGATAGCAATTGAGAGCACTGTTGCCGGGTTGAACAACGCAGTATCGTCTGAGACAGTAAAGCAGACACTGCTTAGCCTTTCGTCAGCCGGTGTGTTCGAGCGTGAGCCTGAAGGGGTTCCGCTATCTGAGCAAAAGCTTTCGCTCCGAGCCGACTTCCGTTCCCCGTCGGCGATTATTGATTTGCTTAGAACCGCAGCACGGAAAAAACTAATAGATACTATATCAGAGGTCAAAGAGGATGTGTTACAACTAGTACTGCCGAACGTAGACTAACACTGGCCCAGTCCTGGCGTCGCCTGCATCAGGTGAAGCTCGATCCGGCCAGAGAGCGGGAGGTTGCTGGCTGCCCTCGAGGAATAGGCCGTGATGCCCTGAACAAGCCATCACCGGCAAGGGGGGGGGATGAGGACAACACTTAGAGCATTCGTAGAAAACGCCAAGGAGCACGTCCTGGTTGCGGAGTGCTGGGAGGAGAGCGACCCCCGAGGATACTGGTACCTGCTTCACTTGGTGCGGGAGTGGGACTACGAGTTCGTATACAAGGGGGGGGCCAACCCGGCGGACAGGGAGTATATCCTCCACGAGTACTGCATCCTGGACGACGCCGAAGAGCGGATTGAGGGCTTCTGGCTGGCCTGCCCGGCGGACGCCCCCGACTCTCCAAAGCTCACCCTGGCCACCATGGAGGCCTACCATCGGCGCTTCCCGGGGTGCACCCCGGGCCGGTATCACGAGGCTGAGGATGACGACCTTTGACACCACCCTCCAGCGCGCCCTGGGCGTGCTCCGGGAGACCCGGGAGGAGGTGGGCAAACCCCTCTGGGGAGGCTCGAGCTCACGGCCCTCTTCGGGCGGGAGTGGGACGGGGCCGTTCTGATCCCCATCGGCCTGGCCCAGGGGTTCGCCGAGGCCCGGCGGGGGAGCTTCACACCGCCCTGGGAGTACCGCCGCAACCCGGCCAACCCACCCTTGGCAGGCAGCCCGCGGCCCACCCCGCTTCGCGGCGAAAGAAGCGCATCGGACGTCCACTACCGCAACTGCGCCGAGGCCGCGCCGATCCGCCGGGGAGAGCCCGGGTACCGCCCTGGCCTGGACCGGGACGGGGACGGAGTGGCCTGCGAGCGCTGAGGGGTTTCTGAACGCTGTGCGGTGGCGCTATGTAGTTGGTTGCCAGTGGTTCATCTGCCTGAACGTGGGGGAGACGTTTCTTTCGCCGAGCGAAGGGGCGAATCGTGTTCCACGTGGTTCTGTCTGCAAGCCATGACCGGAACCCGCTAGGGTTTGGCCAGGGTAGTTGACGGGATTGTGCGCATCTACCCCATTGGCGGAGACATAGAGGTGTTGGGCCAGGGCCGCCCCACCCAGAACCCCGACTTCCT
>PSML01000058.1:0-16903 GCA_040290145.1 Meiothermus sp. | reverse complement strand
TGAGGGTGGCTCCCCGCGGCGGTACGCTGGCCAGGTTGGCCAGGTTCTCCAGGCCGTACTTGCCCGCCGGCAGCACGGTGAGGTGGGTTTTGAAGTCCTTGGAGGCGCCGAAGTCGAGGGAGAGGGTGTCCACCCCGATCCCCACGATCTCCCGCTCCCGCACCAAAAACTCCGCTGCGGCAGGGCTGAAGCCGGGGTAGTGCTGTACGCCGGAGGCATCGAGGTTGATGTAGCGCTTGGCGTCTTTAACCCGGGACTCCCAGCCGGAGTACATGGCCACGAACGCCCCTGCGGGTAGCCGCCCGTTCTGCCGCTCCCAGGCCAGGATGTCGTCAGGGGTTACCTCGGCGTCTGGGTTGCGCTCGGCTTTGGCCTGGATGTTGATCACCGCCAGGGGGGCGATGAGCCGGTTGACCGGCAGGAGGTCTGCGGTGGGGGCTCCCTCGGCGAAGTGGGCCGGGGCGTCCATGTGGGTGCCGGTGTGCTCCCAGATTTGCAGGTTGTTGCCGTAGTAGCCATTCTCCTTGACGGTCACGGCGACGGTGATCTTGGGGGATGGGGCCCCGGGGAACATCGGGAAATCCGGGCCGTAGACGTGGGTCAGGTCGGCCACGTTGCCAAAGCTGCGCCCCTGCACCTGGGTCTGCGCCCGGGCGGAGATGGCGGCCACCGCGGCCAGGCCCAGAAATTCCCGCCTCGAGAGGGCTTGCTTCACCTGCTCCATCACCTGGGGTGCGCACATATCGAAACCTCCCTGGGTCTGGACCTGAAGGCCATAGCGCAATTCGCCGGGACGACGTCAGAGATAAATATCCAGATTGTCGGAAGTTTATCGCCTGGCGGTGCGGATCAGCAATAGGGCCACGATGATCAGGGTAAAAGCCAGGAGGGCCTGCAGCGGGATGGGAAAGCTCGGAATGTACTCGGTGGTGCAGGAGATGGGGCCTTTGCAGGCCGCAGGGAAGTGGTCGGGGAAGCGCTGCTCGAGGTTGTGGTACAGGCTCACCAGCCAGCCCATGGCCGCGATGGGCAGGGCGTAAATCCGAATGTTGAAGTCGCTTCGCCAGGTGGCGATGCCCAAGATCACCGCCAGCGGATACATGAAGATGCGCTGATACCAGCAGAGTTCGCAGGGCAGGAACAGGCGAACCTCCGAGTAGTACAGGCTCCCCAAGGTAGCCACCAAAGCCACCAGCCAGGCCAAGGCCAATAGCCGGTTGTTGCGGGTCTGAGCGGAAGGTTGCGGGGCGGCCATGCCGGTATTCTATGCGGGGCGGGTGTACCGGCGATAAGTCATCAGCACCTGGCCGGGAAACTCGGTTGCGGTTTGCGGCCATCGGATGAAGTGGCCGGGGTGAATCCGCCCCACCAGGCTCTGCCCGACCCCGCTCCCCAGCCTTCCGGGCTCGACCCCCAGGAGGAGTCCGGTTCCGCCGTGGACCATCGCCACCCCGGCGGGCTGGTAGTACAAGTAGGCGATAAAAGCCTGACAGCCCCCCTGCTGCAGGGCCTTTCCCAGGGTTTGCGCCAGGGGGTAGCGCCACTGCGGGGCGCGGTAGGCTTCGGTGAGGATTTTCCCCAGCGTCCAGGCCTCCGACCAGGGGACGTGCTCGGCCCAGGTGGCCCGGGCACTGGGCTGGGTTTGGCAAAGCTCGAAGGCTTCTCCAGCCACGAACCCTGCTCCGAGCACCTCCTCGAGCCGGGGATGGCCGTCGGGAAGGATGAACGCCAGCGGAGCCCCGATGGAGGAGAACAGGGGTTCGAGGTCCTCCACGGCCTCGGGGGTAAAGTCGAAGGCGGCGTTCGCCAGCAGCAGGGGGAACTCCGGCTGGAGCAGGTACCGAACCCCCCCCACCGCTCCGGCCTTGGCGGCCAGGGGCTGGTAGAGGGCCTGAAGGTCTAGCATCGGCGGCCGACCTAGCCCAAGAGCGCTTCGACGAACTCCCCTGAGTCAAAAGGCTGGAGGTCGTCGGCGGCCTCGCCGACCCCGATGAACTTGATCGGCACGCCCAGCTCCCGCACGATGGGCACCAGCACCCCGCCCTTGGCGGTTCCGTCCAGCTTGGTGACGATGACCCCGGTGAGCCCCACCGCCTGGTTGAACCGCTTGGCCTGCTCGAGGCCGTTTTGCCCGGTTACCGCGTCCAGCACCAGCCAGACCTCGCCGGGCTCGCCGGGGTCGGCCTTGGCGATCGAGCGCTTGACCTTGACCAGCTCTTCCATCAGGTTGTGCTTGGTGTGGAGCCGCCCGGCGGTGTCCACCAACAAGAGGTCGGCACCCCGGGCCTTGCGGGCCGCGGTAGCATCGTAGGCCAAGGCCGCCGGGTCGGAGCCCTCCGGCCCCTGGATCACCGGAACCCCGATGCGCTCGCCCCAGATGCCAAGCTGAGCCCCCCCGGCAGCCCGGAAGGTATCCCCGGCGCAGAACATCACCTTTTTGCCGCGGCTCTGGTAGTACTGCCCCAGCTTGGCGATGGTGGTGGTCTTGCCCACCCCGTTCACCCCCACCATCAGGATCACCTTACCGGCGGGTTCGATGGTGGTTTTCTGGATGTTGCCCCGGTTGAACAGGCCCACCTTGCGCAGCTTGGCCCGCAGCTGATCCGGCTCGAGCTGGACCACCAGGGCTTGCTTCAGGGCCTCGCGCAGGTCTCTCTTGCCCGAGGCCCGCACCTCCTGGATGACCTCCTGGGTGGCCTCCACCCCCACGTCGGCGGAGATCAGGGCGTACTCGAGCTCCTCCAGCACCTCCTCGGGGTCGCGGTTCCAGGGGACGGATTTGGCGATGTTGTCGCGGGTTTTGCCCAGGCCCTGGCGGAGCCGTTGCAACCAACTCATGCTTCCAAGTCTAACCGTGAGGGCCGCCGGACATAGGGAGGTAGATGCCGAAGGAACCCCGGGTCAGGCGCTTGGCGGGCCTTCCACAACCCGGGCTAGCCTCGAGAGCACCCGCTCCTTGCCCAATAGGTGCAGCACCTCGAACATCCCCGGGCTCTCGAGCATCCCGGTGAGGGCCGCCCGCAAGGGTTGCATCACCGCCCCGGCCTTGACCCCCTTCTCGCTGGCGAACTCCCGCAGGGCGGGTTCGGCGTATTCCTGGGTTACGTCGGGAAGGTTGGCCAGGCGCTCGTACAGTTCGCTCAGGAGGGAGCGGGCCTCCTCGAGCTTGGCCTTGGCCCCTTCGCCGAAGGGGTAATCGTCGGTGAAGAAATAGCGCGACTTCTCCACGAACTCCTGCAGGGTCTCGAAGCGGGCCCGCATGGCCTCGATGACCTGTTTCAAGTACGTATCGGAAGGCCAGGTGAGCCCGGCTTGCTCGAGGAAGGGCTTGACCCGAGCGGCCAGCTCGTCCAGCGTGAGCACCTCGCGGATGTACTTGCCGTTGAGCCAGCGGAGCTTGTCCAGGCCAAAGACCGGCGCTCCCAGCCGGATGTCTTCCAGGCGGAAGTGCTGGATCATGTCCTGTACGCTAAAGATCTCGCGCCCGTCGGGCATGCTCCAGGCCATCATGCCCAGGTAGTTGAGCAGCGCTTCGGGTAAGAAGCCCTGGGCCCGGTAGCTGTCCACGCTGGTGTCGGATTTGCGCTTGGAGAGCTTGGACTTGTCGGGGTTGCGCAGGAGAGGGGTGTGGCACCAGACCGGCTCCTCCCAGCCGAAAGCCCGCAGGAGCAGCACGTGGAAGGGGGTGCTGGTGAGCCACTCCTCGGCCCGGATGACGTGGGTCACGCCCATCAGGTGGTCATCGACCATGGCCGCCAGGTGATAGGTGGGGTAGCCGTCGGCTTTCAAGATCACCTTATCGTCGAGCTGAGCATTTTCGAACTCCACCGGGCCGCGCAGCAAGTCCTGGACCACGGTCTTGCCCTCCAGGGGCACCTTCAGCCGGATCACGAAGGGCTCCCCCGCCGCCGCCCGCCGGTCCGACTCCTCCTTGGGGTAGTCGCGGTAGCGGCGGTTGTAGCCCTGCTCCTGCCTTCCCGCCCGGCGGGCCTCCTCGCGCATGGCGGCGAGCTCCTCGGGGGTATCGAAGGCCCGGTAGGCGGCCCCCGAGTCCAGGAGCATCTGGGCATGCCGCCGGTAGATGGGGAGGCGCTCGGACTGGACATAGGGGCCGTGGGGGCCACCCTTGGTGGGGGATTCGTCGGGGGGTAGCCCGATCCACTCGAGCATCTCCAGGATGCGTTGCTGCGAGGTGGGGTTGTAGCGGGTGCGGTCGGTGTCTTCGATGCGTACGATGAACTTTCCCCCGTTCTGCTTGGCAAACACGTAGTTGAACAGGGCCTGATAGGCCGTGCCCACGTGGGGGTCGCCGGTCGGGGAAGGGGCGATGCGGGTGACCACCATAGCCTTTCTAGATTAGCAGAGCGCGACCGGATGGGGGGCTCGAGGTGGAGTCCTAGCTCAAGTTTCCCACCGCCGAGTTCCAGGGCTGGGCGCTGGGCGTACCCCCATCCCCCCTTCTGTCCACATTCTCACTCCGGTCTAAGCGCCGGTGGTACGCTAAGAGCAATGGATACCGTACCCCAAGGCGTTTCCAGCCCATCGTCGCCCGCTCTCATCACCACCCCAGCGCGTTTGCAGACGCAAAACCTGGTCAAGCGCTACGGGCGGCGCGAGGTGGTGCGGGGGGTCAGCCTGGAGCTTTCCCGCGGGGAGATCGTGGCGCTTTTTGGCCCCAATGGAGCCGGGAAGACCACCACCTTCTACATGGTGGTGGGGTTCATCCGGCCCAACGGGGGGAGGATCTTGCTCAAGGACCGGGACGTGACCCACCTGCCGATGTACAAACGGGCCCGGCTGGGCCTGGGCTATCTTCCCCAGGAACCCTCGGCCTTCCGGCGGATGACCGCCCTGGAGAACCTGTTGGCGGTGCTCGAGTTCCAGCCCGTCTCCAAGGCCGAGCGCACCGAGCGGGCCCACCAACTCCTGGACGAGCTGGGTATCCTGCACCTCAAGGACAAGTACGCCTACACCCTCTCCGGCGGGGAGCGCCGCCGGCTGGAGATCGCCCGGGCGCTGTGCACCAACCCCGATTTCATCTTGCTGGATGAGCCCTTCACCGGGGTAGACCCCAAGAACGTCCGTGATATCCAGCGGCTCATCGAGGGGCTGCGCTCGAGGCGGGGGGTGGGCATCTTCATCACCGACCACTCGGTGCGCGAAACCCTGGCCATCGCCGACCGGGTCTACTTGATGTACGACGGCCAGATGCAGTTCCAGGGCAGTGCCGAGGAGTTCGCCCGCGACACCGGGGTGCGCACCCACTACTTGGGAGATGAGTACGAGCTATGACCCCTCGAGGCCCAGGACACCAGAGGCGAGGCGCTTTTGAAGCCTCGGTGTTTTGCCTTTTGCCTATCGCCCATCGCCGCCTATGACCTTCTGGCTCATCCTCGCCCTGCTCGTCGTGGTCTCCGCTTTGGTGGCCTACGTCGGTGATCTGGTGGCCAAACGGGTGGGCAAGCGCCACTGGCGCTTTTTCGGGCTGCGCCCCAGGACCACCGCGACCGTGGTGGCGACCCTGACCGGGGTGCTCATCGGGCTGGGGGCTTTCGCCACCTTCATGCTGCTGGTCCGGGATGCCCGCGAGACCATCTTGCAAGCTGAGCAGGTGCGCTACGAGCGCAACCGGCTGCGCGAGGAGGTCAAACGGCTGGGGGGACAGCTCGAAGGGCTACACGCGCAGATATCCGCCCTCAAAAATGAGGTGCTGCGGGTGGAGGCGGCCCGGCAGGAGCTGGCCCGGGACCGCGCCCGGCTGGAGGAGACCCTTACCCTGGCCGAGAGCCGTCTGCAACTGGCTAACCGTGAGCTGGCCCAGGCTCGGCAAAGCATCGAGATGGCCCAGGCCGAGCGGGCCCGGCTGCAAAGCGAGATCGGTCAGTACCAAAGCGAGATCGCCCAGCTCAGGGACAGCCTCAGGGCCCAAAAGGCCGCGCTCGACCAGGCGGTGCGGGCGGTGCAGACCCTGGCCCAGCAGCGCGAGCGGCTCGAGGCCGCGCAAAAGGCCCTGCAAGCCCAGGCCCAGGCCTCGCAGGTCAAGCTGGCCGCGCTCGAGGGGGCCCGCAAGAGCGCCGAGGCCAAGCTCACCGCCCTGCAGGCCCGCACCCGCCAGCTCGAGGGGGAAAAGCGCCAGCTCGAGGGGGATGTATCTTTTCTGGCAAGCCAGTCCAAGGACCGGGAAAACCTGGACACCGAGCGGGAGCGGCTGGCCCAACAGCTCGAGGCGGCCCGCAAAGAGGAAGCCACCCTGCGGGCGCGCATCGCCGAACTCCAGCAGACCGTCAAGGGCCTCGAGGAAAGCCGCTCGCGCCTGCAGAGCGGGCTCAGCAACCTGGTGGGGGAGATCCTGTTGGCCGAGCAGCCGCTCCTGCCGGGCCAGGAGAAACAGGCCTTGGAAGAGGCCGTGCGGCGGGCCGACCTGCGGGCAAGGCGGCTGGGGCTGCGGGGGGCGTTGGCGGTGGAGAACCCGGCGTTTGGCGACCCCATCCGCCAGGGCTTGCTCTTGGTCCGGCCGATGGGGGTCAACCCTGACGGCAAGGTGCTGGTGCGGGTGGAGTTCCGGGCCAAGGAGCGGCTTTTCGCCCCCGGCGAGGTGCTCTCGGTGGGGGCTTTCAGCCTCCCGGCCAGCTCGGCGGAGATCCGCCGCCGCCTCGAGCAGCTCAAACGCGAAGCCGAGAATCGGCTGGCCCAGGCTGGCTGGGTTCCCGAGAAGCTGGCCCAGGGGACTATCCCCCCTGAGGCCATGCTGAGCTTTATGGATCAGCTGGCCCCCTTGCGCGGGGTGGTGCGGGTAGGGGTGGTGGCGACCAATACCCTGTACTCCACCGAGACCCCGCAGATCGCCTTTCAGCTCCTCCCCTGAAGCTGGGCCAGGGCCAGTCGGCACGCGGCCAGGTCCCACCGGGCGTGCCCCACGCTCTTGAACAGCACCGGCCCCAAGCCGGGCGGCGGGGATTCCAGGGCTTGGGCCAGGGATCTCACCCGGCCCCAGTCCACCCCGGCTTGGATCAGGTCCCCGGCCTCGGCGCGGGCCCCCTCGAGCGTGTCCACGAAGACCCGGGCCCGCTGCACCAGCGAAGGGGGTAGCTCGGCCATGTCGGGACGGTAAGCCCCTACCGCCGCGATGAAGGCGTCCTCCCGCACGGTATCCGCAAGCACCGGGGTGGTGCTGCTGGTGGCGGTGACGATCAGGCTCACCCGGTCCAGCACCTCGAGTGGGTTTTCGACGACCTGGGCGCCCATCCCCAGCGCTCGGGCGTGGTCGGCCAGGGCCCTCGAGTGCGGAGGGGTACGGGAGCAAACGTAAACCTCCTGCACCCCCAGACCCACCTGGAAAGCCTCCAGGTGCGCCCGGGCCTGAACCCCCGCCCCCACCATCAGCAGGGGGCCCTGGGGGTTGGGGGCCAGCTTCTGTGCCGCCAGAAGCGAGACCGCCGCGGTGCGCCGGGCGGTGACCACCGAACCATCCAATAGCGCCACCCGTTCACCGGTGGGGGTGCGCATCACCCAGACCTCGGCCCGCACGCTGGGACTCTGCCCTGGGTGGACGGTGACCAGCTTGGTCACGGTCACCTGGGGGTCGGCAGCGGGCATCAAGAGGAGGGTGGCCCCACCGGGCAGGGGCACCACCAGCCGCTCGGGGGCTTGAACCGAAGGGTCACCAGAGACCTCCGCGATGGCCTGGGCTAACTGGGGGTAGGGAAGGAGCCGGGCGGTCTCGAGGGCCGAAAGCATCTCCATGACCCCAATCGTACCGCCCTGTGGGGGGGTTGTGCGGGTTTGATCCGGTCCGGTGGCCGCTTGGGTATCATATCCCCATGACCCTCAAGGGCCAAGGTTCCGGCCCCTTGCCCCCGTTGTTGCAACAGTACGTTGAGTTGCGCGATGCGTACCCGGATTACCTCCTGTTGTTCCAAGTCGGTGATTTCTACGAGGCCTTCGGGGAGGATGCCGAGCGGCTTTCCCGGGCTCTGGGTATCGCCCTTACCCACAAGAGCAGCAAGGACTTCACTACCCCCATGGCGGGAATCCCCATCCGCTCCGCCGACAGCCACCTCGAGCGCCTCCTCAAGTTGGGCTTCCGAATCGGGCTGGCGGAGCAGACTGAGCCAGTAGAGGCGGCCGAGGGGTTGGTCCGGCGCGAGGTCACCCAGCTGCTCACCCCCGGCACCCTGACCCGGGAAAACCTGCTCCGCCCCGACGCCAACTACCTGGCCGCCATCGCTACGGGGGAGGGGTACGGCCTGGTGTTTTTGGAGGTCTCCACCGGCGAGCTGCGGGGAGTGGTGCTCTACAGCAAAAGCGCCCTATATGACGAACTCTTTCGCAACCGTCCGGCCGAGGTGCTGCTGGCTCCCGAACTCTACGACCACCAAGCTTTCCGCGAGGAGTTTCAACGGCGCTTTCCGCTGATGGTCTCCTCGGCTGGCTTCGACGCACAAGGGGCCCGCTCCGTGCTGGTGGAGCAGTTTGGCACGCTTCCCGCCGGGCTCGACCATCCGGCTTTGGAGCGCTCAGCCGGGGCCGTACTGGCTTACGCCCGGGCCACCCAGGATGGGGCCTTGCCCCAGGTGCGCTCGTTTGTGCGCTATGATCCCAGCGCCTATATGCAGCTTTCGGAGGCCACCCTGCGCACCCTGGAGGTCTACGACCCCAGCCCGGTTGGCTCCGCTAGCCAGGTCGCGCCCGCCGAGGAGCGCACCCTGATGGGGGTGCTGGGCCTGACCCGCACCGCCCCCGGGCGCCGTCTCCTCAGGGCCTGGCTGCGCTACCCGCTCCTCGACGAGGGCCCCATCCAGGCCCGCCTCGACGCGGTGGAGGCCCTGGTGCGCGATGGAGTGTTGCGTGAGGGGGTGCGGCGGCTTTTGTACCGCATCCACGACCTCGAGCGCCTGGCCGCTCGGCTGGCGGCGGGCCGCTCGAACGCGCGCGACCTGGCTGCCTTGGCCCGTAGCTTGGGGCTTTTGCCCGAACTCAAGGGGCAACTGCTGGCCTGTGAGCCCCTGCGGGTGCTGGGGGAGCGATTGCCGCTGTTGGCCGAGGTGGCCGAGCGCATCGGCACCGCGTTGGTGGAGGAGCCCCCCCTCAAGATCACCGAGGGTGGGCTGATCAGAGACGGTTTTGACCCTACGCTCGACACCTGTCGCGAACGGGCGGAGGCCGGGCGCACCTGGATTGCCGGGCTCGAGGCCGCCGAGCGCGAGCGCACCGGCATCCCCAGCCTCAAGGTGGGATACAACCAGGTGCTCGGCTACTACCTCGAGGTCACCCGCCCCTACTACGCCCAGGTGCCCCAGGATTGGCGCATCATCGCCACCCTCAAAGACCGCCAGCGCTACACCCGATCGGACCTGCGCGAGAAGGAGCGGGAGATCCTGCTGGCCGAGGAGGCTGGGCGCAAGCGCGAGTACGAGGTTTTTCAGGAGCTGCGCCAGGAGGTGAGCCGCCAGGCCGAGGGGGTGCGGGAGGCGGCTTTGGTGTTGGCCGAGCTGGACGTATACGCCGCCTTGGCTGAGGTGGCGGCTCGGCATGGCTATACCCGGCCTCGCTTCCACCCCGACCGCCTGTCCATCCGTGGGGGGCGGCACCCGGTGGTGGAGCAGCACCTGGAGGGGGGGTTTATCGCCAACGACCTCGAGATGGGTCCCGAGGCCCGGCTGCTGATCCTCACCGGCCCCAACATGAGTGGCAAGTCCACCTACTTGCGCCAGACTGCGCTGATTGCCCTCTTGGGCCAGATCGGCTCCTTTGTCCCCGCCGAGGAGGCCGTGCTTCCCCTCTTCGACCGCATCTACACCCGCATTGGGGCCGCCGACGACATCGCCGGGGGGCGCAGCACCTTCATGGTGGAGATGGAGGAGCTCGCCCAGATCCTCCAGGGGGCCACGGCCAAGAGCCTGGTCCTGCTCGATGAGATCGGGCGGGGCACCAGCACCTACGACGGGCTCAGCCTGGCCTGGGCGGCGGGCGAATACCTGCACGACACGGTGAAGGCCCTGACCCTCTTCGCCACCCACTACTTCGAACTCACCGCCCTTCCCGAGACCCTGCCTGCGGCCCGCAACTACCACGTCGCGGCCCACGAGGAGGCCGGGGGGCTCACCTTTTACCATCAGGTGCTGCCGGGTCCAGCCTCCCGAAGCTATGGCCTGGAGGTGGCCCGGCTGGCCGGGTTGCCCCCGGCGGTTTTGGGGCGGGCTGGACAACTGCTGGCGGGCCTCGAGGCCCGCCGCGGCGGCCTGGGCCAATCCCTGGTCGAGGCCCTGCTGGACCTCGACCTCACCCGCCTCACCCCCCTGGAGGCCTTGCTCAAGCTCCAGCAACTGCGGGAGAGGCTCTACCCGGTAGCGGCTTCAGGGAAGGCATGATCCGTAAGCTCCCCCCCGAACTCATCCGCGAGATCGCCGCTGGTGAGGTCGTCACCGGGATCGCCGACGTGGTGCGGGAGCTACTGGAAAATGCCTTGGATGCCGGGGCCACCCGGGTCCAGGTCGAACTCCAGGACGGCGGCCTGAGCCGCATCGTGGTCAGCGACAACGGCTCGGGCATACCCAAAGACGAGCTGCCCCTGGCGGTGGAGGCTCACGCCAGCAGCAAGCTCCTCGACCTGGCCCGCATCACCACCCTGGGGTTTCGCGGTGAGGGGCTGTACGCGATCCGCCAGGCCGGTCGGCTCAAGATCGCCTCGAGGCCCCCCAGCCAACTGGGGGGAGCCACCCTGGAAGCCTTCGGCGATAGCCTAACCCTCAGCGAACACCCCGCTCCTGCGGGGACGCGGGTGGAGGTGGTGGGCTTGTTTGAGCACCTTCCGGCGCGGCGACAAAGCCTGGAGTCTCCTGCCCAGGAAGCCCGCAAGGTAGCGCATCTGCTCTCTCGCTACCTGCTCCACCACCCTAGGCTTTGGCTCAGGCTGGTGGTGGACGGGGAGGAGCAGCTTGTCCACGCCGGCGGGAGCTTTTCCGACGTGGCCCGGCTGGTCTGGGGCAGCGTGACCGCCAACCGCCTGCTGGGGCTGGAGTTCGCCCAGGCCCCCTACCGGCTCTCGGGCCTGCTCTCCCGCCCTGAACTCTCGCGGCCCCGGCGGGACCGGCTTTTCCTGGCCATCAACGGACGGCCCGTGGAGTGGCCGGAGGTGCTCGCCAAGGCCCTGCTGGGGGCCTATCGCGAACTCCTCCCGGTGGGGCAGTACCCGGTGGGCGTCTTGAACCTGGAGCTACCCCCCGAAGACGTGCTGGTCAACACCGCCCCGGACAAGTCCCGTCCCCGGCTGTTGCGGCCTGAGCCGGTGTTGGATTTCCTGGCTCGAGGGGTGCAGGGCTTGCTCTCAGCCCACCCGCTGGCCCGGGCCCTCCCCGAGCCCAGCACGCCTTTCGGCCCGGCCCCAGCGACGGGCGCTTTCCCGAAGCTTCGCTACCTGGGGGCCTTCCGCGAGCTTTACTTGCTGGCCGAGGCCCACGAAGAGCTCTACGTGGTGGATCAGCACGCCGCTCACGAGCGGGTCATTTACGAGGAACTCTCGCGCCGCTACCGCGAGGAGCCCCACGTCGAGCTGGCCTATCCTGAGCTGCTCACCCTGAGCCTGGACGAGGAGATGAACTACACCGAGCGCTCGAGCGAACTGGAGGAGGCCGGATTGGTGCTCGAGCCCTTCGGCTCGGGGCGTTACCGGGTACGCACGGTCCCGGCCTTCCTGGCCGCCCATCCGGGCCTGGTCGGCGAGGTGGCCAAGGGAGCTTTGGGGGGCCCGGGTTTTGCTGAGGCCTGGCGCACCGTGCTGGCCCGGCTGGCCTGCTTGCCCGCGATCAAGGCTGGGCATCCGCTCTCCCAGGCCTCGGCCCAGACCCTCCTGGACCGGCTAGCGGCCTGCGAACTGCCCTGGGTCTGCCCCCACGGGCGGCCTACCGCCCTCGTCTTGGGCGAACTCGAGCTGGCCCGGCGTTTCGGGCGGCAGAGCCCTCGAGCCGTGACCCGGGCCAGCCCTACCGCTCGCAAGGGCGGATAGCCCCTTTGGCCTCTTTGGATGCTAGGCTTGGGGGGATGAGCCGCGATAGGCTGGCCCGACTCCTCATCACCTGCCCCGATCGCCCCGGCATCGTGGCGGCGGTGTCGGCTTTTCTCTTCAACCACGGGGCCAACATCACCGACCTGCAACAGCACTCCACCGACCCCGAAGGCGGCACCTTTTTCATGCGCCTGGAGTTCCAGACCCCCCACCTCGACGTCTCGCGCAGCGTGCTCGAGCGAGCTTTTGCCGAGGCCGTGGCCGAGCGCTTCGGGATGGAGTGGCGCTTTGCCTATGCGGCCCAGCCCAAAAAGATGGCGCTCCTGGTCTCCCGGTACGAGCACGCCCTCTTGGAGGTGCTGTGGCGTTGGAGCCGGGGTGAACTCCCGGCCGAGGTCAGCATGGTCATCTCCAACCACCCTGACCTGGAGGCGGCCGTGCGCACCTTTGGCCTGCCCTACCACCACGTGCCGGTGAGCAAGACCAACAAAGCCGAGGCCGAGGCCAGGATCCTGGAACTGCTCGAAGGCCAGGCCGACCTGGTGGTGCTGGCCCGCTACATGCAGATCCTCTCCGCCGGTTTCGTGGCTCGCTTCCCCCAACGGATCATCAACATCCACCACTCCTTCCTCCCGGCCTTCGTGGGCGCCTCGCCCTACCGCCAGGCCTACGATCGGGGGGTCAAGCTCATTGGGGCTACCGCCCATTACGTCACCGACGAACTCGACCAGGGGCCGATCATCGAGCAGGACGTGGCCCGGGTCTCACACCGGCACTCGGTGGAGGACCTGGTGGAGCTGGGCCGGGACCTCGAGCGCCAGGTTCTGGCCCGCGCGGTGCGCTGGCACCTGGAGGACCGCATCATCGTCCACGGGAACAAGACGGTGGTATTCAGTTGAGGCCCCTATCTTCATGAGAACCCCACAGACCGGCCCTAAGCTTTTGTTGGCGCTTTCATGCGGGGTTAACCCCCGACTTCCAGACTGAAGGCTAGGAGGTTACGAGATGTCGCTAAAAGCATCTTCGGTAGCTCTGGTCGCGGTGGCCGCCCTCTCGGGTGGGGTGTTGTGGTGGGGGATCAGCAGCAGCCAGACCCAAGCCCCACAAGCTCAGACCCAGGCCGCCCAGGACCAACGCGCCTTGCTCGAGAACGAGCGCAACACCGTAGACCTGGTGCGGCGCTATGGGGACGGGGTGGTGTACGTGGCGGTGCGTTCGGTTCCGCAGGTCCAAGCGCAGCGTTCGCCCTTCCCTGGCTTTGACTTTTTCTTTGGCCAGCCGCAGCCGCGGGAGGGCCTGGGCTCGGGCTTCGTGATTGATAAAGAGGGCTATATCCTCACCAACTTCCACGTCGTTCAAGGGAGCACCCAGATTACGGTACGTTTCCACAACGACCCCAAGCAGTACAAAGCCACCGTGGTCGGCACCGCCGAGCCGCTGGACCTGGCCCTGATCCGGGTGCAGGGCGTGCCGCAGGGGCGCTTGGTCCCGCTGGTCCTGGGGAACTCCGACGGGGTGTTGGTCGGACAAAAGGCCATCGCCATGGGCAACCCCTTCGGCTTGGAGTTCACCGTCACCGAAGGGGTGGTGTCGGCGGTGCGGCAGAACCGCGGTGCGGTCGCGGGGGCGGTGGGGGATTCATCGGGTTTGGTTCCCACCATCATCCAGACCGACGCCGCCATCAACCCTGGCAACTCCGGCGGGCCGCTGCTCAACTCGAGGGGCGAGGTCATCGGGATCAACACCGCCATCCTGAGCCCTTCCGGGGCGGTTACCGGTGAAGGGCAGTTTGCCGGGGTCGGCTTTGCGCTCCCCATCAACTTGGCCAAGCAGTACCTCCCCGACCTGAAGGCTGGAAAGAAGCTCGATGCGGCCGAGATCGCGCGTCGCCAGCCGCGCTTGGGGATTGAGGTGGCTACCTTGAGCAACTACCCCGATGCCATCATCCAGCGCAACCGCCTGCCCGAGCAGGGTCTGATGGTCATCCGGGTTGAACCCAACACCCCCGCCGCCAAAGCCGGGCTGCGGGGGGCGACCCGCAGCGTCACCCTGCAGCTACAGACCGGCGAGACCGTGGATCTGGGCATTAACGGGGATGTGATCATCGAGGCCGACGGGCAACCGATCCAAGACATCTTCGACCTGCGGGCGGTGCTCAACTCCAAGGCTGGGCAGCCGGTGAACCTGAAGGTCTGGCGCGACGGCAAGGAGCTCACCCTCCAGGTCACCCCCCAGGTCCAAGGGCGCTGAGCAGCCCCCTCGAGCCAGAGGGGGCTCACACGTCCCAGTACTCATCCGGGTAGGGGAGGCCGACCGCCTCGGCGAAGGCTTGGAGTCCCAGGCGGTCGGGGGCCTCGAGCTGATACCGGAAATTCCACAGGTAGTGCTGCATCAGGGGTTGGGGAACCCCCAACCGTTGGGCCTCGGCCAGCGAAACCGCCTCCAGATTGCCCAGCCCCTTCTGCCGGGCGGCCCGCAGCTTTCGCACCACCTCCGCAGGTGGGGGTTGGTCTTTGCGGGTGGCCCAGACCGCGAACACAAAAGGGAGGCGGGTGCGCCCATACCAGCGCATCGAAAGATCGGTGACCCGCACCTCGCCTACCTGCCGGGGCACCCGGTGTACCGACTCGGGCAACTCGGGGAGGAGGCCGGCGTAGGTCTGGATGGCCCGGTCGCCGATCAGCAAGACCCCGTCATAGCGCTCCAAAAGCTCGAGCCCCCCCGTCTCTGAGGCGTACTCGGGGCGTACCCCATCGGCCTCGAGCAGATACCGCAGCAACTGCACCGAGGTAGCGCTCTCGGTGGTGAGGGCCACCCGCCTGAGCCTCTCCCAGGGAACCTTGTGGAACAGATTCACCGAGTACACCGGCCCCAGGTCGGCGATGGAGAAGTCCGGCAGCGGTTTGAGCCGGCCGGCGTTGGCCAGGTAGAAGTACGAGGAGACCAGCGAGAGGTCCACCAGGCCCTCCAGCAGCCACCGGTTGAGCTCGGTGGGAACGCCGTAGCGGAACTTCAGATCCCCGCTCTCGCGCAAGAAGTGATACAGCGGCGAGGTGTTGGCGTAGCGCGGAACTCCCAACACGTAGGTCACCGGCTACCTCCGCGGCGGGTGAGGTGCTGGCGCAGGGCGCTGACTCGAGTTGGGGGACATCAAGCCTCGCGAAGCCCTAGGCTTGGGCCTCCTGGCTTGCAGGCCTGGAGACCCTGACCCTCTCGCGCCCCAAGGCCGGGGCCGGCTGCGCCCAGACCTTGACCACGTTATAGACCGCGTCCCGCTCGATGGGGGTACGGCCCGCCGCCTGGATGAAAGCCGCCAGCGCCTCCTTGGTGAGGCCCTGCGGAGTGGGGCTTCCTGCGGCATGGACGATGCGCTCTTCGATCAGGGTGCCGTCCACGTCGGACACCCCCCAGTCCAGCGAGACCTGGCTCACCTCGGGGGTGAGGGTGGCCCAGTAGCCTTTGATGTGCGGGATGTTATCGAGGTAGAGGCGGGCTACGGCCAGGTTGCGCAGGTCGTCGAGGCCGGTGGTGAACTCGTGCTTGCCGAGTTGGGCGGCCAGTTCGTTACCGTCGGGCTGGAAGGCCAGCGGGATGAAGCTCATGAAGCCCTGGGCCCCCTGGGCCAAGGACTCGTCTTGCAACTCGCGCAGCCGGTTCATGTGGTCGAGGCGCTCTTCCAGGGTTTCGATGTGCCCGTAGAGCATGGTGGCGTTGGTGGGGATCCCAAGCTCGTGGGCGGTACGGTGGACCTCGAGCCAGCCCTCGGCCTTCACCTTGGCCCGGGCGATCTGCTTTCTGACCCGCTCAGCGAAGATCTCCGCCCCGCCCCCCGGCATCGCGTCCAGCCCGGCTTCCTTGAGCGCCATGAGCACCTCGCGGTAGCCCATCTTGGCCACTTTGCTGAAGTGATGGATTTCGGCAGCCGTCCAGGCTTTTACCTGTACGCCGGGGAAGTTCTTCTTGAGGGCGCTGACCAGCTCGAGGTAGTAGCGGAAGGGCTTCTTGGGGTGGTGGCCGGAGGAGATGTGGATCTCGGTGAGGCCCGGCTGGTACTTCGAGCGTACCCACTCGATGGCCTCGTCCACCTCCCAGTCCCAGGCCCCCTCCTGGCCAAACTTGCGCTGGAAAGCGCAAAAGGTGCAGCCTACGTAGCAGAGGTTGGTCTGCGAGAAGCGCAAGGAGTGCACGAAGTAGGTGTCCTGGCCGTGCTTGCGCTCGCGCACCCGGTTGGCCAGGCGCATCAGGCTGGGGATATCCGGGGTGCGGTAGAGGGCCATGCCCTCGTCGAAGGAGAGCCGTTCCCCAGCCTCAACCTTATCCACGATGGGCAGCAGAGCGGGATCGCGAACCCATTTCATCAGCCCAATCCTAACACCCCCTCATTGTGAAGGCTGGAACTTGGGTTACAGGGGAGGGTCGAGGGTTTTTGGGGCACCCGAAGCCGGGGAGGATATCGGTTCCTAGAACAGGTAAACGTTCCCCTCTTTGCGACATAAACCCCGCTCGGCCAAGGCCTCGAGCGTCTCTTGGGCTAGGTCGGCGGGCAGACCCACCGCCTGGCTGAACTCGGCTACGCTGAGCTTGCCCCCTTTGCGCCAGGCGGTCTGCATGGCCATTCGTTCGCGGGCGGCGGGATTCATGTGGCTAAGCTCGAGCCGGCGGTTCCAGCGGTAAAACCCGTAAGCCCCCACCAGAGCGATCGAGGTCGAGAGCACCAGGCTCGGCAGGCTCCAGCCAAAAGTCGCCAGGCTTAGCGCGAAAAGCGCTGCGCCGATCCCCAGGGCCATGAGAAAACGCGGCTGCATGGGCCTAACATACTGCCGCCGGGCCCCCCAGGCTAGGGGTGGGCCGCATCTGCCGTACAGGGTCCGGCGCGGGCCTTACGCCATCATCAGCGGG
>PSML01000057.1:0-17127 GCA_040290145.1 Meiothermus sp. | reverse complement strand
TCGTGCTCTATGAAGACGACCGTGACCCCTTCCTTCTCCCGTAGCTCCCGGATCAAGCGGACGGTGGCCAGGGTCTCCTCGTCGCTCATCCCCGCCGTGGGTTCGTCCAGAAGGAGGAGGGTTGCCCCCAGGGAAAGGGCCAGCCCAATCTCGACAATCCGCTGGTCCCCGTGCGACAAAACCCCTACACGCTTTTTCGCCTTTTCCCCCAGGCGCAGGCGGTCCAAGAGTTGGGCCACCCTTTCCCCCACACGGGCGGCCAAACCGGAAGGGAGGAGAAGCCTGGAGGAAAGGCCGAGGGCGGTTTCCACCCCGATCCGGAAGTTCTCCTCCACCGTCAGCTCGGGCAGCACCTGGGGCACCTGGAACGTCCGGGCCATCCCCAGGCGGACGCGAAGGTGGGGAGGAAGCTGGGTCACCTCCTTTCCACGGAAATACACCCTCCCCTCGTCGGGGCGAATCAGCCCAGAAACGAGGGCAAAGAGCGTAGTCTTTCCCGCCCCGTTGGGCCCGATGATCGCCCGCACCTCCCCTTCTTCCACCCTGAAGGAGACCCGGTTCACCGCAAGAAGCCTGCCGAAGGCCTTGCTTACCCCGTCCACCTGCAACAGGCTCATTCCCGCCTCCCCAAGAACCCTGCGATGCCCCGGGGAAAGAAAAGGACGGCGAGGATGAAGAGGATGCCCAGGAAGAGCATCCAGTTCTCTGTCCGGCTGCTCAACACCTCCTCCATGATACGGAAGAGGGCTGCTCCCAGGAGAGGTCCATAAAAGGCCCATCTGCCGCCAAGAAAGGCCATCATGACAAGCTCTCCCGATGTCGTCCAGTGAAGCATGCTGGGCTGGGCAAAGTTGATCAGCTGAGCTAGAAGGGCCCCGGCGAGGGCTGTGAACGAGGCGGAGAGGGCAAAGGCAACCAGGAGGCGACGCTCTACGTTCATACCGAGAAACCTCGCCCGGATTGGGTTTTCCCGCAGGGCGAGAAAGCTTCGGCCCAACGGGGAGGTGACGATCCACCGCAGGGCCAGGACGGAGAGGACAAACACCGCCCAGACAAAATAGTAGTAGGCCTCGCTAGCGTTGAGGTCCAGGTGCAGGCCAGGCGGGCCAAGTCCCTGGCGGGCAAACCCCCTCAGGCCGTCATCCCCGCCCGTCAGCTCGTTCCACTGGAAGGCGACGAAGTAGAAAAGCTGGCTGAAAACAATGGTAAATGTGGCGAAGTAGATACCCTTGAGCCGCACGACCAGGTTGCCCAGGACGAGGGCGGCCAAGGCCCCCACGGGAAGGGCAGCCAGCGTGGCCAGAAGCGTGTCGTGGGTGGCGTGCTTCAGCATCAACCCGGCCGTGTACGCTCCCAGGCCCAGAAAGGCCGCGTGGCCAAAAGAAACCCGGCCCGCATAGCCGATGAGCAGGTTGAGGCCCATCGCCGCTAGGCCCCAGACCAGGATGTACGTGCCTAAGGCCGTGTAGCTGCCCACAGCCTTGAGTCCCCAGGGGAGAAGGAGAAGGAGGGCAAAGAGCGCCAGGTCCCTAGATGTGATCCACCTCCCCTGGGTGTAGGAAAACCACGCCGCCACCTTCATTCGAAGAAGCCCTCCTGGCCAAAAAGCCCCCTCGGACGGAAAAGAAGGACCAAGGCGAGGAGGAGATAGACTGAAAACTCGCTCGCCGCTGCCGCGAACTGACCCGCAAGCCCAGAGACCATCCCCACGAGGATGCCCCCGAGGAAAGCGCCGCCTAGGCTCCCTACCCCGCCCACGATGAGGGCGACAAAGCTGGGCATGAGGAGGCTATTTCCCATGGTTGGGGAAAGCCCCAGCTGACCTGCGGCCAGGACTCCGGCCAGGCCGGCCAGAAAGACCCCCAGGGCGAAGCTCAGGGTATACAGGCTCCAGACATTTGTGCCCAGGGCGCTAAGGGTCTCGTTGTCCTGAGCGGCAGCCCGGATGTAGAGCCCTAGCCGGGTGCGGGACAGGAAGAGAAACAAGAGCAGCACCAGTCCTGAGCCGACGAGGATGATGAAAACCCGGTACTTGGATAGGAAGAAGAGGGGGGTTCCAGGAAAGAGCGGGCTGCCCAAGGCCTGCGGGATAGGGAAAGGGACCCCCACCGGTCCCCAGATCATCCGGACGGCTTCCTCTAAGACCAAGGCCAGACCGAAGGTAAGGAGGAGGCTTTCCAGGGGGTCCCGCCGGTAGAGGGGACGGATGACGAGGCGCTCCAAGCCCGCCGCCAGGAGCGCCAAGAGGGCAGCGCCGAGGATCAGGCTTCCCCAGAACCCCAGGTGGGGCAGGAGGGTGTAGGCTAGGTACGCCCCTAGGACCAGGAACCCTCCATGAGCCAGATTGATGACGCGGGTCAGGCTGAGGATGAGGGCCAGGCCCAGGGCCATAAGGCCGTAGAACACCCCCACCACCGCCCCGTTCATCAGCTGGAAGAGGAGGAGTTCCACGCCGCCCCCTATGGATAGACGATGCGGCAGCCGGTCTCGGCTGGGAGAGGGGCGGCCTCTTCGCCCGGAACCACCCGCATCACCTCGAAGAGGTCGTCGGGGTCCTGGCCCTGCCGGACCCGGCCCACGAAGACGCCCGTCGTGAGCTGGTGGTCCTCCTTACGGTAGTAAACCCGGTGCGGCTGCAGGGCCACGTTGCGGGGCAGCTCGAGCCCCTCCAGGGCCTGGGCCACCTTGATCGAGTCCAGGCTTTTGGCCTTGTTGATGGCCAGGGCCAGGCTCCAGATCGCAGCGTACCCAAACCAGCTCCGGGCGGTGGGCACTTTGCGGTAACGGCGGCGGTACCGGTCCGCGAAGACCTTCACCTCTGGCACATCGGGTTGGAGCCAGTACCATTCGAAGGTCCACCACCCGATCCGGGCCTCCTTGGGAAGCGCGGCGATGTTTTCCCACTCCTGAAGACCCCCGGCCACAGCCATCTGCTTCTCGAGGCCAAACTGCACGATCTGCTTGAGGATGGCCACCGCGTCGTCTCCCGCCTGGAAGGTGAGGAGGACATCCGGCTTGGCCCGCTGGGCCTTGAGGAGGACGGCGGAGTAGTCGCTGGTCCCCAAAGGTACCCGGTCCGCCCCCAGGACCCTACCCCCAAGCCGCTCCACCACCCGGGTAAACGCCTCCTGAAGCGACCAGCCGTACGCATAGTCCGGGGTGATGATGTACCAGGCCTTGCCGAAGCGATCCGCCAGGAACTTACCGATGGCGTTGGCCTCCATGGAGCCGCTGGTGGGGATGCGGAAGGTGTTCCAGCGGCAGCTCTTTCCCGTGATGTCGTCGGCGTGGCCACCGGTGACGATGTGCGTCAATTTGTACTCCGCCGCGGCCTGGCTCAAGGCCAGGGAAACCCCAGAGGAAACCTCCCCCAGGGTGAACTGGACCCGGTCCCGTTCCACCAGTTTCCGAAGCTTTTGCACCCCCACATCGGTTTTCGCTGCGGAGTCCTCAGCCAAAAGCTCCAACCTCCGGCCCAAAACCCCGCCCTTGAGGTTAACGTCGTCCACCGCCATCCGGGCCCCCTCCAGCTCGCTCCGGCCCAGGGCCGCGTACACCCCGGAGAGGGGGTCCACGAGGCCCACGCGGAGGGTTTCCCGCTGTTGAGCCTCGCCTAGGATCAGAAACGCCGCCGAAGCTGTACCCAACCGAATGACCTGCCTCCTGGTGTACCTCATATGCCACCTCACATCACCACCACGGCCCGGCCGAGGATCTCCCCTCGGGCCAGGGCCTGGTAGGCTTCCTCCGCTTCCTCCAGGCGGAACCTCCGGGTCACCACCTCCCCGGGCTGCACCACCCCCCCCGTCACCAGGCGGAGGAGGTCGGGCAGATCGCTCCTGGGGCGGGCCCCGTAGGACCCGCGGACCTGGAGCCCCCTTCGGACCAGCCGGGTGATCTCCAAGGGGGCGCTGACCCCGGCCGGGGCGATCCCCACCATCACCGCCCGCCCCCCGTCCTTGAGGAGCTCAAAGGCGAGCCGGAACGTCTCGGGATGCCCCAGGGCCTCGAAGGCCACATCCACCCCGCGTCCCCCCGTCAGGGCGCGCACCTCCTCCACCGGGTTGGCCCTGGCATCCACCGCATGCGTTGCGCCAAGGCGCAAGGCCTTTTCCAGTTTTTCAGGACGGATGTCCACCGCCACCACGGGGTAGGCCCCGAAGGCCCGGGCAAGCTGGACGATGCTCAGGCCCACGCCGCCCACCGCCACCACCGCCACCGCCTCGCCCCCCTTGAGCCCGGCCCCGTTTTGAACGGCGCCGTAGGCTGTGAAGAAGGCGCACCCCAAAATGGCTGCCTCCGCCCACCCCAGCCCGGAGGGTAGGGGGAAGACATCCGTGGCAGGGACCACCGCGTACTCGGCCAGGCCACCCATGGAGTACATGTAAAGGGGGCTCCCATCCCCCCGCCGAAGCCGGGTTTCCCCGTCGTAGAGGACGCCCCTTAAGCGGTTGTAGGCGAAAAACTTCTCGCAGAGATCCTCCCGTCCCCGGACGCAGTAATGGCACTCCCCGCAGGGCATGATGAAGGAAGAGACCACCGACCGCCCCACCTCGAGGCTCCCCACCCCTGCGCCCAGGGCGGCCACCTCTCCCGAGATCTCATGCCCCAAAACGGCAGGAGCCGGAAAAGCCACCTCCCCCTTGATCACGTGGAGGTCCGTGTGGCACACCCCACAGGCCCGGACCCGGACCAGCACCTCCCCCGCCCGGGGACTTGGGACCGGCACCTCCTCCACCTTTAGGGGCCTGCCCACCCCTTCCCAGATGGCCGCGCGCATCACCACCCTTCCACCACCTTCCTACGGGTGAAGGCGTCGGGGCCGTGGGAGTGGAGGTCCCCAAAGAAGCTCGCCCTCCAGCCGGAAAAGGGGTAGCAGGGAAAGGGCTGCGCTGGAAGAAACAAGGCCATGTTTCTGTACGTCCCCCGGTTCGCCGGCACAACCGCCTCCTCCAGCGTCTTCCCGTAGTTCCGTTCGATCGAGCTTTTTAAAATGCTCCTCCAAAAGCGCTTGTAGCGGAACATAAGCCGGACTCGCTCCATCAGCGGCGTCCGGCCCCAGGCTTCGAACGCCTGGACTGTAGTCCACATCGCCCGATCCACCTCCTCCACTCCAAAAAGGGGCACCTCCTCGCGTGGCCGGGTTGTACACCGGCAGAACCGGGACATGGCCGCCAATCAGGTTCTTGATCATGACCCCAACCTCAAAGGCTTTGTCCTGGATTTTAAGCCTGGGGCAAGGAGCGTCAATGGGCTGGCCACCAAACGGACCCCCCCTTTCCCTGTGCTCCCCCACAAGTGCGCTAAGATAGTAGGCAAGAAACTGCTTGTCGGAGGTTAAGCTATGGCCATTCAAACCCAGACCCTTCGTTCATGGGCAGAGGCTATGGCCTGGCGCTATGCGCAGGAAATCCCCGACTACAGCCGGTTGGACGAGGATATACTCTATCGGGACGTGGCCAGGGTGTCCTACGAGTACCTGAGGCGGTTGGAGGAAGGGGAAAACCTGGACGAGCTGGCATTCACAGTAGGGCAGCGGCGCCGCCACCAGGGAATTGAGCTTGGCGCTCTCCTTCGGGCCTACCGTCTTTGGGCACAAGGGGCCCTCGAGCTTCTGGCACAGGAATGCCCCGATGCTCTTCCTACCCTCGCCCCCCAGGTGGCTACCCTCTTGGATCGAGTCTGTGAAAAATCAACCCGGGGGTACCAGGAAGTCCCCTTTGCCCTTGAAGGCCCTTATCTTGTGGTGGGTGCGCAACCTAAAGAGGCGGAGGCCCTCGTGGTTTTGCCGGACGCCATCCCCCTAAGGCTTTGGGCTCGGAACACCGCATATCTGCATACTTCCCAGGGGAGATACCTCATCCTGGACCGGCCAGACCTCGAGGTTAAGGGTCTCCTTTCGGAATTCGCCCTCAAGCAAGGGGCGGTCCTTTGGGCCAGCCCTTTAGGCAGGGAGCTCAAGCCCCTACTTGACGATATAGAAGAGGCCCTCCTATTAGCCCAGCACCTCCCCCTTGCGCCTGGGTTTTACGAGACGCGGATGACGTGGACACTGGCCATAGCCTTGGAAGCGCCTCGAGGCCAAGCGCGCCTTCAAAGAATTCTGGAACCCCTGCTTTCGTTCCCTAGCCTTATCCCAACCCTGGAGGCGTACCTTGCCTCGGGCGGTTCGTCCAAACAAACAGCTGAGCGGCTTGGAATCCATCCCAACACGGTGCTTTACCGCCTGCGCCGGATTGAAGAGCTAACCAGCCTGAACCTGAATTCGCTCCAGGATCTAATGCTTCTGTGCATGGCCATCCTCCTCCAGCGATTTCAGAAAGGCTAGGTTCCGTTGACAATTCATCTTAGCCAGATCAGGGCTGAGGCGAAATGGACGAAGGCGAGGTAGTTGCGGGCGAGCTTGTCAAAACGTGGGAAGATGCGGCGGTAGTATTTGAGCTTGCCGATGAAGCATTCGATGAGGTGACATTCTTTGTAGAGTTCGCGCTGGTACTCGCGGGGCTGGGTACGGTTGTGGCGGGGTGGAATGACCGCCTCGGCTTTGGATAGCCTCGATGAAGGTGAGGAAATGCTGGGCATCGAAGGCCTGGTCACCCAGGACCTGCCTCGGATCGAACCCCCGCAGCAGCGCGTAGGTTTGGGTGATTTCGTGCCGCTGACCCGCGGTCAGCAAAGCCCGTAGGGGATTGCCCAGCGCATCCGTGTATAGGTGCAGCTTGCGGGTCAAACCGCCCTTGCTGCGTCCTAAATGCTGAGACTCGTTTCCCCTTTACCTCCGGCCGCACAAGCCTGGGCTGGGATAAAAGTCGCATCCCGCATGATCGCTTCCATATCGCTGTCCTGGGCGAAATACCGCAGCATCCCCTCCCACACCCCGGCTTTGGCCCAGCGATTGAAGCGCTTGTACACGCTGTTCCACTGGCCATAGCTCTGTGGTAAAAACCGCCCCTGTGCTCCGCTACGGCCAATCCACAGCATCGCCTCGACCAACCGCTTGCACTTGTGCGGATCGCCCACATAGACGTTAGGGTGCTCATCCAAGAACTCCTCAATCGCTGCCATTGATGAGATTTCAATCGGATGCTCTCCACGCATGTACTTCATCTCATAGCCCTCTGAATGTCAACGGAGCCTAGACATCGTAGTGTCCAAGGGGGTGCCGCCAGTTTTGATGGCGACCGCGGGGTGGCCTTTCAGCGCCCCACCCAAAGGACGCCACCCACCAGCACCTGCCGGGCCTGGCCGCTGAGCAGCAGCAGACCGTGCAGGATGGAGGCGGGCCGGGCCGGGCTGCCCGGCAGGTAGACGTCCACCGGCAGCACCTTATCCACCCCTCCCGCCACCTCCGGGCTCCCTGCGAAGACCTCGCCGCTGATGGCCTCGTTGCCCACGGCCACCACCCCCTTGGGCTCGGGGGTGGCCCCATAGGTGCGCACCAGGGCCTCCCGCATGTTCTGGCTCACCGGGCCGGTCACCAAGAGGGCATCGGCGTGGCGGGGGGAGGCCACCACGCTGAAGCCGAAGCGGCTCATGTCGTGGAAGGGGTTGCCGGCCAGAGCCACCTCGGTGTCGTCTAGGCCGGTGTTGCCCGCTGAAACATGGCGGAAGGCCAGGGTGGGCAGGTGGAGTTCGGCGCGGGTGGGGGGTGGAGGGGTGGGCTCGACCAAGCTTCCTGTGGCCAGATCCACCCGCTGCACGAGGTCTTCCCGCCGAGTGACCGCCACCTCGAGGGTACGCAACTCGCCCACCGCCTGGGGATAGTTCCGGAAACAGCGCCCACAGAGGACGCATTTGGCCAGGTCCAGCCGGAACTCACCCTCCTCTTCGCTGAAGGCGGTGCTGGGACAAAGCTGCCCAAGCTCCTGTCGCACCGGCTGAGAGAGGGCCTCAGGCCGCAGCACGGGCCAGCCAGGGGCCCAGGCCGGCAGCCTGAAGAGCTGTTCCAGGCTTCGGGTCAGGAGGCCGGTGCGCCAGGTCTGCCATAGGAAGGTCATAGATCGCACCCCGCGTAGGAGAGGTCGAAGGACTTGTTGATCAGAGGGAAGTCGGGCAGGCCCATCCCCCGCACGGCGAGCTCGAGGGCCCGCCAGTTCTTGAAGCTGGGGTCGACGATCTTGACCCGCTCCACCCGGCTCCCCTGCAGCCTTACCCAGTAGAAGAGTTCACCCCGCCCCGCTTCCACCCGGCTGTAGGCCTCCCGGCTGTCGCCGCCAAAGGGCGCAGCGGGGGTGTCGGCCAGCGCTCCCTCGGGCAGCTCACCGAGGAAGCGATCCAAATAGGCCAAGCTCTGCCGAACCTCCCCGGCATAGACCTGAGCCCGGGCCAGCACGTCGCCCCCGGGGCGCACCACTGGGGTGAAAGGCCGGTACAGCGCATCGTCCTGGCGCAGGTCACGCCCGATCCCGCAAGCCCGGGCTGCGGGGCCTACCAGACCCAGCAGGTGGGCTTGGGCCTGAGTGACGGAGCCCACGTAGCGCATGCGGTCTAGGACCATGGGGTGCTTGAGGGCCGCGGCCAGGTGGGCCTCGGCCTCAGCGGCCAGCCTGGCCAGCGCACCCCGCACCTCGACCTGGGTTTGCGAGTCCACATCGAAGCCCACTCCCCCCACCCAAAGGGCGTTGCGGCCATAGCGATGCCCGGTCAGGCGCTCGAGCTGGCCCTGGAGCAGCGCCCGCACCCTGCCCACCTGGGTGGCGGCATAGGCGTAGCCGATATCGGTAAAAAGCCCTGCGAGGTGGCCCAGGTGTCCGAAGAGGCGCTCGAGCTCGAGGAGCACCCGCCTGAGCTGGTAGGCCCTGGGAGGCACCTCCACCCCCAAGGCAGCTTCCACTGCCTGGCCGAAGGCCAGGGCGTGGGCGACCGGCTCACCTCCCGCCCGCTCGGCGAGCAGGAGGGCCTGCTCGAGGCTTTTCCCCCGAAATAGCCGCTCCACCCCCCGGTGCTGGTAGCCTAGGCGGAGCTCGAGGTGGAAGATCCTTTCCCCCAGCACGCTGAAGCGGAAGTGGCCAGGCTCGATGATCCCTGCGTGCACCGGGCCCACCGGCACCTCGTGCAGGCCCTCGAGGCGGTCAAAGGGGTAGGGGAGGCGGTGGTTGCGGAGGGGTTTGAGGGCCTCGCCGCAGCCTTCCCCCACCTCCCGCTCGAACCAGTCCAGCGCGGGGAACTCCCCCGCTAGGAGGTGTGGCTGAACCTGGGGGAAGCTCCCTCGGGTCACGCCAAAGGGCATCTCCACGCGAAACTCCTTCAGTGCGTATCCGACCCCGGGGGCAGGGGGCTCGGAGGGTACTTCGACCAGGCAACGCAGGTGGGGCGCCTCGTACCAAAGGGCCACGGGCCGACCTATGCTGAGCGCCTCCCTCAGCGCTTCCATGAGAGCACCTCCGCCAGACGCTCCACCACCCCCACCGGGGGGAAGAGGCCCAGGACCAGGGCCAGAGCCACCAGCGCGGCGGGCGCCAGCACCAGCGCCGCCCCGCTCCGCAGTGAAGGGATCACCTCGGCATGCCCCTCGCCGAAAGCCATGCGGGACATCGGCCACAGCAGCCCGGCGAAAGCCCCCACCAGTCCCAGCAGGTAAAGCCCCATGGAGAGGGGGCTCGAGCGGAAGAGGGCCTGGAACTCGGTGTAGAAAAGTCCAAAAGGAGGCAGGCCAGCCAGGGCCAACAGGGAGAGGACCCATAGCCCAGCGGTGGCAGGCCAGGCCTGGTACACCCCTCCCACCCGGGCGATGAGCTTGCTCTGGTAGGCCAGCAGCAGGTTGCCCGCCGTGAGGAAAGCCGCCGTCTTGGTCAGAGAGTGGAACAGGGTGTGCAGCATGGCCAGCCAGGGAACCCCCAGGCCCAGGCCGTAGACCGCCAACCCCATGTGCTCCATGCTGGAGTAGGCCAGCAGGCGCTTGTAATCCCTCTGGACGAAGAGGAAAAGACCCGCGGCCAGCAAGGAGGCCAGCCCGAAGCCCTGCAAGAGCCCGGCGGTGAAGCCGAACAGCCCCGCGCTGCCCAGGAGGGCGGCGTAGCGCAAGAGGGCGTAGAAGGCCACGTTGAGGAGCGTTCCCGACATCAGGGCCGAGGCGGGGCTTGGGGCCTCGGAATGGGCGTCGGGCAGCCAGGCCTGCAGGGGGAACAGACCCACCTTGGTGCCGAAGCCCACCAGTAAAAAGGCGAAGGCCAGCTGGAGCTGGGCCGGGTCAGCTCTCCGGACCAGCCCCCGGGCCTCTTGCCAGTCCAGGGTAGCCCCACCCAGGAGGGCGTAGACCAGGATCACCCCGATGAGCCCCAGGGCGATGCCCACACTGCTGAGCAGCAGGTACTTCCAGGTGGCCTCGAGGGCTCGGGCGCCCCCTTGGTGATAGACCAGGAGGGCCGAGGCCAGGGTGCTGCCCTCCACGAAGATCCACAGCAGGCCCAGGTTGTGCGCCAGGTAGGCTCCGTGCATCGCGAAGAGGAACAGGTTTGCGGCTGCGTAGAAGCGCCAGGCTGGCGAAAGGGGCCCATCCCCGTCCTTCGCCGCTTGGAAGTAGGCCCAGGCGTACAGGGCCACCAGCGCGAAGAGCAGGTCGGTGAGCAGCAGGTAAAACAACCCCACCCCGTCGAGCCGCAGCGGCCCGGCGAGCTGGTTTTGCGCCAGGAGCGACAGCCCCAACGACACCACAGCCCCGCCAGCGGTGCTGCTGGCGAGCCGCCCGACCTCCCGCTCGCGCAGGGCGTAGAGGGCCGGCAGAAGGGGAAGAAAAAGCAGCAAGTAGAGCATCTCAACCCTTCAAATCGCGCATCCGCGCGGTATCGATGTGGCCGAAGGTGGACTGGATACGAAAGATCAGCACCCCGCTCAACACCACCGCGGCAAAGGCGTCGAGGGCCACCCCCAGCTCGATGAACAGCGGCAGGCCGTGGGTCTCGGACAAGGCCAGCAGGAAGACCCCGTTCTCCAGGGCCAGAAAGCCCAGCACCTGGGTGACCGCCTTTTTGCGGCTGGCCATGGAGAGCATCCCCAGCAGGATCAAGCTCAAAGCCACCGGTACCGCCTCCGGCAGGCGAGCCCCGGCCAGGACGAAGCTGCTCCCCACACGGAAACCCACCGCCACCAAGACCCCACCCAGGAGCAGGGATAAGGGGATGGAGAGGTAGGAGTCCACCTCGTGGCTGACGCTCAGACGCTCCAGCAGCCAGAAGAGGTAGCGGGGGATGAGCACGCCCTTGAGCAACAACAAAGCCACTCCGGCCAGCACCAAGTGCCGCTCCCCTTCGGCCAGCACGAAGGCCAGGAGCGCCAGGAGCACATTCTGCAGGGCGTAGAGCCGGATCAGGGCGTCCAGGCTCTTGCGGCCCACCATCAAGAGTCCCGCGGCCAGGATGGCCAGCGCCAGGCTCGAGGCGACCCCTTCGCCGCTGAGCGGGGAGGCTAGATGCGAAAGCGTAACACCACCCCCAGTACGGCCAGGATGCCCATCAGGGTGTTGTAGCTCATCAGGTCGGGGAGCCTCAGGTAGCGCAGCCTGACCCCGTAGGTCTCCAAGTAGGCCAGCCCCAGCCAGGCCAGCAGGAGCGCTGCGGGGAAGGATAGCCCCCCAAAGGGCAGGAGGAGGGCGATGAGGCCAGTGTATACGAGGAGTTTCATCCCCGCCGAGAGTTCGTAGAGGGCGAGGAGGGGTCCGGAGTGGTCCAAAAGCTGGGCCTCGTGGATCATGGTGAGCTCGAGGTGGGTGGTGGGATCGTCCACCGGCATCCGGGCCCCTTCGGCCAACAGGGCCAAAGACAGCGCAACCAGGGCCAGGATGTAGACCAGGGCGTTCCCCTGTGAGAGGGGAGAGAAATCCGCCAGCGAGAGGCTTCCCGAAGCCAGCCCGGCCGCCCCCAGGGCCAGCACGGTGCCCGGCTCGGTCAATACCGAGAGCAAACCCTCGCGGTAGCTCCCCTGGCCTCCGAAGGCGCTGCCGGCATCCAGCGCAGCCAGAACCTGGAAGAAGCGGCCCAGGTTCAGGAGGTAGACCAGCACCAGGAAGTCCCCGGCGAAGGAGATCCCCAGAGTACCGGCGCTGGCCGACTTCAGCGGCAAAAAGGCGGCGGCCAGGGCTACGCCGAGCAGACTGACCACGGGTGCGAGGAGGAAGAGGGGGCTGCTTCCTTGGGGCCGGATCCAGGTCTTGCGCCACAGCTTGAGGAGGTTTTTGTAGTCGTAGAGGGGATCCGGCCCTACGCGGTTTTGCAGCCTGGCCTTGAACCATTTGAGGCTGCCGGTGAAGAGCGGGGCCAACAGGAGAAACAAAAGGGCGCTCACCGCCAGACCACCCCCAAAGCGAAGAGCAGGGCTAGGAATTGCAACAGCAGGTAGAGGTGCAGGCTGCCGGACTGCAGGCGCTGCACCCGGTGGGCCAAGGCGGCGTAGCCCAGGGCCAGGCGGGTCTCGAGGGCCAGTAGCCAGTCGCCGACCTCGAGCCGCACCCTGGGTGGGTCCAGCAGGCCCTGGCGAAAGAGGTGGGCCTTGAGCTCGACGAAGGGGAAAAGCCGCAGGAGCTGCTCGCTGTAGCCCAGAGCGCCCAGCTGCATCTGGGGGGTGAGGGCGTTGAAGCCACAATCCCAGGTGTCGTAGACCCGCCGGGGCTTTCGGCTCAGCAGATAGACCAGCCCGCCTCCCAGGGCCACGAGCGCCAAGGACAAAGGCAGCACCGGGTATAGACGGAGGTGTTCTTTCGCGGCAGCCGGGAGGAGGGCTTGGGGGAAAAGGGATAGGCAAAGCAGCAACCCGGCCAGAACCCCCATGCCCAGCTGCCCGAAGCGGCCCAGCTCGCGGGCTTCTCCGGCCTGAGGGCTCCGCGGCTGGCCCAAAAAGGTCAGGCCAAATAGGCGTACATAGGAGACCGCCGCGAGCGCCCCCACCAGGGCCACCACCCCGACCCCCAGCACCAGCAGGGGGAGCGCCCCGGTGCCCTGGGAGGCTGCCAAGAAGCCCTGGTAGAGGTACCACTCGAAGAGGAAGCCCGCCATAGGAGGCAGGCCTGCCGCCGCCAGCGCAGCCAGGAAGCTCCAGGACGCGGTGCGCGGCAAAAGCCGGTGCAGTCCACCCAGCCGGGAGATCTCGCGCGCGGGGAGCGCCCCCGAACCTAAGAACAGCAACCCCTTGAAGAGGGCGTGGGCCGCTTGGTGGAAAAAGAAAGCCAGCCAGAAGAAGGGGCTGGCCAGCAGGAAGTATCCCCCCAAAGCCGCCAGGAGCAGGTTGAGGTTCTCCACGCTGGAGTAGGCCAGCACCCCCTTGTAATCCTCCTCGGCTAGGCCACGAGCCAAGGCGTAGACGGCCCCTGCCAAACCCAGCCCCACCAGGAGCCAGCCCACCCACCCTGGGGGCGGACCGGCCCAACCCTGAGCGCGGTAAAGGCCATAGAGCCCCAGCTTGACCATCCCCCCCGAGAGCAGGGCCGAGAGTGGGCTCATGGCCACCGGGTGGGCTTTGGGCAGCCAGGCGTGTAGGGGAAACAGCGCCGCCTTGGTACCAAAACCCAGCACCAGCCCGGCCCAGACCAGGTGTTCAAGCCCCCCCACCAGCGGCTCTTTCCGGGCCAGGAGGATCAAGGCCAAAAGCAGCCCGGCCCCCGAGAGGCGGCTGGCCAGGAAGAAAGCCCGGCTGCCCGCCAAGGCGGCCGGGCCCTCCCGGGCGATCAGAAGGTAGCCCAAAAGGGCCATGCCCTCCCATAAGAAGAGAAAGGTGTAGCCCGGCGGGGAGAGGAGAACCCCGACCATGGCCGCAGCGAAGAGGGGGAGGAGGAAGGTCTCGAGGCCAGCGCGGCGGGGTTCGTGGTGGCTCAAGTACTCCCGTAGATAGGGTCCCACCCCCAGGTACAGTGCCCCCAGCAGGGCCACGTAGAAGCCCGCGGTGGCGTCCAGGGGGGCCATCTGGGCGTTGGCGATCCAGGCCTGGAGGCCCGCGGCCAAGAGCAGCAGCCCGCTGCCCCCCAGGCTCAGCGGCAGGAATCCGGTGGCGGGGGGGCGCAGCAGGGCCAGAAGGCTTTGCAGCCCCAGGAGGGTCAAGGCCAGGTCGATCAGGGGATTCATGGCTGGGGCGAGCCTTCCTGAAGCTCGGACAGAAGGTCGCTTTGGGTTTTCAGCTGGCGCTCGAAAATGGCCCTTCCCAGATCGAGAAAGGCGTACACGGTAGGGTCGGTGGTGCGGTAGTAGACGCTGGTGCCCTCCTTGCGGGCCTGCAAGAAGCCGCGCTGGCGCAGGACGGAGAGTTGCTGCGAAACGCTGGGCTGCTCGAGCTCGAGCTCTTCGACCAGCTGGTTGACGCTTTTCTCCCCCTCCCGTAGCGCGTCCAGGATGGCCAGCCGCACAGGGTGGCCCAAGGCCTTGAAAAATTCGGCTTTGAAGCGATGCAGTGGGCTCAGGGCGCGCTGGGCTGGGGGTTTGCGCATGGCTCCATGTTAGTAAAAGAAGTTATATATTGCAATATTCAAATGTATACCCTCACCTGCTCAGCCCGCATGGGTGGGTCGGGGAGCTATAACAGCCCCTGACGCAACGCCCGGATGGCCGCCTGGGTGCGGTCGGAGGCGGAGAGCTTGGCCAGCAGCTCCTCGACGTGGGTTTTCACGGTGCTCAGGGAGATGCCGAGGTCCTGGGCGATCTGCCGGTTGGACCGTCCTTCGGCGATCAACCGCAGGATCTCCAGCTCGCGCTTGGTCAGCTCGGCCTGGGCTTCGCCGGGCACATTGAGCCGGCCTAGCACGATATGGGCGATCTGGGGATCGAGGTAGATGGATCCCATCGCGGCGGCGCGCAGGGCCAGCAGCAACGAGGCCGGGTCGGTGGACTTCAGGCAGTAGGCATCGGCCCCAGAGGCCATCGCCGCCAGCACCTCGGCCTCGAGCTGGTGCACCGTGAGCACCACCACCCGTACCCCGAAGCGCTCCTTGACCCGCCGGGTGGCCTCGATCCCGTCCATGCCGGGTAGGCCGATGTCCATCAGCACCACGTCGGCGGGGGTGTGCTCGAGGCGCTCCAGGCCCTCCTCGGCGCTCCTGGCCTCGCCCACCACCTTCAGGTCTGGCTCGCGGCTCACCGCAACCCGCAGCCCGTCGCGGGTGAAGGCGTGGTCTTCGATGATGAACACTCGGGTCATGATGAGCTCGGGCGGCTCGCCCCTTGCGCCTCCCCGTCCGGCGGCGAAGGGGGCGCCGCCAATGCTTCGGCCGGGAGGGGGAGTTCTACGACAAAGAGGCTGCCCCCGCCGGGGCGCTCCTGGTAGCTGATGCTCCCGCCGTGGGACTGGGCGATCTTTTGGGCCAGGTATAGCCCCAGCCCCTTGCCGCCCCCGGCGCGAGCGCTGGCGAAGCGGGTGAACAGCCGCTCGCGGGCTTCGGGCGGGATGCCCGGCCCCCGGTCGGCCACCTCCAGCCGCACCCACCCCCCGGCCTGCTCTTGGCCCAGCCGTACCTCGACCGTACTCCCCGCTGGGGCGAACCGGGCCGCGTTGTCCAGCAGGTTCTGCAACAGCCGGCGCAGGTCACCCTCCCGCCCAGGGATCTCCAGCCGCTGTGGGGCCCGCACGATGACCTCCAGCCCCCGCTCGCGCCACAGCCCCGAGAGCCGCTCCACCCCTTCGCGCACCAGTTGGGCCAGGTCCACCGCGCGCTTGGGCGGAAGGGTTTCCCCGCTTTCCAGCTGGGCCACCAGCAGCAGCTCCTCGGCCAGCTCGAGCAGGTCCTGGTTGGCCTCGAGGCCGTTGCGCAGGCTCCGCTTGAACTCCTCCGAGAGCTCCCCGTAAGCGCCTTCCAGGGCCAGCCGGATGTTCATGGCGTTGGCCACCAGAGGGGTGCGCAGGTCGTGGGAAAAGGCGTAGATCAGGTCGCGGATCACCGCGTTGCGCCGGGCAAGCTCCTGCTGCTGCTCCTGGAGCCGGGCGAAGAGCCGGGCCTTGCCCCAGAGGGCCCCCAAAGGGGGCAGCAGCTCCAGGAGAAAAGCCCCCGCGCCCTCGTGGCGCGGGTGTTCGAAGAGCAGGACAAGGTCGGGCTGGAGCTGCCCCAGCAGAAAGCTCCTTCCCGATAGCAGCACCTGGCGCACGGGCTGCGGGCTCGAGGCGGGGGCCTCCTCGGGGACCTGCCAGCCCCTGGGGGTGGCGTACAGCCGCTCGCCCCAGTGCCCTCCGTGCAGGGTCAGGACGGCGGCGGCGTCGGCCTCAAACAGGTTCTTGAGCACCCGCGCGGCCCGCTCCAGAAGCTCGGGCGGGGTGAGAGGTCCGGAGAGGTCCTCCACCAGCTGGCGCAACTGCCGCTCCCGCCGCGCGCGGCGCTCCTCGGCGCGGGCTAGGGCCAGCCGGCTGGAGGACTCCCCGGCTTTGAGCGAGAGCAGGGCCACCAGCAGGAAGGATAGCGCGCAGAACAGCCGGTTGAGCAGCGCGATGGCCTCGAATCCCCCCGCAGCCTGGGCGTTGAGCAGGCCCGCGGCGAGGTTGGCCAGCAGGGCCAAAGAGGTCATCCCCAGGGTCAGGCGGCGGGAGAGGGCCAGCCCAGCGAGAGCGATGGGCACGTTGTAGAGGATGGCCACCACCAAGGCCTGCGGGGTCAGCACGTCGGCGGCGAACACCCCCGCGATGAGCAGCAGGCTGGCGATTCCCACTGCTTGAGGGTTCATGGCTTCTCGAGTATACATACGGGCAGACCGCCTGGCTTTACCGGCCAACTACCAGCACAGGGATCGTGCTCCAGCGGACTGTGTGGCGAACCCATCCCCCCCGCATCAAGCGGCCCACCCAACTCTTGCCCTCTAAGCCGACGGCCACCAGCTGATATTCTTGATCTTTTCGGGCCATCTGTAGCAGGGCGGCGGCTAGGCGGCCTTCCACCAGTCGCCCCCTAAAGCGCACTCCCACGCCCAGACTCACCGCTCCCGCATGCTGCAAGAGACGATAGCCCTCCTGGAGCGCTGCCTCAACCCGGCCAGGGTAATAGTAGGGCCCGATCTGGGTCCCCCGTACCCAAGAGGTGTCCACCGCACACACCCCGGTCAAAGTTGCACGGGTGTGTTGAGCGAGCTCGAGCGCGATCTCGAAACCCCGCCATCCCGCCTCGGTCTCCTCGAGGCCAACCAAAATGGAGCAAAGGGCTTTAGGCATCGTCTGATCAGGCCGGATCAC
>PSML01000056.1:10067-17506 GCA_040290145.1 Meiothermus sp. | reverse complement strand
AAAGCCCGGGTCGAGCGGCTGCGGCGTGAGTGGGGGGTTTGATCGCCGGTATTGACCCAGATCAGCACCCAGGTGCGCTCGAGCAACTCAACCAAACACTACCGTACTCAGGATGGCGGCCAGCTTTTGGCGGATCCTTTCGCTCACGGTTTTAGGGGCCCTGTGGCCTTTAACCTGAAGCGTTCGACCCTTTGGAGAGCGCGACCACCCGGCCATGGCCGAATGCTCGAGGCGCCCTTTGGCGAACCGCTCCAGCGTTTGCGCGTCCGCTTCCATCGCCACGAGCACCTGGGCAGGCATGGCCTCCACGCCGATGACCTGGGGTTGCCCGCGTTGTAGGACTGTAGATCAGGGACTCCCCCAGAAGGTGCCGACTCCCCAGGATCAGGACCTGGGTCTTCTCGGATTCGGGAGCCTTGTAGCTTTTGAGAATCCCGGTTGAACCCCGACCGTGCAGTACCGGGTTCCCCTCAGCCAGCGCTCAGCTTGGTGTGGGCCTAATACGGGGGGAGGCGGTGAGCGGCGTGGGGTGCATCCTGGTAGTGGACGACGACCCCTCCGTGCGCAGCTTTCTGCGGCGGGGGCTCTCGCTCGAGGGGTACGCGGTTCAACTTGCCTCCTCGGGGGAGGAAGGCCTCACCGTGGCCGAGGCCACCGCTGTGGACCTGGTGATCCTGGACCTGATGATGCCCGCCCTCGACGGACACCAGACCCTCTCCCGGCTGCGGGTAAAAAGCCCTAGCCTGCCGGTGCTGCTGCTGTCGGGTCGCGACGATCCCGATGAGCAAAAGCGGCTCCTGGAAGCGGGGGCAGACGCCTATCTGGTCAAGCCGGTGGGGTTCGCCGAGCTGCTGGCCGAGGTGCGGCGGCTGATGAGTGGCCCGGGCTCGAGCAGCCCAGGAGGCTCCTAAGGGGGGTGGGTTGAGCCATGCCCCTCTTCTGGCCCGGATCTACCCCGCGGGCCATATCCCCGGGAACTCAGCGGCGTCCGGGCCCCCCCAAAGCGGCGGTGGTGAAGCCGGCGGGGCCGGTTCAGGAGATGACCCCGGGGTCTACCGCTTGCTATCCTGACTCTCGAGGTGCGCTTTGGAACCAACCCATCGGGACGGGGCTAGCCTGGCCGCAATTGGCCTGGCCGACGCCCTGCCGCACCCGGTCTGGGTGCTGGAGGGCGACCAGGTCTTCTTCAATCGGAGCTTTGCCGAGTTCGCCGGCCTGCCCACCCCGTCGCCGGTCCACCTGGACGAGGTGCTGACCCAAGCCCTGCACCCCCACGACCGACCGGCCTGGGCCAAGGCCCACCGCAGTGGCCAACCCCAAAGCCTCGAGCTGCGCCTGCGCCGCCGCGACGGGGCCTACCTGTGGTTCATCGCCCACCTAAGGCCGCTGGCACAAATCGGCTGGGTGGTGAGCTACACCGAGGTGGACGGGCTGCGACGGGCTCAGGCCGAGACCGTAGCCCTGCGCGAGCGGATGAGCCAGGCCTATTTCGCGGTGGACCGAGGGTGGCGCTTCACCTGCCTCAACCGCGAGGCCGAGCGGTTGTTGGGCCGCTCCCGCGAGGAACTGCTGGGCAAAGGGCTGTGGGAGGAGTTCGCCGAGGCCGTGGGGAGCGAGTTCCATCGGCAGTACACCCGCGCCCTGCAAGAAGGCGTCCCGGTGGCCTTTGAGGCTTATTACCCCCCGCTCCAGAGCTGGTTTGAAGTGCAGGCCCATCCCGAGGCCGATGGCCTGGCGGTATATTTCCAGGCCATCAATGACCGCAAGCGCGCCGAAGCTACCGAGCTCAAGTACCAGCAGCTGTTTGAAACGGTGCCGCTGGGGGTGGTCTATCAAGACCGCGAGGGCCGCATCACCTCGGCCAATCCAGCTGCCCAGCGCATTTTGGGGCTCACCCTCGAGCAGATGCAGGGTACAGCGCCGCTCGATCCGCGCTGGCGGGCCATCCAGGCTGACGGCAGCACCTTCCCCGGCCAGGAGCACCCGGCCATGGTGGCCTTGCGCACCGGCCAGCGGGTGCGCGACGTGCTGATGGGGGTATTCCATCCCGCGCGGGAGGAGTACCGCTGGATCCTCGTGGACGCCACCCCGCTTTTCGCCGACGAAGCCGGGCGACCCTCGCAGGTGTACACGGTGTTTCGCGACATCACCGAACGGCGCCGGGCTGAGCAGGCCCTCAAGGAGAGCGAGAACCGCCTGCGGCTGATCCTCGAGTCCATCGGGGAAGGGGTCTACGGTATTGACGTCGAGGGGCGCTGCACCTTCATCAACCCGGCCGCGTCCCGGCTGCTGGGTTATGCGCCGGAGGAAGTGCTCGGTCAGGACATGCACGCCTTGATCCACCACCACCGCCCTGACGGCACTCCCTACCCCCTGGGGCAGTGCCGTATCGTCCAGGCTCTGCGCGAGCGCCGGGGCTGCCGGGTCGAGGATGAGGTGTTCTGGCGCAAGGACGGCACCGCGCTGGCGGTGGAGTACACGGCTCACCCTATCCTCGAAGGCGATGAGCTACGCGGTGCAGTGATCGGCTTTTCGGACATCACCGTGCGCAAGCTGGAGGAGGAGCGCTTGCGCTTCCTCGATCAGGCCAGCGTGGCTTTGGCCACAAACCTGGAGATCGAGGAGACCCTGCGCCAGATCGCCCAACTGGCCGTTCCCCGCTTGGCCGACTGGTGCAGCGTGAGCCTGCTGGATGATCAGGGCAAGCTCGAGGCCCTGGAGATCGCCCACGCCGACCCCGAGCGGGTGCGGCTGGTGCGCGAGCTGGTGGCGGAGTACCCCGAGGCCCCCGGCTCCGGCGCCCAACTTCTGCACACCGGGCAGTACTCCCTGGTGCCGGAAGTCACCGACGAGATGCTCCGGGCGGTGGCCCGCGACGGGCGCCAGCTCGAGCTCCTACGCCAGCTCGAGCTGGGCTCGGCCTTGGTGGTGCCGATGATGGTGGGGGGTAGGGCGGTGGGGCTCATCGGGCTGGGGATGAGCCGGGGCAAGCGCCGCTTGGGCGAGCGGGACCTGGCTCTGGCCCAGGAGCTGGGCCGTCGGGCCGGGGTAGCCCTGGCCCACGCCCGGCTCTACCGGCAGCTCCAGGAGCGCGAGCAGGAGCTGCGCACCCTGGCCGAGACCATCCCTCAACTGGCCTGGATGGCCGACCAGAGCGGTTACATCTTCTGGTACAACGGGCGCTGGTACGACTACACCGGCGCCACCCCGGCGGAGATGGAAGGCTGGGGCTGGCAAAAGGTTCATGACCCCGAGGTGCTGCCCAAGGTGATGGAGCGCTGGGGTGAGTCCCTGCGCACCGGGCAGCCTTTTGAGATGGTATTCCCCTTGCGCGGTCGGGACGGGCGGTTCCGCCAGTTCCTGACCCGAGCGGTTCCCCTGCGCGATCACAAAGGGCGGGTGATCCGCTGGTTCGGCACCAACACCGACATCACCCAGCAGATCGAGACCGAAGAAGCCCTGCGCGAGTCGCAGGAGCGCTACCGCTCGCTCATCGAAAACTACCCCGGCGGGACGGTGATCCTCTTCGACCAAGACCTACGCTACTTGCTGGTGGACGGGCTGGGGCTTTCCGACGTGGGCCTTACGCGCGAGGAGCTGGAGGAGCGCACCGTCTACGAGCTGTTCGAGCCGGATCTGGCCGAACGCCTAGCCCGGCTGTACCGCCGGGCCCTGGCCGGGGAGCGGGTCAGCGACGAGGTGAATTTTGGTGAGCGGAGCTACCTGCTGTGGGTGGCCCCGGTGCGCTCGCCGGATGGCCGGGTGCGCCAGGGGCTGGCCTTCACCCAGGACATCACCGAACTCAAACGGCTCGAGCGCGAGCTGCGTGCCCTCAACGCCGAACTCGAGGCCCGGGTGGCCCAGCGCACCGCCGAACTCGAGCGCTCCAACCGCGACCTCGAGCAGTTCGCCTACGTGGCCTCGCACGACCTGCAAGAACCCTTGCGGATGATCTCCTCCTACACCCAGCTCCTCGCCAAGCGCTACGCCGGTAAGCTCGACGAGAAGGCCGACCAGTACATCCACTACGCGGTGGACGGGGCGGTGCGCATGCAGCAGCTCATCCAAGACCTCTTGGCCTACTCGCGGGTGGGCACCCATGCCCAGGCCCTCGAGCCCACCGACGCCGGCTCGGTACTCCGGGAGACCCTGGAAAACCTTCAGTTCGCCATCCAGGAGAACGGCGCGGTGGTGGAGGCCGATCCTCTGCCTTGGGTGCTGGCCGACCGCAGCCAGCTCGGTCAGGTTTTCCAAAACCTTATCATCAACGCCCTCAAGTTCCGCAACCCCCAGCGCCCCTTGCGGATCCGGGTGGGAGCAGTGGGCCAAGGGGGGATGTGGCGTTTCGCCGTGCAAGACAACGGGATCGGGATCGAGGAGCAGTATTTCGAGCGGATTTTCGTGATCTTTCAGCGGCTTCACGGGAAAGAAGACTACCCTGGAAGTGGGATCGGCCTGGCCCTGTGCAAGAAGATCGTGGAGCGACACGGGGGGAAGATCTGGCTGCAGAGTGAGGTCGGGGAGGGAACCACCTTTTACTTCACCTGGCCGGCAGCCGGCAGCGCCCCCGCCCAGCCCACCAACGAGGAGAAACGATGAGCGAAGGAACCTTGGTAGCCACCGACCTGGTCGAGATTCTGCTGGTCGAGGACAACCTCGGCGACGTCGAACTCACCCGCGAGGCCTTCGAGGAAGCCCGGGTGAGGAACCGCCTGCACGTGGTGGGGGACGGGGTGGAGGCTCTGGCCTTCCTGCGCCGCCAGGGCCGCTACGCCCAGGCCCCCCGGCCCGATATCGTGCTCCTAGACCTCAACCTGCCCAAGAAGGGCGGGCTCGAGGTGCTGGCCGAACTCAAAGAGGACCCCGACCTCCGGCGCATCCCGGTGATCGTGCTGACCACCTCGCAGGCCGAGGAGGACATCGTCAGAAGCTATCACGCCCACGCCAACGCCTACGTGGCCAAGCCGGTGGACTTTGAGAAGTTCATCGCGGTGGTGCGCCGTTTCGAGGACTTCTGGCTGGCCGTGGTGCGCCTGCCACCCAAGCCGGAGGGGAAGTAGGTGGGCTCCATATCCCCTATCCGGGTCTTGCTGGTTGAGGACAACCCCGGCGACGCCTTCTTGGTGCAGGAGTTGCTTTCCGAAGCGGGTTTGTGGCTGTCGGTAAGCCGGGTCGAGAGGGTGGCGGAGGCCCTCGAGCAACTGGCCCAATCGCGCTTTGACGCAGTGCTCTTGGACCTCTCGCTGCCCGACGCCCGCGGCCTGGAGGCGGTGCACCGGGTCCGCTCGGCCTTGCCCGAGATCACCATTGTGGTGCTCTCGGGGATGGCCGACGAGCAGACCGCCTTGCAAGCGGTACGCGAGGGAGCCCAAGACTACCTCATCAAAGGCCAGGTGGACGGCGACACCATCGCTCGAGCGCTGCGCCATGGCCTCGAGCGCTCACGCATCCAGGCCGAGCTCGAGACCCAGCGGCAATCTCTCCAGGTGCAGATCTCGCTGGCGGTGGAGGCCGCCGGAATCGGACTGTGGGAGTGGGACCTGGCCAGCGGAAAGCAGCGCTGGTCGGATGAGCAGACCCGGCTCTTGGGGCTCGAGGTGGGCTCGGCGGCCCTCGAGATCACCCACCGCACCTTTTTGCGGGCCGTCCACCCCGCCGACCGCGGACGCCTGAGGGCCAAGGTGCGCCAGGTGCTCGAGAAGGGCGACCTCTACGACGACGAGTTTCGGGTGGTCCTACCGGACGGGCAGGAGCGCTGGCTGGCGGTGCGAGGACGGGTCTACCGTGACTATAGGGGGCGGCCCGTACGCATGGCCGGGATCACCTTCGACACCACCCAGCGCCGTCTGGCCGAGGAGGCTCTGCGCCAAAGCGAGGCCCGGCTGCGCCAGATCAACCAGGCCCAGCAGCGCTTTGTGGCCGACGCCGCCCACGAGCTACGGGCCCCGCTCACCGCCATCCAGGGCAACCTCGAGCTGCTCCATCGCTACCCTGAGATGACCCTCCAAGACCGTATGGAGTCGGTGATCCAAGCCCTCCAGGAGGCCCGGCGGCTGGGGCGGCTGGTAGCGGATCTGCTGGCCTTGGCTCGCGGCGACGGGGGCTACCGGCTCAAGCGAGAACCCCTGGACTTGGACCGGGTGTTGCTGGAGGCCTTCGAGAGCGCCTGCCACCTAAGCCAGCAGCACCAACTCACCCGCGAGCTAGCGCCGCTCAAGCTCGAGGGCGACCGCGATCACCTCAAGCAGTTGGCCCTGATCCTCCTGGACAACGCCATCAAATACACCCCGCCCGGCGGGAAGGTGCATCTGGCCCTCTTTCGCCAGGGCAGCCACGCTGAGCTGCGGGTCACCGACACCGGCAACGGGATCGCCGCCCAAGACCTCCCCCACGTCTTCGACCGCTTCTACCGGGCCGATCAGTCGCGCCGCCGCGACCCCGGGGGAAGCGGGCTGGGCCTTTCCATCGCCCAGTGGATCGTCGAGCAGCACGGCGGGGAGATCCGCCTCGAGAGCGAAGTAGGAAAGGGCACTACGGCCATCGTGCGGTTGCCCTTGCCGGCACGCATCAGCCGCTAGCCCAGGGCTTCGAACACCTCCCGCACCGCCGCCAGGGTCCGCTCGAGCTCGTCCTGGCCATGCGCGGTGGAGAAAAACGCCGCCTCGAACTGGCTGGGCGGCCAGTACACTCCGCGCTCCAAAAGCCCGTGGAAAAACCGCCCGAAGGCTTGGGTATCGGACTCTACCGCCTCGGCGTAGGTGGTGACCGGCCCGGGGTGGAAGAACAGCGTGATCATCGAGCCGACCCGGTTCACCGTGACGGGGAGGGTGGCCGCGGCCTTGATCCCCGCCTCGAGCTGCGCCCCGTAGGCCTCGAGGCGGTCGTAAGGGCGCTCCTCGGCCAAAATCCGCAGGGTTTCGATCCCGGCGGCCATCGCGACCGGATTCCCGCTCAGGGTCCCGGCCTGGTAGACCGGGCCCACCGGGGCCACCTGGCTCATGTACAGGGCCTTGCCGCCATAGGCTCCCACCGGCAACCCCCCGCCGATGATCTTGCCCCAACACACCAAGTCCGGCTCCAGGCCCAGTCGCTCCACCGCGCCGCCCGGGGCCAAGCGGAAGCCGGTCATGACCTCATCGGCGATGAGAAGAGCCCCGTGCTTGCGGGTCAGGGTGCGCAGGGAGGTGAGAAATTCAGGGGTAGGAACCAGTACCCCGGCGTTCCCCACCACGCCTTCGAAGATCACCGCGGCAATCCTCTGCCCCCATTGGGCAAAAAGCCCCTCGAGCCCCGCCGGGTCGTTGTAGTCGGCGACCAGCGTGAGCTCGGCGAAGGCTCGGGGAACCCCCGCGCTCGAGGGGGCACTGGTCCGAGTTCCCCCACCCGCGCTGAGCATCCCCGACCCGGCCTGTACCAACAGCCCATCGGCGTGGCCGTGG
>PSML01000056.1:0-10016 GCA_040290145.1 Meiothermus sp. | reverse complement strand
GATATAGTCGCGCCCGGTGACGCCCCGCGCCAGCCGCAGGGCGCTCATGGTGGCCTCGGTTCCGCTGGAGACGAAGCGCACCTGGTCGCAGCCCGGATAAGCCCGCAGGATCAGCTCGGCCAGCTCGATCTCGCGCTCGGTGGGGGCCCCGAAGCTGGCCCCGTCGGCCACCGCCCGCTGCACGGCCTCCACCACCCGGGGGTGGGCGTGGCCTAAGATCATCGGCCCCCACGAGCCGATGTAGTCGAGGAGTTCGTTGCCGTCGGCGTCCCACATCCGAGCACCTTTGGCCCTGGCGATGAAGCGGGGGGTACCCCCCACCGCTTTGAAGGCCCGCACCGGGGAGTTCACCCCGCCGGGAATCACCCGCTGGGCCCGCTCGAAAAGGGCCTGCGACCGGGAATCGGAAGTGCTCATACCCCTGACCCTATCACCACCGGCGCTCACCCGGCAAGGGACCAGAGTACACCGCCACGGCGACCCCTGACACTTTCGTGACACATCTTCGGTCAATAATAGCTACTACTACGTGGGGGCTGGCCCCCATCGGGGTATCGGGAATGACCAGGGACATTCGTCCACGCCCGATCCCTACCATAGGCCGAGGTGAGGACTGATGGAGGCACTGGCCCTTATCGGGGTGTCGCAGCGACGGGGAGGCACCGAGGCGCTCGAGGCCTGGACGGCCTGGGTGGAAGGGGTGGAGCGCTGGCCGCGGGAGTGGGTGCATGAGGTGGTGCCCATCACCACCTGCAACCGCTGCGACTTGGTGCTGGCCCTACCCAAAGGGGTGAGCCTGGAGCGGGTGCGCCGCGGGCTGATCCCGGCTGGCCTGCCGCGAGGGTACGCCTTCGCGGGGGAGGCCGCCTTCGAGCAGCTCTGCCGGGTAGCGGCTTCGCTGGACTCGCTCAACCCCGGCGAGGACCAGATCATGAACCAGGTGCGCTCGGCCTTCGAGGCCGCCCGGTTGGCCGGCACGGTAGGCCCTACCACCACCCTGGCTTTCAACCTGGCCCTGCGAGGGGCCAAGCGGGTGCGCCGCGAGGTGGCGCTGGCCCCCGAGAGGACCAGCCTCTTCAGCCTAGCCCGTCCCGTCTTCGAGCGATGCTTGCCCCTAGGGGCCAAAGTGGCCATCCTCGGCGCGGGGGAGATGGGCGCGTTGGCTGCCCGCAGCCTGGCGGCGAACCCCCAGATCTCCTTGCTGATCGCCAACCGCAGCCTGGAGAAAGCCCGGGCCCTGGCCGCCGAGTTGGGCGCGGAAGCCCTCGAGCTGGGGGCTTTTCTCCAGAACCCCCCTCCCGTAGACGGCCTGGTGTGCGCTACCCCGGTCGAGCACCTGATCGGCGAGGGCTTTCTGGCCAAGCAGCCCGGCCTGCGGGCCATCGTGGATCTGGGCCTCCCGCGCAACGTGGACCCTGGGCCAGCCGGGAGCAGAGGCCTGCTGCTGATCGACCTCGAGCAGATGCAAGCTTTGGGCGAAGAGCGCCGCAAGCAGCTGCAGGTGCATCTGGCCCAGGCCGAACGGATCATCCGGGAAGAACTCGAGGCCGCCCTGGCCGAATGGGCCGAGCGCCAGTTGGGCGCGGCCATCGCCCAGCTCCGCGAGCGCTATCGGGCCACCTTGGAGGGCTTGGTGGGAGAACTCCTCGAGCCCGACGAGATCCACCGGCTGGCGAACCGCTTTGCCCACCTGCCCATCAAGGGGCTGCGCGGTCTGGTGCGCACCCACGGGCTCGAGGCGGCACAGGTTTTCTTGGACGAGGCCGGGCTAGGGCCCAGCGGCGAAAGCCCACCCGTAGTTGAGGCCGAGCGTGTCTGAAACGGTCAGAATCGCCACCCGAGGGAGCCGCCTGGCCCTGTGGCAAGCCGAGTGGGTCGCCGAGCGGCTGCAAGCCCAGGGGCTCCGCAGCCAACCGGTGATCGTCGAGACCCAGGGGGACCGGGAGCAGGGGGCCTTCTCGCAGATGCTGGGCCAAGGGTTCTTCACCAAGGCCGTGCAAGACGCCCTCCTCAGGGGGCAGGCGGACCTCGCCGTGCACTCCCTCAAGGATCTGCCCACCCACCCCACCCCGGGGCTGGTGCTAGCGGCCATCCCGGTTCGGGAAGACCCCCGCGAGGCGCTGCTGGTGCACCCACAGGCCATGGACCCCCAGGCTCCGGTGTGGCCGCTGCGCCATGGAGCAAAGATAGGCTCCAGCGCGGTGCGCCGCCAGGCCCAACTGGCCCAGCTCCGCCCCGACCTCGAGCGGCGGGAGCTGCGCGGCAACGTCCCTACCCGGGTCGATAGGCTCAGACGCGGCGATTACGGGGCGATTTTGCTAGCCTGGGCCGGGCTGAAACGGCTGGGGTTGGACCTATCGGATCTCCAGGTGCGGCTCCTCGAGGTCCGGGAGTTGGTGCCCGCGCCGGGGCAGGGGGCGTTGGCGCTGGAGTGCCGGGAAGAGGATACCCGGCTCCGCCGGATCCTGGAAGGGCTCGACGACCCCACCGCCCGCCTCACCGTAGCGGCCGAGCGCGGCCTGATGGCCCGGCTCCAGGGGGGCTGCCAACTGGCCCTCGGCGCGAATGCCCAAAGGGTGGAGGGGGGCTTGGAGCTTGTGGCCTGGTATGGCGGCCAGCGCTATGCGGCCTTGGGCGGGGGTCCAGAGGACGTGATCGAGCGGGTGTATGGGCAGCTGGCGCGGGATCATCCCGAGGGGGTGCGCCCGTGACGGTGGCCCTGACCCACTCCGAAGGTCGGCTGGAAGGGCTCGAGGCCCGGCTCGAGGCGCTCGGCTACCGGGTGTTGCGACACCCGCTCATCTCCACCCGAACCCTCACCGGGGTAAGCCTGGAAGGGCTCGAGGCCTGCCCCTGGTGGCTGTTCTCCAGCCAGGCGGCGGTGCGGGCGGTGGTGGAGTTAGGGGGAAGGCTCGAGGGTCACCGGATCGGAGCCGTAGGGCCGGGCACGGCGCAGGCCTTGCGGGCCCTTGGAGCCGGGGTGGAGTTGACCGGCCCCCAAGGCCATGCCGAATCTTTGGCTCGAGCCTTGATCGCCCGGCGAGCCCCGGGGCCGGTAGGGCTCCCCCAGGGCGACCGAGCCTTGCCAACCCTGGCCGATGCCCTCACCCGCGCCGGGTATGAGGTGCGCACAGTGACGGTGTACCAAACCCTGACCCGCCCCTGGCCGGCTGCCGCGCCGATCCCCGAATTCACCCTCCTGGCCAGCCCTTCAGCGGTGGAGGCCCTGCCTCTGGAGGTCGCCCGGCAGACTCACTGCATCGCCCTGGGGCCGAGCACCGCCGAGAGCTTGCGAGCCCGCGGGCTTTGCTTCAGCCAGGCCCCCGACCCGAGCGTAGCGGGGGTACTGGCCGCCATCGAGCGGGCCCAGCTCATCCCTGGATGCGCCCCTTTCGCCGCGAAGCGGGGAGGCCAGGTTTCACCAACAGAGGGAAAACCATGAAGAGCCACCCCAAAGAACCTCCCCCCGCCCTGACCCTCGAGTTGCCGCGCCGGCCCCGGCGGCTGCGCTCCAGTGCGGCCTTGCGCGACAGCGTAGCCGAGACCTGGCTGCGTCCGGAAGACCTCATCGTGCCCTTTTTCGTGATCCCAGGACGCGAGCGCGAGGAGCCGATCCAGGCCCTGCCGGGGATCTCGCGTTACAGCGTGGACCGGCTGCTGCCCCGGCTCGAGCGGGCCCTCGAGCTGGGCCTGCGTTCGGTCATGCTCTTCGGGGTGTTGCCCGCCAGCCAGAAAGACCCCCTGGGCCAAAGCGCCGCCGACCCCCAAGGCCCTGTCCCCACCGCCTTGCGGGCCTCCCGTAAAGCCTTCGGCAACGACCTGGTGCTCTACGCCGACGTGTGCCTATGCACCCACACCGACCACGGGCACTGCGGGCTGCTCAAGGAGACGCCCCGGGGGGTGGTGATCGACAACGACTCCAGCCTGGCCCAACTGGCCCGGATGGCCACCGTCCAGGCTGAGGCCGGGGTGGACTTCGTCTCGCCTTCCGACATGATGGACGGGCGGGTGGGGTACCTGCGCCGGGCCTTGGACGCCGCCGGGCACAGCGGGGTGGGCATCCTCTCCTACGCGGTCAAGTACGCCAGCGCCTTCTACGGACCCTTCCGCGAGGCCGCCGGGAGCGCCCCCAGCTTCGGCGACCGCAGCACCTACCAGATGGACCCGCGCAACGCCCGCGAGGCCCTGCGCGAGGCCCGGCTGGACGAGGAGGAGGGGGCCGACCTGCTGATGGTGAAGCCCGCCCTGGCCTACCTGGACATCCTGGCCCGGCTCCGGCCCCAGACTCATCTGCCGCTGGTAGCCTACAACGTGAGCGGGGAGTACGCCATGCTCAAAGCGGCCTCGGCGGCGGGCGCACTCGACGAGCCCCGGGCGGTGCGCGAGACCCTCACCGCGATCAAACGGGCCGGGGCTGATCTCATCATCACCTATCACGCCCTCGAGGCGCTCGAGGGAGGCTGGCTGTAGGAGGCCCAGTATGGGAGGGAAAAACACCCCCAAAAAACGCAGCCGCGCCCCTTTCACGCTGCGCTGGGTCTGGGTCGCCTTCGGCCTGGTGGTGCTGTTTCTGGTCGCCCAGGTGACCTGGTGGATGATCTTCCAGCGCCAGTTGATCCAGCAGAGCATCGACTACGCCGAGACCACCTGGCTACAAGAGGCCGCGCTGGTGCAACAGCTGTGGTCGGCCTCGGCCCCCGCTGCGCGGGAGGTGCTGGCCCAGGAGTTGCGCGAGCAGTTCCCCCAACTGCGGGTGGAGGGGGACAAGGTCTCGGTGGACCCCGAGCAACTGGCCGCCTACCGCAACGCTCAGCTCCGCCACCTGCGCATGCTGGCCTTTGAAGGCCCCTTTTTCTTGCTGGTGGCGCTGGCTGGCCTATACATCATCGGCGTGGCCCTGCGCCGCGAGCAGTGGCTCAAACGGCGGCAGCAAAACTTTCTGATGGCTGTCACCCACGAGTTTCGCACCCCCATCAGCACCCTGCGCCTGTTGGCCGAGACCCTCCAGCGCCGCGAACTCCCGCGGGAGAAACAGCTCGGTTACCTGGCCCACATGAGCCAGGAGCTGTCCCGTTTGGAGGCCCTTTCCGAGCGCCTGTTGGCCACCGCGCGGTTCGAGCAAAGCCGCAACCGGCTCACCCCCCGGGGGTTTGCCCTGACCACCCGGCTGGACCTGGGCCAGGTGGTGAGCGAACTCCTGCAGCAGCTGCGGGGTGGGCTGGAGGCGCGGGGGGCGGTGATCGCGCTTGAGCCTCCGCAAGACCCCCTCCCGGTCGAACTCGACGTGGAGGCTTTCGGCATGGTCCTTTCCAACTTGCTCGACAATGCGGTCAAATACACCCCTGGGAGGGAGAAGCCCATCCGGCTTCGGCTCGAGCGCTGCGGCGCGGAGGCACTGCTCCACGTGGAGGACGGGGGTTCGGGGGTCAACCCGGAGGACTTGCCCTACATCTTCGACCCCTTCTACCGCTCGGGGAGCGAGCTGACCCGAGAGGTGCCGGGGTTGGGGATCGGGCTGTATCTGGTCAAGACCATCATGGAGCTTTTGGGAGGAAAGGTAACGTGTACAGCCTTGGAACGCGGAACCCGCTTTACCTTGAGCCTGCCGATTGCGGCGGAGGGAACCCGTTATGTGCCAGGCACCAGCCGGGGAGCCGCATGAGGCGCCGAGTGCTGATCGTGGAGGACGAGCCAGTGCTGGCCGAGGTGCTGGCCGACAACCTGCGCGAGGAGGGGCTCGAGACCCAGATCGCCCCCGACGGCGAGAGCGCTTTGGCGCTGTGGCGGGGTTTCCAGCCGGATCTGGTGGTGCTGGATGTGATGCTCCCGCGCCTCTCGGGCCTTGACGTGTGCCGCCGGATGCGATCGGAGGGCGACCCCACCCCGGTGCTTTTCCTCAGCGCCAAAGGCCAGCCCGAGGAGCGGGTAGAGGGCCTCAGCGCAGGCGGCGACGACTACCTGGGCAAGCCCTTCCACCTCCCCGAGTTGCTGCTGCGGGTGCGGAACATGTTAGCCCGGCTCGAGTGGGGCCGGGGAGAGGTGACCCCGGCGGGGCTCGAGTTCGGCGGGCACCGGGTGGACTTCCGAGCCTGGAACGCCACGCTGGCCGATGGCCGGGTGGAGCCCTTGGGCGAGCGTGAGATCGGCATCCTCAAGCTCCTCTCCGAGCGGGCCGGGGAGGTGGTGAGCCGCGACGAGATCCTAGACCGGGTATGGGGCGGGGACGTCTTCCCCAGCAGCCGTACCGTGGACAACTTCATCGTGCGGCTACGCCGGCTCTTTGAGCCCGACCCGAGCCACCCCATCTACCTGCACACCGTCTGGGGAGTGGGTTACCGCTTCACCCCGCAGGGCACCGGCTCCCCCTTCCCCCACAAGCCCGCCCAGGAGTCGCGATGAACCCCTCGAGCGGCGAGACCCCCCTCTTCCTGCGGGCGGCCTGGGGCGAGGACACCCGGCGGGCTCCCATCTGGGTGATGCGCCAGGCCGGGCGCTACTTGCCGGAGTACCTGGCGGTGAAGGCCAAGGCCAGCTTCTGGGAGATGGTGCGCACCCCCGAGCTCGCTGCCGAGGTGACGCTGCAACCCCTGCGGCGCTTCCCCCTGGATGCCGCCATCCTCTTCAGCGACATCATGACCCCCTTGAGCGCGATGGGGGTGCGGATCGAGTTCAACCCCGGCCCCCTGATCGCCGAGCCGATCCGCTCGAGCGCCCAGATCGCAGCGTTGCGGGTTCCCGAACCCGGTGAGATCGCCCCGTTTGGCCAGGAGGCCATCCGGCTGGTGCGGCGGGAACTCAGGGGCAGGAACATCCCCCTGATCGGCTTCGGGGGGGCTCCGCTTACGCTGGCGACCTATCTGATCCAGGGCTCGGGCTCCAAAGAGTACGAGGAGTTCCGCGCTTTTCTGCGGCAGGAAGCGGCCTCGGCCCACGCCCTGCTGGAAAAGCTCACCCAGGTCTCGATCCGCTACCTACGCGCGCAGGTCGAGGCCGGGGCCCAGGCCATCCAGCTTTTCGACTCCTGGGCCGGGCTGTTGGACGAGGCCGCCTACCGCGAGTTCGCCCTGCCCTATACCACCCGGGTGCTGGAGGCCCTAGCTGGGTTGGGCGTGCCCCGCATCTACCTGGCGGTGGGGGCCTCGCACCTCTACCCGGCCATCGCCGAACTCCCCCTCGAGGTGGTGAGCGTGGACTGGCGGATGGGTTTGGAGCGCGTCCGCCCGCACTTTCCTGGGCGCACCCTGCAGGGCAACCTCGACCCGGCAGTGCTCCTGGCCCCCAGGGAGGTCATCACCCGCGAGGCCCATAAGGTCCTGGGGGCCGCTCTCGGCGGGCCCCACATCTTCAACCTGGGGCACGGCATCCTGCGCCAGACCCCCCCCGCGCACCTGGCCCACCTGGTCGAGGTCGTGCACGGCTTCAACCGGACGGAAATCTAGGAGGACGATCATGGCCGAACACCCCGATACCGATCGACGCGAATATCAGGAAAAACCGACCCGCCGCACGGTGGACATGGACCCCGCCGGGCTCATCAGCCGCAAAGCGCCGGATCAGGCCAAGCGGCAGTTCCTAAACTACAGCTTTTACAAACTCCTGCCCGAGTTCCGCCGACTGCCCAGGGGTGAGATCTCCGAGGCCAAAGCCGAGTTCGCCGGGGTGCTCGAGCGCTGGGCGGGCCGAGGCCAGGGCTTTATCCTGCGCACCTATAGCCTGGTGGGTACTCGCGCCGACGTGGACTTCATGCTCTGGCGGGTCAGCTTCGATGTGCGGGACTTCCAGGCCATGCAGGCCGAACTCAACCGCACCCGGCTGGCCGGTTACCTGACCCAGCCCTACAGCTTCCTCTCCATGCAAAAGCGCTCGATCTACGTGGACCGCTTCAACCCCGAAGGGGAGGGGGTTCACCTGAGCCCCGGCCAGGGCCACTACCTGTTTGTGTACCCGTTCGTGAAGACCCGGGCCTGGTACAACCTCTCCCCCCAAGCCCGCCAGGGCATGATGGACGAGCACATCTACGTCTCCGCCCCCTTCACCGGGGTCACGCTCAACACCTCGTATTCGTACGGGATTGACGATCAGGAGTTCGTGGTGGCCTTTGACTCCAACTACCCGCAGGAGTTCGTGGACTTAGTGCAGCGCCTGCGCTTCACCGAGGCCAGCCTTTACACCCTGCGCGACACCCCGATGTTCACCTGTGTGAAGAAGCCCATCCACGAGATGCTGGACGACTTGGCCTAAGGCGTACCGACGAGGTGCAGATGAACGTACTTTTTATGGCTTACGGCACCCCCTACCAGCGCAGCGAGACCCTGCCCTACTACACCGACATCCGCCGGGGCCGCCCGCCCACCCAGGAACTCCTGGAAGAACTCGAGGAGCGCTACCGGCTCATCGGACGGAGCCCCCTCAACGAGATCACCTACGCCCAAGCCATAAGGCTCGAGGCCGCCCTCAACGCGGCTTTGCCGCTATACCCCAGGCCCCTCGCCGCCTCGCCCGGCCCCCGGGTGCAGGGCCCGGCGCGGGTCTACCTAGGCACCAAGCACTGGCACCCCTTCATCCTTGAGGCGGTGAAGGCCATGGCCGAGGACGGGGTGAAGCGGGCGGTGGGGATCGTGGCCGCGCCGCACTTCTCGGCCCGCAGCATCGCCGAGTACCAAGAGCGGGTCGGGCAGGCCCTGGCCGAGTGGGGTAACCCTTTCGAGATCCGCTTCGTGGAGGAGTATTACGACCACCCCGGCTACATCCGGGCGGTCGCCACGCGGGTGGGGGAACAGCTATGGCGGCTCGTCGAGCCGAAGCAAGCCCTCTTCCTCTTCACCGCCCATTCGATCCCTCAAAGAGCCGCCCAGGACGGGCGCTACCCGGGGCAGATCCGGGCCACGGCCCGCCTCGTCGCCCAAGCCTTGGGCCTCGAGCACTGGGACACCGCCTGGCAGTCGGCGGGGCGTACCCCCGAGCCCTGGATCGGGCCGGACATCAACGAGAAGCTCGAGGAGCTCGCAGCGGCGGGCTACCGCGAGGTGGTGGTGACGGCGGTGGGCTTCCCTAGCGACCACCTCGAGGTCTACTATGACCTCGACCACGAGGCGCAGAACACCGCGCGGAGGCTGGGGATTCGCCTCTTGCGCACCCGCAGCCTCAACGCCGACCCCGACTACATCGAGGTGCTACGGGACGTGGTGGAGAGAAAGTGGGGGGAGTTCCAGCGATGAGCCACCTGGTCATCATCGGGGGCGGGGTCGCAGGGCTCTCCGCGGCCTACGCTGCCCGCAAGGCTGACCCCTCCCTGAACATCACCCTCCTCGAGGCCGGCCCCCGGCTGGGCGGCAAGGTGCTGACCCACACCGAGGACGGCTTTGTGCTCGAGGGCGGACCCGACGCGGTGGTGCGCTACAAGCCCTGGGCCCTCGAACAGATCAAGGAGCTGGGGCTCGAGGGGGAACTGGTGGGAACCATCCCCGCCCAGCCCTCGGCCCTGATCCACGATGGGGAGAGGGCTTTGCCCATCCCGGCGGGGTTGCAGATGGTGGTGCCCGGCGACCTCGGGGCCTTGGCCCGAACCCCCCTGCTCTCGCCCTTCGGGAAGGCTCGAGCCCTCCTCGACCTGGTCCTGCCCCCTCGCCGGGGGCCTAGCGGCCCTTCACTTGAGTACCGGCACCGCCGGGGGCCTAGCGGCCCTTCACTTGGCCCCGAGGGGGACGAAGCCTTCGGGGACTTTATCCGCCGGCGCCTGGGCAGGCAGGTTTGGGAGCGCCTGGTGGCCCCCCTCTCGGGCGGGATCTACGGGGGCGACCCCGCCGAACTCTCCACGCTGGCGGCCTTTCCTCAACTGAAAGCGCTCGAGCGCACCCACGGTAGCCTGATCAAAGGAGCCCTCAAGGCGCGCCAAGGGCGGAGCACCCGAGAAGCCGGAGGGCTTTTCGCCTCGTTGCGGGGCGGGCTGGGCGGGTGGGTGGAAGCCTTGGCCCTGCGGCTGGAGCGGGTACAGATCGATCTGAATACGCCCGCCA
>PSML01000055.1:0-17681 GCA_040290145.1 Meiothermus sp. | reverse complement strand
GATGAGTGGCGTCGAAGGCTTTTTCCCTTTCAGGGAGCCCTTGTCGGAACTTGAGGGGGGGTCAGTGTGTAATTGGCCAACACATCTGAGACTGACCACCGCCAGCTAGTTGGGGCCGTCTTGGGTGGGCTGGTCCGGGTTCATACCCCCCCTTCGTTGCCATTCCTCACGGAGGATGGCATAAGCGTATTCGCTGGCCCAGCGCCCCTTGAACCACAAGCTCTGGATGAATGTCCCCTCGAGCCGCATCCCCAGCCGCACCATGAGTTGCCAGGAGGCGTGGTTTTCCACGTTGGCGTTAGCGCGGACGCGGTGTAGCCCGAGTTCAGCGAACAAGTACTCGAGCAGTCGCTCGAGGGCCTCCCGCGCAAAGCCCTGGCCCTGATGCTGGCGGGCCAGGGTGATCCCCATCTCGGCCTGCTTCCCATCGGGGAGGAGGTAAAAAGCGCAGTCGCCGATGGTCTCGCCGCTGTCCTTGCGCTCGAGCGCCAGCTGATACCACTCACCCGGCACGGCAGGCACCGCACTTTTGGCCCACTCCAGGAACTCTACGGCCTTCTCCCTGGGGTAAGGGGCATCCCAGCTTTGGTAGCGGGCCACCGCGGGATCTGAGCGGTAGAGGATAAAAGGCTCGAGGTCGCGGTCTTCGAAGGTGCGCAGGATCAATCGAGGGGACTCGAGTCGGAGCATGGTGCCCGCAGGATACCGCGTCCGGTTCACCCTGCGCTCAAGGCCCCTGCCGGGCCGCCTCGACCAGGGTCCGAAAAATACCCCACTGCTGCGGCAGCAGCTCAGGATGCCACTGCACCCCGAGGAAGAAGGGATGGCCCTCGAGCACCACCGCCTCTACCAGGCCATCCGGCGCAAGCGCTACGTCGCGCAGGCCGGGGGCCAAGTCCTTGAGCCCCTGGTGGTGGTAGGAGTTGACCCGGAACCGCGCCTCGAAAAGGCCCGAGAGCGGGCTTTCTCCCACCTGCTCGAGCGAGTGGGCCAGTACCCCGGCTTCGGACTTTTGGTAGTGCTGCACAGCCTGAAAACCCTGGGTGGGCAAGTCTTGGTAAAGCGAGCCGCCCAGGGCCACGTTCATCACCTGGATGCCCCGGCAGATGCCGAGCGTAGGAAGACCCCGCTCGGCGGCGTAGCGGGCCAGGTGCAGCTCGAGCGCGTCTCGCTCCGGGCTGACCTCGCCGTTCTCGGGGATGGGCTCCTCGCCGAAGTGGGCCGGATCCACGTCCACCCCGCCAGGGAGGAGCAGTCCATCGAGTTTTTGCAGGATGGGCAAAAGCCGATCTTCCGGCTGGGGCGGGATCACCAAGACCGAGGCCCCCTGGGCTTCCAGGGCTCTGACGTAGGGCTCGAGCAGCCCCCAGATCTTGGCGCGGATGAGTTCGCCGGTGGTACGGTACTGTGCCGTTACGCCGATCAACATGCTCCTACTGTACCCGCTCGAGTTCACCCGGTGGGGCCTGGGAAGGTACGATACGGCTCGATGAATATCCCCCGCCCGGAATTCCAGCAGGCCCTCAGAGAGGCTTTGCCGCGCTTCGAGACCCCTTTTTACGCCTACGACCTCGAGGTCATGCGCGCCCGTGCCGAAGCCCTGCGCCGAGCCTTTCCCAAGGCCCGCCTGATGTACGCGATGAAGGCCAACCCCCGGCTGGGGATTCTGCGCCGCTTCCGGGCGTGGGGAGTCGGGCTGGAGGCGGTCTCCCTGGGCGAGGTGCGGCGGGCTTACCGGGCGGGCTATACCCCTGAAGAGGTCCTGCTGAACGGCCCGGTCAAGACCCCTGCGGCGCTCGAGGAACTCAGGGCCATGGGCGTCCCGACCCTGGGGATCGACTCGCTGTCCGATATGGAGCGCATGGCCCGGATCCTCCCCGGCGCGAAGGTGATCCTGCGGGTCAACCCCGACCTCCCCATCGCCACCCACGACCACCTGGCCACGGGCCGCGGCCAGAGCAAGTTCGGCATCCTGGCCGCCGAGGTTCCGGCCTCAGTCGAGCGGGCCAAGGAAGCCGGGCTCGAGTTCCTAGGCCTGCACATCCATATGGGCTCGGCGCTGGAGAGGCTGGAGGACTACCGGGGCGGCTATCGGGTTCTGGAGGAACTCCTCGACCGAATCGGCCCCACCCAAGTCTTGAACCTCGGCGGGGGCTTCGGGCTGGGCTTCGACCCGGCAGGGCTCTCCGAGGCCGCCCAAAAGCTGGCCAGCCGGTTCGGGGCCGAACTCTGGCTCGAGCCGGGTCGCTACCTGGTGGCCGAGGCTGGCGTGCTGATCACCCGAATCTGGGGAACCAAGCGCACCCGCCGCAACTTCCTGCTGGTGGACGCCGGGATGATGACCCTGCTGCGCCCCATGCTCTACGGGGCCGAGCACCCCGTTCTTCCGCTTTACGAAGGCACCGACGTGCAGCGTTGGGACTTGGCCGGGCCGGTGTGCGAGTCGGGGGACGTGCTGGCTAAAGACGTGCTGCTCCCCACCCCGAGAGAAGGTGAGGCCCTGGCGATCCTCCAGGCTGGGGCTTACGGCAGCAGCATGAGCAGCAACTACCTCGATCATCCCAGGCCGCTCGAGGTGCTGTGGACGGGGGCCGGGTGGGAGGTGCTGCGCAGGCCACAGAGCTGGGAAGCGCTGATGGAGGAAGAGCTTTAGCTTTGGCCAAGGGGCAAGGTGCACGGGAACTCGGCGGGCGGGTTTTCCCTCTTGGCCCGGGACTGGGCTTGGGCGATGGCCGAGCTCGCCCCACCACTCGGAAGGCTATCGCCCCGGGGCGTGAGCGCGGCACCCCAGTCCATCTCGAGAACTGGCGGTGGAGCTTTAGCTAGACGGTAGTCTTGAGCCATGGAACTCTACCTGGGCACCGGCGGCTACACCAACGACGACTGGGTGGGCCTCCTCTACCCCCCCGAGGCCAAGCGGGAGCAGTGGCTTTCGATCTACGCCCAGCACTATAACGCGGTGGAGCTGAACTCCTCGTTTTACAACATCCCCGGCACCCGGGCCTTCGCCGGGATGCTCAGGAAGAGCGGGGGCCGGGTCCACTGGGCCATCAAGATCCACCGGAGCATGACCCACGACCGCAACGCCACCGCCGAGGACTACCAGCGCCTGTTCGAGTCGGTAGCTCCCCTGCGCGAGGCGGGCGTGCTGGGCCCCTTCCTGGCCCAGTTCCCCCAGTCCTTCCACCGCACCCCGGAGAACCGCCAGTACCTCGCCGCCCTGGCGGAGCGCTTCGCCGATCGGCGGCTGGCTCCGGGCGGGCTCGCGGTGGAGTTCCGCCACCACTCCTGGGACTTGGGGGAGGTGCGCGAAGCCTTCAAAAGGGCTGGCCTGATCTGGGTCAGCACCGACTACCCGCCGCTGCCGGGGCTGCCCAAGAACGAGCTTCACCTCACCAGCGAAGTGGCCTACATCCGGCTTTCCGGGCGCAACAAGGAGAAGTGGTACGAGGGCCGGGACCAGTCCGAGCGGCACGACTACCGCTACACCGCGGACGAGTTGCGCTTCTGGGTGCAGTCCTTGGTGGAGGCCCGTGAGGTAGAGAACATCACCCAAGCCTGGTTTATTTTCAACAACACCACCAAGGGCCACGCTCTGGAGAACCTGCGGATGCTGCGGGAGTTGCTGGAGATATACCTGTAGGCTAGCGATCCCCCTCGAGCCTGCCCACGTCGCTCCGCCCCAAAAAGAACAGGATCCCCACCCCGATCAGCACCGCCGAGAACACGTAGGGGTACTGCGGGTGCAGCCCATAGAGGCTCGTCCCTACGACCGGCCCCAGCATCCGCCCCAGAGCCTGGGCCGAACTGGCCAGCCCCGCCACCACCCCTTGCTCCTGATCCGAGACCGCCAAGGACTGTGCCGCCGAGACCCCCGGCCCGGCCAAAGCTCCGCCCGCGCCCAAGAGCACCAGCGATAGGGTGAGGGTGGGAAAAGAACTCGAGAGCACCAGACCCACGTACCCCGCCAGGGCCACCGGCAGCCCCACCGCCAGCAGCCTACGCGGGGGCCACTTCACCAACCGCACCCAAAAGCCCTGGATGAAAACCGCCACCAGCCCAAATATGGCCAGGGCGATCCCCACGGTCTGCGCGGTGCGCTCGGCGGAGAGGGAGAGCCGATCCTGGTAGTAGAAGGCCACGGTCTGCTCCATCGCCACCGAGGAGAGGTTGATGATGAGCCCCAGGAGCAGGATCGGCCAGATGCGCGGATCGAGAGCGGAGAGCTTGGGCGGGCGGGCCGGCCGGGCCTCCGCGGTGCGGGACTCGGGGAGGACGAAATAGACAAAAAGGGCGTTCAACACTGCCAGACTGGCCGAAAACAACACCGGAACCAAAAGCCCCAACCCCGAGAGCGCCGCCCCGATGGCCGGGCCGAAGATCACCCCCAACCCGAAAGCCGCGCCCAAGAGGGCAAATCCCTGGGTGCGGTTCTCCCGGCTGGTGACGTCAGCCAGGTAGGCCTGGGCGGTGGGCAGGGTGGCTGAGGAGAAAGCCCCGCCCAAAAGCCGCGCCCCCAGCATGGCCAGGTATAGCGGCAACCCGGTGAGCGCCCCCCGGAAGCCCAGCCAGCCGAAGAGAGCGAAGAGGAAGAACCCCACCGCGAAGCCCAGGATGCCCGAGAGCAGGATCGGTTTGCGCCCCAGGGTCTCGCTACGGCGACCCCAGTAGGGGGCCAGCAGGAACTGCATCAGGGCGTAGCCGGTGGAGAAGAGGCCCACCTGAAACTCGGAGAAGCCCAGCTCACGGCCCAGGGGGCCGATGATCGGGAACAAGATCGAGAGGCCGAGCAGGGAGTTGAAGAGGGTCAGGAATAACAGGGGTAACGGGCGCATCGGCCCCTAGTCTACGCCTACGGGGGAGGTCTGTCCGAGGCGACCCCGCCTCTCCCCGGCGGAGGCTGGGCGTGCAGTAGGATAGAGCAATGCGCCTGGTCTCAGTCAATATCGGTTCGGCTCGAGCCGTCCAGGTCGGCTCGCGCACGGTCATGACGGGGATCTACAAGACCCCGGTGACCCATCCGGTGCGGGTGGGAAAGCTGGGCCTCGAGACCGACACCGTATCCGACCTAAAGCACCACGGCGGCCCCGACCAGGCGGTGTACGTCTACTCCGCCGACGACTACGCCTGGTGGGCCCTTCAACTAGGGTACGAACTCGAGCCGGGAACCTTCGGGGAGAACCTGACCTTTTCCACGTTCGGGCGGGAGCCGCTAAGGATCGGAGACCGCTTCCGGGTGGGGGCGGTGCTGCTCGAGGTGACCGCGCCGCGCATCCCCTGTGGGGTCTTCGCTGCCCGGATGGGGGATCCCGGCTGGGTCAAGAGGTTCAAGCAGGCCGCTCGGCCCGGGTTTTACGCGCGGGTGCTGGAAGAGGGTGGGTTGTCAACCGGAGAACCCCTCGAGCGCATCCCCACCGAGGCCGATCACCCCACCCTGCAGGAGGTTTTCGAGCTGTGGTACGACCCTAAACCCGCCCCCGAAAAGCTGCGCTGGGTGTTGCAGGCCCCGCTCGCGATCCGCACGCGGAGGGAGTACGAGGGGAGGCTAGGGTAAAACCTCAGGGCTTCTGCATCCAGAACTCGTAAGCCCCCGATCCGCTGTAGGCGTAGATCTGCCAGACGTAGTAGCCGGCCTGGCCGGTGTAGCTGATGTTCTCGTCGCGGGCTTCGGTGGCCGAGCTAGCCACCAGTTCCCAGGCCGAGCCGTTCCAGCGCCACAGGTAGAGGTCGTAGTCGGTGCCGGCTGAGCCCTTGAGCCAGCCTTTGAGGGTGCCGTTTCCGGCTTGGAAGTAGGTGCCGCCCGGCTGGTAGGCCACGTCGCCGGGGCCGCCGAGGGAGCCGGCGTACTTCCCGCAGTCTGTGCAGGGAGCGTCGCTGGGGGGCGGGGTGGGGTTGCCCCCGGAGTTCCCTTGCAGGTTGAAGAGGAGCCGGTTCGGCGAGCCGTCGCCAGGGTTTTGTACCTTGCCGCTGGTAGACCCATCCAGGATCGCCGCGTTCACCGCGTCGGGGCTGGCCCCTGGGTGGCCCTCCAGGTAGAGCGCGACCACCCCGGCCACGAAGGGCGCGGCCATCGAGGTGCCGCTTTGGAGCCGGGTGCCGCCGTCCGTCCAAGCCGAGACGATATCCTCGCCGGGGGCGAAGAGGTCCAGGCAGTTCCCGTAGTTGGAGAACGAGCTTCGCGCATCGTTTTGGTCCACCGAGCCCACCGTGAGGGCCTGGCTGACCCGCGCGGGGGAGCCGGTGCAGGCGTCACGGGCGAAGTTACCCGCCGCCACCGCGTAGGGGATGCCCGAGGCGATGGAGTTGCGCACCGCGTCGTCGAGGGCGGTGGAGTCCCCGGCCTCGAGGCTGAGGTTCGCCACCGCGGGTTTTTGGGCGTTCTTGGTCACCCACTCCACCCCGGCGATCACCCCAGAAACCGTCCCGGAGCCGTCGCAACCCAGCACCCGTACCGCATAAAGGGTCACCCCCTTGGCCACCCCGTAGGTGTTCCCACCCAGGATTCCGGCCACGTGGGTGCCGTGCCCATAGCAGTCCTGGCCGTCCCCACCCAGGGCATCGAAGCCGACCTTGGCCCGCCCGCCGAACTCGGGGTGGTTGGTCTGGATCCCGGTGTCGATCACGTAGGCGTTCACCCCGGCCCCGGTGGTGGTGTAGGTGTACTTCCCATCCAGCGGGAGGTTGCGCTGGTCAATGCGGTCCAGGCCCCAGTCGGGATGGTTTTGGGTGGCCGTCACCACCACCTTCCGGTCAGCCTCGATGTAGGCCACCTTGGGGTCGCGGCGGTACTGCTCGAGCTGATCGTCGGCGATCACCGCGGCGAAGCCCTTGAGGGCTGCGGTGTAGACCCGCAAGACCCGCACGCCCGGCCTCTGGCTTTGCAGGCTGACCTGGTTCTGCGCCTCCGCCCCACTCACCCCTTTCTTGAACACCACGATGTAGCGCCCGGGAATGCGATCCGGCCCGTCCAGAGCATACACCGGGGCCACACTCGAGGTATTCCCATCGCCGATCGAGGGCGGTTGGGCGGGTGGGGGGCTCGAGGGGCTACACGCGACGAGGGCCAGCAGTCCAATGAATACAGGAAAAACCCACGTTCTTCGCATACTCCCCCCACGGTAGACCAACCAACCCGGGGCCGTATGCGCGGCGCGTTAAGGACGCTTTATGAACTGGAGGGATCACTCCGGCGCAAACGTGAGGTCTCGGCATACACGTCGCGGAACACCCCGGCGATGGGCGCGTGGGGTTTGTGGACACGCACGGTGAGGGCCTCCAGCCGGGGGAATGCCCGCATGAGCGCGTCGGCCAGGTGATCCGCCAGGGCTTCGATGAGGTAGAAGCGCTCGCGCGTCACCACAGCGGCTACGGCCTCGTACACCTTGCCGTAATCCACGGTCCCCTCGAGCCGGTCTCCCCTGCCCTCAAAGGCCACCTCCATCTCGATATCCACGATGAAGCGTGCCCCCAGCCGCCCCTCCTCGGGCATCACCCCGTGATGGGCATGAAACTCAAGCCCCAGCAGCGCAATCCGACCCACCCCACACCCCCCCTTGGCCCAAGGCTTCCCAGACCGCCAGCGCCTCCCGGTGGGCGCGCACATCGTGTACCCGTAAGATTCTGGCCCCCTTCATCACCCCGTACAGGTGCATCGCCACTGAGCCCACCACCCGCTCCTGGGGGTTCTCGATGCGGCTGAGTTCTCCTATGGTGCGCTTGCGGCTAGCCCCCAAGAGCACCGGGTGCCCCAAGGCCACCAATTGGTCAAGGTGACGCACCAACTCGAGGTTCCCCTCGAGCTCCTTGCCAAAGCCAAACCCCGGGTCGAGCACCACCTGAGGCACGCCAGCCGCCAGCGCCCGTTGGGCTTGGGCGGCCAAAAACGCCTTGACCTCCCCCACCACATCGGCATAGCCGGTGTGTTGCTGCATGGTGAGCGGGTCGGGCACGGGCATATGCACGATGACTGCGGGCACCTGGTAGCGCGCGCACAGCTCGATCATGCGCTCATCGCGCAAGCCGGTCACGTCGTTGAGCAGGTGAGCCCCCATGGCCAGTGCCTCCGCCGCCACCTCGGGCTTACGGGTGTCGATGCTGATGGGCACCCCCAGCCCCTGCACCGCCTCCAGCACCGGCAACACCCGGCGCCGTTCCTCCTCCGGCGGCACCGGAAGGGCTCCTGGACGGGTAGACTCCCCCCCTAGGTCGAGCAGGTCGGCACCTTCGGCCACCATCTGGCGGGCTCGAGCCAAGGCGGCCTGAGGATCGAGGTACTTTCCCCCGTCGGAAAACGAATCGGGGGTGAGGTTCAAAATCCCCATAAGGCGCACCCGGCTCAAATCCAGGCCATGTTCGCGCAAGTCCAGCCGCATGCCCCCATGGTACACAGCAAAACCGGGGCAAAGCCCCGGTCGTCCTGGCGGAGAGGGGGGGATTCGAACCCCCGATACGGGCTTTAGTCCCGTATAACGGTTTAGCAAACCGCCGCCTTCAGCCGCTCGGCCACCTCTCCAGGCGTGTTTGACTTGGCGGAGGGAGAGGGATTCGAACCCCCGATGGGCTTGGCACCCATAGCGGTTTTCAAGACCGCCGCCTTCAACCGCTCGGCCATCCCTCCCTCTTGCCGGGTGCCCCCTAGCTGGCCGCTCTATCACTATGCGCAAGGGTGGGGCCATTGTCAAGTTGAGGGCTGCCGGGGGCGTATAGCGGGCTTACTCGCCCTCCGAAAGGTCCATCCCCATGATGGAATATCCCGCGTCCACGTACACGGTCTGCCCGGTGGTGCCCGAGGAGAGCGGCGAGAGCAGGTAAAAGCCCAGGTTCCCCACCTCCTCGTGGGTGATCATGCGCTTGAGGGGAGCCACCGCGCTGTACTTGGCGGTCATCTTGCGGAAACCTGGGATGCTCATGGCTGCCACGGTACGGGCGGCCCCCGCGCTCAGGGCATTGACCCGCACGCCCTTGGGCCCTAGCTCGTAGGCCAGGTAACGCACGCTGGCCTCGAGCGCGGCCTTAGCGATCCCCATGACGTTGTATCGGGGCACCACCTTTTGTGAGGCGTAGTAGGTCAGGGTGATGAGCGCCCCTCCGGGGTTCAACAGGGGCTCGGCCAAGCGGGCCACCGCGACCAAAGAGTAGGCCGAGACCTCGAGCGCGGTGTTCCAATCCTCCCGGGTGGTCTCGATAAAGCGCCCCTCCATCGCCCGGCGAGGGGCATAGGCGATGGAATGGACCACATAGTCCAAGCCCCCCCAGCGCTCCCTGAGGTCGGCGAACATGGCCTCCAGGGCCCCGGCTTGGGTCACGTCCACCTCGTACAGCAAGGCCCCCGGGACGTCGGCGGTGAGCTTCTGGAGCTTCTCCCGCAAGCGCTCCCCTTGGTAGCTAAAGGCCAGGCTAACCCCCGCCTGGTGCAGCCGCTGGGCAATCGGCCAGGCCAGACTGTGCTCGTTGGTCACGCCCATCACCAGGGCACGTTTGCCGGAGAGGTCAATCTGGATCATGAAGCCCATTCTACGTCCAAGCCGCTACACTACTAGCTAGGAGCCCCTATGTCCGAACCCACCCACCCCTTACTCCAGCGCTACGGCGATGCCCAGCACTGCCTCCGGTTGCTTGAGCGTTCCCGCCGAGAGCTGCTGCGCTTCATCGGGACCCTGAGCGAAGAGGCCTTATTCACCCGGCGCCTCCCGGAGCAGTGGAGCCCGGCAGAGGAGCTCGAGCACATCGCCTTGGTCGAGGAGTCGGGGGGTAAGGTCATCCGCATGCTGCGCAAAGTGGCCGGGGGGCAGATGCCCCTACCCCCCGCGGGGCCGCCGGGGCAGATTCGCCCGGATGGGCGGTTTGTCGCTCCGGCGGCGGTTGAGCCGCGAGGGGGGCTTTCGCGCGAGGAGTTGCTGGAGAAACTACGCGCCACCCGGGAGCGGCTGCAGCTCGAAGTCGCCCAAAGCCAGGGCCTTCTGGAAGGCCCCCCCACCTTTCAGCATCCCTTTTTTGGCGAACTTACCGCTTTGGGTTGGCTGCAAACCCTGGTGTACAGCGAGCAACACCACCTCGAGCAGATCAAGGACCGGCTGAGCAGGTAGCGCCGCACCCTTCACCCTCTCGCCGGATCAGGCTCCACCCCGGGCCGTCAGGGTCGGCAAGGATGGGCCTCGAGCCCCGCCGGGCAGGGCGGGGTGATGTACTTCGGCAGCGGGGCCGACCACCTGTCGGCCCTCACCGACTTGAGCTATACCCCCCGTATGGGGCGATTTGTACCTGCCCGGTCGAGTTACCTTGGGTTTAGTCCTTCAACTTTTTCGCCGCCTCAATCAGCGCCGGAAGCACCTGATGCACATCACCCACCACCCCGTAATCGGCGACCTTGAAGATGGGGGCCTCGGGGTCTTTGTTCACCGCTGCGATGTACTTGCTCTTGTTCATCCCGGCCTGGTGCTGCACCGCGCCCGAGACCGCCAGGGCGATATAGACGTTGGGCTGCACGGTCTTGCCGGTCTGTCCCACCTGCTCGCCATAAGGCCGCCAGCCTGCGTCCACCACCGCCCGGGTGGCCCCTACCGCCCCGCCCAACAGGTCGGCCAGCTCCTCTACCTGGGCAAAGGCTTGGGGGCTGCCCAGCCCGCGCCCGCCGGTCACGACTATGGTGGCTTCGGCCAGGGAGACCCCCTTCTTCTGCTCGACCACCCGCTCCATCACCTCCACCCCCACCGCCGGGAGTTCGACGCTGAGGGTCTCCACCGTGCCCTCGGAGCCCAGTGGCTCGGCCAGAGGGGTGGTGTTGGGCTTGACGGTGAAGACCACCGGCAGGGCCGCAGACTGCTTCTCGGTGACGCGGTTGAGGAAGCTGTAGCGGGTGGCGATGACTTTAGCGCCGTCGGTGCCCGTCTCGAGGGTGTCCTCGAGCAGCGCAGCCCCCATTCTGTAGGCCAGGCGCGGCGTCCAAGAGCGCCCCTGGCGGCTCCCGGTGGCCACCACCACCTGGGCCCCGGCCTTCTGCTGGGCCGCGTAGGCCGCCGCCGCCCACCCCTCGGCGGTGTAGGGGCCGACCTCGGCCAGGTAGAGGGCCTGGACGTAGCGCTTGGCCTCCTCGGCCACCGCCGCCAGGTTCTCCCCGATCAGCACCCCGGCCACGCTTCCGGCAATCGCGTTCAACTGTCGGGCTCGGGTGATGGCCTCGAGGGCACCCTTGCGCAGGCGTTGTCCGTCGTGTTCGAGAACTACTAGGATCATTCCATTACCTCCGGGCGCACAAAACGCAATACGCTAAAAACCAGGGCGATTTTTAGCGTTGGGCGTGTTGCGCCTAGCGTTTGGCATCAGATCACTTTCGCTTCCTCGTGCAGCAAGCGCACCAGCTCGTCGGCAGCCGCCACCGGATCCTTGGTCCCGTCGATCACCTTGTTCAGCCGCCTGCGCTCCTGGATGGTCTGCTCGAGGGTCTCCACTTTGCCCTCGAAGGCGATGGGCACTTTGCGGATCTCCTTCTTCTTGGCCTTCATGATGCCGGGCAGCGTGGGGTAGCGCGGCTCGTTGAGGCCTTGCTGGGTGGTGAAGACGGCGGGGAGGGCGACCCGCACCACCTCGGCCCCCTCGTCGAGGTCGTGCTTGGCCTTGGCGTAAGCGCCTTGGCCCTCCAGCTCGAGGCTGGTGGTCCAGGTCACCACCGGCCAGCCCAGGGCTTCCGCGATGGCCGGGCCCAAGGCTTGCGAGTCCCAGTCGGATTGCTGCCCACCGGTGAAGACCAGCGTGGGGGCCTCGTCGCGGAGGGTGTCGGCCAGGGCCTGAGCCTGGGTGATGGGGTCGAGGGAAGCCTCGGTGACGAGGTGAACCCCCCGGTCGGCGCCCATCGCCAGCGCGGTGCGGATGGCCTCCTCGAAGCGCTCCGGGCCGAGGGCTACGATCACCGCTTCGCCGCCATACTGCTCCTTGAGGCGGATCACCTCTTCCACGCCCCACTCGTCCATCTGGTCGAGGATGAGCGTGGCCCCCTCGTAGTTGACCCGCCCCCCCTCGATGCGAAGCTTGGCTTCGTTGTCGGGTACTTGCCGAATCACCGCGATAAACTTCATCCGTTCCTTCCTTTCAACCGTCACCCCTTGAGGATATGCCGCGCGATGATCAGGCGCTGGATCTCGTTGGTGCCCTCATAGATCTGGTTGAGCTTCACGTCGCGCAGGAGCTTCTCGACGGGGTACTCGTGCATGTAGCCGTAGCCGCCGTGGATCTGAATGGCCTGGTTGGCCGCCGCGAAGGCCATCTCCGAGGCGTAGGCTTTGGCGATTGCCGCCGCGTGGGCCTGGGGGAGACCTCGGTCGGTGAGCCAGGCCGCGTAGTAGGTATAAGCGCGAGCAGTCTCGATCCCCATGAGCATCTCGGCCAGTTTGAACTGGATGGCCTGGAACTCGGCGATGGGCTTGCCGAAGGCTTCGCGCTCCCGGGCATACTTGGTGGCCTCGTCCAAAGCCCGCCGGGCTACCCCCACGCTGCCCGCCGCCACCGGGATGCGGGTCTTGTCCAGGGTGTTCATGGCGATCTTGAAGCCGTCGCCCTCGGCGCCCAGGAGGTTGGCGGCGGGAACCCGCACGTCCTCGAAGACCAGCTCATAGGTTCCGCTGGCCCGCTGGCCCATCTTGCCGTGGAGCTTGTTGGCCTTGAAGCCGGGCGTGCCCTTCTCCACCACTAAGGCTACCACCCCCTTGTGCCGGGCCTCGGGGTTGACGGTGGCGAAGACCACCACCCACTCCGCCTCTCCGCCGTTGCTGATCCAGGTCTTGGTGCCGTTCAAGATGTAGTGGTCGCCATCCCGCACGGCGCGGGTGCGCAAGGCCGCCGCGTCCGAACCGTTGCCGGGCTCGCTGAGGGCGAAGGCGGCCAAGGCCGGTTTCTCGGTGAGCTGGCCGAAGAAGCGCGACTTCTGCTCGTGCGAGCCCGCCAGCAGCACCGGGGTGATGCCCAAGTCGGAGGCCATGGGGATGGTGTAGATGCCCATGCAGCCCCAGGCCAACTCCTCCCCGATGATCACCTCCTCGAGCATCGAGAGGCCCAACCCCCCGTACTCCTCGGGGATGATGGCGTTGAGCAAGCCCACCTCAAAGAGCTTCTCGATCACCGGCCAGGGGACCTCTTCCTTGCGGTCGTACTCGCCCGCGACCGGCGCGATCTGCTCCCGGGCGAAACGCCGGGCTAGGGCCTGGAGTTGCTTCTGTTCGTCGGTGAGGGAAAAATCGATCGCCATAAACGGAGGGCTCGTGACTACCGGCCTCTCTCCACCTCCTTCTTGATCCCGAAAAACAAACCCACGTCGTACTCGCTCCACTCCGGTCTGAACTGGGGCAAAGGCGAGGGCATGGCCAGCGGGTGGCCGGGGGCGGGGACGGGTTGGAGTACGGCCCGCAGCGGCTTGGCCTGGGGCAGTTCCACCGGGGCCATGGCCCCCTTGCGAAAGGCGAAAAGCCGCCCCGTGCGGTCCCACAGGAGCCCGTCCCGATACCAGCCGCACAGCCCGCCCAGGAAGTCCACGACCTGGCCGGTCTCGAGCCGCACCCCCACCGGCTGGTTGGCCACGGTGTAGACCACCCCGCTCCCGGTACAGTAGAGGATTGGCTCGCCGTTTTTATCCCACAGGACGGTACGCACAAGGTCTCCTTTGACCAAGTATAAGTTTTTTGTACCCCGCCTTCAAGCCCAGATGCGCACCGCCGTATCGTATCACGCAGGGGGTGGCGAGTAGATTGAGGGCATGGAAAACCCCTGGAAGAAGTTCGTCCCGCAAAGCCCGACCCGGCAGGGCTCGGCCGAGTACTTCACCGGGTTGGTCTACATCAGCGAGCTGATCCACAGCCCCGCGCCGATGCACCTACAGGTCTACCGGGTGATGTTCACCCCCGGCGCCCGCACCGCCTGGCACACCCACCCCAAGGGACAGATCCTGCACGTGGAGAGCGGGATCGGCTGGTTTCAGCGGCGGGGGGAGGGGGTGCTCGAGATCAAGGCCGGCGATACGGTCTACATCCCGCCCGGCGAGGAGCACTGGCACGGAGCCTCCGCCACCCACGCCATGGTGCACCTGGCGTTGCAGGCCAGCCAGGAGGGGGTGACGGCCCACTGGCTCGAGCACGTCTCGGACGAGGAATACAAGCTCTCTACAACACCCCCGCCGCCCGGAAGGCCCCGTTGACCACTTCCTGGGCCTCTTGCATCACCCGCTCGAGGTGCTCCCTCCCCCGGAAGCTCTCGGCGTAGATCTTGTACACGTCCTCGGTGCCCGAGGGCCGCGCGGCGAACCAGGCGCTCTCCGTGACCACTTTGAGGCCGCCGATGGGCTCGTCGTTGCCGGGAGCGCGGGTCAGCTTGGCCAGGATCGGCTCCCCGGCGAGCTCGGTGGCCGTGACCATCTCCGGCGAGAGGCTGGCCAGGGCCTTCTTCTGAGCCGGGTTAGCCGGAGCGTCCATACGCGCGTAAGCCGAGGAACCGAAGCGGGCCTCGAGCTCGCGGTAGTGCTCGCTGGGGCTCTTGCCGGTCTTGGCCAGGATCTCAGCGGCCAGCAGGCCCAGGATGATCCCGTCCTTGTCGGTGCTCCAGGCCGAGCCGTCCATGCGCAGGAAGCTCGCCCCGGCGCTCTCCTCCCCGCCGAAGCCGATGGACCCCTTCAGCAGGCCGTCCACAAAGTACTTGAAGCCCACCGGGACCTCCACCAGCCGGCGTCCCAAGGCGGCGGCCACCCGGTCGATCATGCTGCTGGAGACCAGGGTCTTGCCGATGCCCATATCCGGCCCCCACCCGGGGCGGTGCTGGAAGAGGTAGTGGATCGCCACCGCCAGGTAGTGGTTGGGGTTCATCAGCCCGTCGCGGGTCACGATGCCGTGGCGGTCGGCGTCGGGGTCATTGCCCACCGCGACGTCGAACTGATCCTTGAGTCCGATCAGGGAGGCCATGGCGTAGGGCGAGGAGCAGTCCATGCGGATCTTGCCGTCCTTGTCTACGGTCATGAAGGAGAAGCTGGGGTCGATGCGTTCGTTGACGACGGTCAGCTCGAGGCCGTAGTGGTCGGCGACGCGCTGCCAGGTGGCCAGGCTCGAGCCCCCCAGCGGGTCCACCCCGATCCTCACCCCGGCGGCCTTGATCGCTTCAATCTCGACGATCCCGCGCAGCTCGTGGACGTAGGGGGTCACGAAGTCGAACTCCTCGGCCCCCTCCAGCGCCCGCTCCAGGCTCACCCGCCGCACCTCGCGCAGCCCACCCCGCAGGATCTGGTTGGCCCGCTCCTGGATGGCCTCGGTGACCCCCGTATCGGCCGGGCCGCCGCTCGGCGGGTTGTACTTGAAGCCCCCGTCCTGGGGCGGGTTGTGGCTGGGGGTGATCACGATCCCGTCGGCCAGGCCCTGGCGGCGGCCCCGGTTGTAGGAGAGGATGGCGTGGGAGACCAGCGGGGTGGGGGTGTAGCCGCGGCCCCTCTCGATCCGCACGTGGACCCCGTTGGCCACCAGGACCTCTAAGGCGCTGGCCCAGGCCGCCTCGGAGAGGGCGTGGGTGTCCATCCCCAGGTAAAGCGGCCCGCTGATGCCCCGCTGGGCGCGGTACTCGGCCACGGCCTGGGCGATGGCCAGGATATGGGCCTGGTTGAAGGTGCGGCGGGCGGAGGTCCCGCGGTGGCCGCTGGTGCCGAAGGCCACCTGCTGCAAGGGGTCGTCGGGGTCCGGATGGAGGGCGTAGTATTCGACCAACAGCCGTGGGACGTTGATCAGAATCCCGCGCGGGGCGGGCTTTCCGGCCAGGGGGTGCAGCGACATGGGGCCTCCTGGGAGAATCTTACCGCCAGCGGCGGGATTTGGCGACAAAGGCACCTTCGCGCCGGTCTGTGCACCCTAAAATCCGGCCTATGAGCCTGCTGTTCGAGCCACTCGAGCTTCGTTCGGTCACGCTGAAAAACCGCGTCGCAATGTCCCCGATGTGCCAGTACTCTTGCGAGGGACGAGACGGGCGGGTGAACGACTGGCACCTGCTCCACTACCCCACCCGGGCGGTGGGCGGGGTAGGGATGATCATCGTGGAAGCCACGGCGGTGGAGGAGCGGGGCCGGATCAGCCCGGAGGACCTGGGGATCTGGTCGGACGCGCACGTCCCGGGGTTGCGGGAACTAGCCGCCAGGATCAAGGCCCACGGGGCGGTAGCCGCGGTCCAGCTGGCCCACGCCGGGCGCAAAGCGGGAACCGCGCGCCCCTGGGAGGGCGGAAGGCCCCTTCATGCCTGGACCCCGGTAGCCCCCAGCGCGCTGGCCTTTCAAGAGGGCTGGCCAGTCCCCCAAGCGTTAGACCAGGCCGGGCTCGAGCAGGTACGCCAGGCCTTTCAAAAAGCGGCCCGGCGGGCGAAGCAGGCTGGTTTCCAAGTTATCGAACTGCACATGGCCCACGGCTACCTGCTGCACTCCTTCCTCTCCCCCCTCTCCAACCTCCGCACCGACCAATACGGCGGGAGCCGGGAGAACCGCATGCGTTTTCCGCTCGAGGTGGTGGAGGCGGTGCGCGAGGTCTGGCCGCCCGAGCTTCCCCTCTTGGTGCGGGTCTCCGCTACCGACTGGGCTGCGGGCGGGTGGACCATAGACGATACGGTGGCCTTCGCCCGGGAACTCATGCGGCGCGGCGTGGATCTGCTCGACTGCTCCTCGGGTGGGGTGGTTCCCGGGGTGAAGATCCCGCTGGGGCCGGGGTATCAGGTGCCTTTTGCCGCGAGGGTCCGGCTCGAGACCGGTCTCAGCGCCGGGGCGGTGGGCCTCATCACCGAGCCCCTTCAGGCCGAGGCCATCTTGCAGCAGGGCCAGGCCGATCTGGTCTTTCTGGCTCGAGCCCTCCTGGCCGACCCCTATTGGGCCTACCGAGCAGCGCGGCAGCTCGAGCCCCAGAAGGCCATCTGGCCCCACCCGTACGACCGGGCTTTTCCCGGCTAGACCCTGAAGCACCGGGACCTCGCCGGTTTTCAGCGCGTCCGGGTGACCTTGGAGAGATGGCGGGGAGCGTCCGGGTTGTGACCCCGGGCCACCGCCAGTTGTGCCGCGAAGGGGTAGAAGGCCTGCGCCAGGAGCACCGAATCCAAGACCGGGTGGAGCTTGGTGGGCAGGGGGAGGGGGGTGTGGGCGAGCTCGAGGGCGCTGGCCTCGGAGGAGGCCACCAGCAGGTGGCCGCCCTTGCCGCGCAGGTTCTCCAGGAGGCTCACCATGCCCGGCAGGGGCCGGTCGTGCGGCACGAGCACCAGCAGCGGGAAGCCGGGCTCCACCAGGGCCACCGGGCCGTGCAGCAGCTCGGCGCCCGACATGGCCTCGGCGTGCAGGGCGCTGGTCTCCTTGAGCTTGAGCGCGAGCTCGTTGGCGACGGCGAAGGCGTAGCCCCGCCCCACCACCAGCCCGTGGTCGCACTCCGCCAGGGGCTCGAGCCCGGCGCTCCAGTCGGCCTCGGCCGAGCGGTGCATGGCCTCGGGGAGCAGGGCCAGGGCGTCCTTGAGGCCCTTGTCGTCGGCCCAGTAGGCCACCAGCTGGGCCAGGGCGGCCAGGGTCGCCAGGTAGCTCTTGGTCGCGGCCACCGCCTCCTCAGGGCCCGCCCACAGCGGCAGCACCACCTCGCAGGTCTGGGCCAGCGGCGAGGCCTCCTGGTTGACCAAGGCCACCGTGAGCGCCCCGCCGCGGCGGG
>PSML01000054.1:3420-18031 GCA_040290145.1 Meiothermus sp. | reverse complement strand
AGCGCCCGTCCACGGGGAAGTGGGGCTGTAGTTGGCCTGCGGGGCGGGTACGGCCCCAGGGGATGATTGATCCCAATGAGGCGTTCGGCTATCGACCATCGACTATCGACCCCCTCACCTAACCGCTTCCGCCTTCCGCTGTGCCTCTTCGAGCGCCTGCCGCGCTGGGACGCCGCCTTTGAGGGCGCGCTCGAGGGCTTCCTCGAGGAAGTTGCGCCAGGTGGCGAATTGGGGGACGCGGGGGCGGGGCTGGGCGTAGGCGATCTGTTCGAAGGCGACCTTGCGGTAGGGGTTCTCGCGGTAGAACTTCTCCAGCAGGGGGGTGGCCGACTTGCGCAGCGGGACGTAGTAGGAGGCCTGGACCCAGCGGGCTACGACCTCGGGTTCCATCAGGTACTTCCAGAACTCCACCGCGCCCCGGACCTCCTCGGGCCGGGCGCCCTTGACCACGACCAATTGGGCCCCGCCCAGAGGCACCTTGCCGCCGGGTTCGCGGGGGACGGGGGCGACGCCGAGCTTGAAGGCGAAGGAGAAGTTCTCGGCGGCGGGCCAGTTGGCGATGGAGGCGAAGACCATCATGCCCTTGGTGCGCACGAAGTCGAGCTGGGCGAAGGTGGACTCGGCCAGGTTGCGCACCGAGATGACCCCGCTGCGGTTCAGGTTTTGCAGGAACTCGAGGGCCTCCACCACCTGGGGGGAGGTGAGGTTGGGCTTCCCGTCGGGGGTTACCAGGTTTCCGCCGCGGCTGGTGACCATGGCCTCGAAGGTCCAGGACTCGGTGAGGGCGATGAAGCCCTTGCTCTGGCGGCTGCTCAAGGCCCGGGCCACTTCCCCGAACTCCTTCCAGTTGCTGGGAACCTTCAGACCCTTGGCCCGCAGCTGGTCCTCGTTGAAGAACAGCACCGGGGTCGAGGTGTTGAAGGGCAGCCCGTAGCGTTTGCCGCCGATGATCCCGTAGTCCCAGGCGGCCTCGAAGAGGTCATTTTCGAAGGGCAGAGGGCGGACTAGGTCGTCGAGCGCCACCGCGCTGCCCTCGGCCACCAGCCGGGGGAAAAACACCACCTCGGCCTGGTACAGCACCGGGGCTCCACCGGCCCGCAGCGCCGAGACCAGGCTATTTTCCCCGTCGCGGTAGTCCCCCTTGTACACCGGGACCACCCGGAAACTGCGCTGCTTGGCGTTGAACTCCTTGGCGAACTGGTCGATGGCCCGGCCCGCGGGCCCGTCCATGGAGTGCCAGAAAGGGATCTCTACCTGGGCGAAAGCTAGGCCCAAGGCCAGAAAAAGCCATGCTACGACTCGCTTCACGCCTGCCTCCCGAGCTGGTGCGTGCCCATTCTACATGCCTTGAGTTGATCTCCTCGGTAAACTCGCCAGGATGGGGTTCGATCAAGGGCCTATTTTCGTTCCACGGCCTGGGCTTTGCGCTGGGCCTCCTCGAGGGCCTGGCGGGCCGGGACGCCCCCCTTGAGGGCTTTCTCCAGGGCCTCCTCCAGGTAGGTGTACCACACCGTCACCTCGGGGTCCTGGATCCAGGGGCTGGCCCCTTCGACCTGGCTGAAGGCCACCCGGCGGCGGGGGTCTTCTCTGTAGAACTCCTCCAGCAAAGGCTGGGCGCTGCGGCGCATCGGCAGGTAGTAGGTGGCCCTGACCCAGCGGGCGATGTTCTTCGGCTCCATCAGGAAGCGCCAGAAGGCCACCGCACCCTTGACCTGCTCGGGGCTAGCCCCCTTGAGCACCACCAAGGCTCCCCCCGCCAGCGGAACCCTCCCGCCCGGCTCCAGCGGCACCGCGGCCACCCCCAGCCGGAAGGGGATGGGGGCGCGGTCTTCGATGAGCGGCCAGATGGTGATGGGGGCCAGGCCCATGAAGGCCTTGGTGCGCAGGAAGTCCGCCACCGAGAACTGGGCCTCGGCGATGTTGCGGCTCTGGGCGTGGCCGTCGCGCACGATCTTCTGTAGGAACTCGAGCGATTCTACCGCCTTGGGGTGGGTGAAGTCCGGGCGGCCCTGGGCGTTGACCAGGCTCCCGCCCCGGCTCATCACCAGCGTGTTGAAACTCCAGATATCGCTGGAGACGATGAGCCCCTTGGCCGCACGGCTCGACAGCTTGGCCGCGGCCTCGGCCACCTGGGGCCAAGTGGTCGGGACCGGGAGGCTGCGGGCGCGAAACTGGTCGGCGTTGTAGAAGAAGATCGGCACCGACAGCCCGATGGGCAGTCCATAGGTCTTGCCCTGAAGCCTGCCGGTCTCCAGGAACCCCGGGTAGAAGTCGCCTGGGAGGTTGCCCAGGTACTCGTCCAGGGGCAGCGCGACCCCCTCCTTGACCATCTGCCCCAGGAAGGAGATCTCGGCGTGAAACAGGGTCGGAGCGCCCCCGGCCCGCAGCGCGGAGAGCAGCTTGAGCCCGGCCTCGCGGTAGTCGCCCTGGTAGCGCGGGACGACCTTGTACTGGTTTTGTGAGGCGTTGAACTCGGCCACTATGGCCTCAAAAGGTTCCTGGCCGGGTGGCCCGGCGGTGTGCCAGAGGGTGATCTCGACCGGCTTTTGGGCCAGTCCTAAGCCGAGCAAAACCAAGATGGCGATTCCCAGGCGATGCAGCATGTTCACCTCGAGGGCCGGTCCAGCCTCCCAGCCCATACTGGTCAGTTTGCCATGAGGATGTTTGAGAAGTTTGGCTACCCCTTCAAGCCCTCCTCCACGCTCTCCACCACCCGCCGCTCATAGGCCAGATAGATCAGGACCAGCGGCAGCGTGGCGGCCAGGGCCGCCGCCGAGAGGATCCCCCAGTCGGCGGGGTACTTGCGCTGGAGGTCGGTGAGCCAGGTCTGTACGGTCTTCCACTGCTCCCCGGCCACGATGCGCGGGTAGAGCACCAGGTTCCAGTGCGCGGCGAAGGCCAGCACCCCGGCGGCCACCAGCGTCGGGCGCAGGAGGGGCAGGAGGATGCGGCCCAGCAAGACCCGGTGCCCCGCCCCGTCGAGCCGGGCGGCCTCGAGCAGCTCCTCGGGGATCGAGCGCATCGCCCCGTAGAGCAAAAACACCACGAAGGGGCTGGCCGCGAAGGGCAGGATCAGGGCCCAGACCGTATCCAGCAGGTGCAGGCTCTTCAGGAGGCCGTAGAGGGGAACCAGCAGCAACTCGGCGGGCACCGCCAGCAGGAGCAGGAACAAAGGGAGCACCCGCAAGCCCTCCCGGATCGCGTAGGCCGCCAGAAAAGCCGTGAAGAGCTGCAAAAACGTGACCAGGCTCGAGACCAGGAGCGAAAACCCCATCCGCCCCCAGAACCCCTCCTTGGCCAGCACCTGGAAGTTCGCCAGGGTGAAGCCGAAGCGGCTAAACAACTCCCCCGAGTACACGATCTCCTGCGGGATAAAAGCGGCGAAGGCCATCCACAGAAAGGGCAGGGCGACCAGCAGGGCGGTGATCAGGACGAAGAGGTGGCGGATCATTCGCGCTCCCGCAAGAGCCGGGCCTGGGCGTAGGCGAAGCTCAGCGTCAGGATCAGCACGATCACCGTGACCGCGGCGGCGTAGCCCAGCCGGAAGTTCTCGAACCCGGTCTCGTAGAGGTAGTAGCCCAGCACCCGGGTTCCCCCGAAGGGCCCCCCCCGGGTGAGCAGAAACACCGCGCTATAGGACTGCAGGGCCAGCACCGTGCCGATCACCAGCAAAAAGGTGATGGCCGGGCGCAGCAGGGGCAGGGTGATGTAGCGGAAGGCCTGGGCGGCGCTGGCCCCGTCCACGGCGGCGGCCTCGAGCAGCGTCTTGGGGATCGCCTTGAGCCGCGCCGAGACCACCAGCACCCCGTAGCCTACGTGCCGCCACAGGGTGAATAACACCACGAGTACCAAAGCCCAGAACACCTCCTGATCCCAGCGGGGGATCGGGAGGAGGGCGGCCAAGGCTCCGTACTCGGGGGCGAAGAGGGTGTACCAGGAGAGGGTGGCCCCGCCCAGCGTGACCAGACCCGGCAGGAACAACAGCGCCTTGACCGGGCGCTCGTAGCGCTGGCCATCCAGCGCCAGGGCCAGCAGCACCGACAGGAGCACGAACCCCGGCAGGGCCATGGCCATGAAGTACAAGGTGGTGCGCAGGCTAGCCCAGAAGGCTGCGTCGGTGAGGATCTTGCGGTAGTTCTCGAGCCCCACCCCTTTAGGCTCGCTCAAGCCCGACCACTCCCAGGTGGAAAAGCGCAGCACGTCGAGGAAGGGGTACAGGATGAAAAGCCCCAACAGCCCAATGGCCGGCAGGGCCATAAGGTGGGCGGGGTTGAGCCGGGGCCTAGCGGGGGGAGCGGCGGGTCTCGAGGCCATAGCGGGGGGAGCCGTTTACGAGGCCAGTTTACCGGACGAACCCCGGGCGCTTACCACAGGTACAACACCGCGATCTTCAGCGGGTAGCGGTCCGAGGTGGCCACCTCCAGGGCCACCGGGTCCAGATAAAGCCGCCCGCCCAGCCCGTAGGCCAGGTGGAAACCGGCCTGGTAACCGAGCCCCAAGTAGGCCGAGATGGCTCCACCGGGGATCTCGAGGGTGGCCGGCAGGCCCAGATGGGCCCCAAACCCCCCGTCAATGTAGCGCAGGTCCAGCCCCAGCCCCACCGACATGGAGAGGTCGCCGACGGTGAGCGCGGGGAGCAGGTTGGCCTTGGTCAGCACCCACACCGAGGGGTTATTGGGCCCGATGGCCTCCACGTCCAACCCGGTGTCGATGCCCAGCGGGCTGAAGGGCAGGCCCAAGCTGCCCTGCAGGGTGAGGCCCCGGTTGAAGCTAAACCCCGCCCCGACGGTGTTCTCGGGGTAGGCAGGGGCCTGGGCGGCGGCCAGGCCGACGAGCACAGTGAGGGTCGCGAGCACTCTCTTCATGGTGTCCTCCACGGTAGCGCCCCGCCGTGGGGGGGCGGCAGCATCGCCCCATCATAGCAAGGGGGTGGAGGTGGCCCGTGCTTTAATGATCCCATGCCTCACCCGCTCTATCTCCCCGGCCAGCCGCGCCCCGCCGACGCGGTGCCGCTCACCGACCTGCCCCTGCTGGTGCTGGTGGGCCTCACCGGGGTCGGCAAGTCGAGCCTGCTGGGGGCCCTCGAGTACCCCACCCTCCCCGACCGCCGCGAGGTGGTGGACCGCTACGTGCTCCCCCTGTTCGGGGCCGAGCCCCCGCTGGGCCGCTCCGAGCGCTTCGCCCTCACCCGCCGCTTCCGCCAGGAGCACCCCGGGGGGGTCGCGGAGGCGCTGGCCAAGGCCCATACCCTGCCCACCTGGCCCTTGCTGTTCGACGGGCTGCGGGGGGAGGATGAGGTGCGCTACGCCCTGCATCACCTGCCCAGGAGCTACTTCATCGTCCTGGAGGCCCGCGACCTGACCCGGCTCTCGCGGCTCTTGAACCGCGGGGACCGCTTCGACCTGGTGCGGGTGGACGCCGCCGATCTGGGCGCGATGCAAGAACTGGCTCGAGGGGTGCTTTCGCCAGGTGAACTCGAGCAAGCCCTCTCCTGGGGCGTTCCTGCCCATGACCTCATGGCCAAGCTCAAGATCGTGGCGGAGGAGCGCAAGAACTACGACCCAGAAGGAGCCCGCCGGGCCCTGCAGAACAGCCCGCGCGCCCTCTTCCTCGACACCGAGACCCTGACCATCGCGGAGGAGGCCGAGCGGATACGCGCTTTCGTGGACCGGATCGCACGTCCTAGGCCAAAAGAGGTTTAGGCGTGGGGCGGTGGCTTGCGTTTAGCCTTTGGCCTCTTTAGGTTGAGCCTATGGCGGCGATCACCCGCATCACCCCCCGGCCTTTCCGGCTTCCCCTCAAAGGAGCCTTGCGCTGGGGCAAGTCGAGCGAGCTAGCGGCCTTGGAGCACATCCTGCTCGAGGTCGAACTCTCGGATGGGGCCATCGGCCGGGCCGAGATCCCCCCTCGCCCGACCATCTATGGCGAGACGGTAGGGGGCGTGAAGGCCGCCCTGGAGTACCTCACCCCCCGGCTCCTCGGCCTGGATGCGGACGACACTGAGCGGGTCCGGGCCGCGCTGGAGGGCTTTCCCTTCAACCATACCGCCAAAGGCGGCCTCGACACCGCGATCTGGGAGGCCTGGGCCAGAAGCCAGGGGCAAGAGCTATGGGAGGTGCTCACGCCGCACCACCGGCGGGTTCGGGTCAGCTATATCCTGGGCATCGCCGACCCAGAGGAGATGCTGGCGGATGCCCGGGCCGTCTACGCGGCGGGCGTACGGGTGCTCAAGGTGAAGGTGGGGCGCGACCTGAGCGGCGACCTCGAGCGCCTGGCCCTACTCCGTGAGGCTTTTCCCGACGTGTTCCTTTACGCCGACGCCAACCAGACCCTGCACCCCGAGGAGGCCCAAAGCTACCTGCGGGAGTGGGCCGAGGCCGGGCTTTTGTACGTGGAAGAGCCCCTGCCGATCGAGGAGATTCCCTCTCGCCAGCGGCTTCGTGCCGCCGAGATCCTGCCGATCATCGCCGACGACTCGTGCTTCACGCCGCGCGATCTGCGCCGCGAGATTTTGCTGGATACCTTCGACGTCTTGAACCTCAAACCGGCCCGCAGCGGCATCACCGGGACGCTGGAGATGCTGGCGGCAGCCCGCTCAGAAGGCAAGCCGGCCATGGTGGGCTCCCAAGCACAATCCAGCTTTGGGGCCTGGCAAAGCGCCCTGCTGGCCTTCCAGGAGGGCGTGGAGGAACCCAGCGAGCTGGCCTTTCACCTCAAGGCCACCGGGGGGTTCTTGGACTTTCCCCCTTTGCGCGAGGGTTGGCTGCACTGGGATGACCTCACCCAGTGCCGCTTCGACGAGGCCGCCTTTGCGCGCCATGCGCTTTAGCCCAGGGTCAGGCGCCCCCCCGCCACCTTTGCTCTGGGCTCTCACCGCCACAGAGCTCTTCCAGACGCTCCCACAGCCGCCCGTCGCGGAAGTCCCGGATCAGCAGGAAAGCCCCGGCCTCCTCGAGCCCCCGGGGGTCGTGGCCGGTGGTCAGGCCCACGGTGGGGATGCCCGCCCCCACCGCCGAGCGCACCCCGGAGGGGGAGTCCTCAAAGGCCAGGGCCTCGGCGGGGGCCAGCCCCAGCCGCTCGAGCGCCACCCGGTAGGGGAGGGGGTCGGGCTTGCCTGCTCTCAACTCCTCGGCCAGCACGATCAGGTCGAAGGTCAGGCTCAGGGTTTGGGTCACGTGCTCGGCGTTCTCGCGGGGGGCGTTGGTGACCAAGGCCGTGACCAGTCGGCGCCCATGGGCCCACTCCAGCAACCTATCGAGCCCCGGCAGGGCTTCCAGGTTCTGAGCCAGCTCGCGGAAGCGGGTTTCCTTTTGGGCGATGAAGGCCTGCTCCTCGGCTTGGCTCAGGTGGGGTAGCAGCCGGCGGACGATCTCCGGGTTGAGCCGCCCGCTGATCTGGCTTTGGTACCAAGCGTGGTCGCCCTCCAGGCCGTAGGGGCGCAGGGTCTCCAGCCAGGCCTGCTCGTGCAGCCGGTCGGTGTCGGCCAAGGTCCCGTCGAGGTCAAACAGCAGTGCGCGCATCTATCCTCCTCAGGCAGTTCACGCTCACCAGAAGTAGCACCCCCAGGCTCAGAAAACCGTAGGGAACGAGCGGCGGGCTCAGCAGGGCAAAGGCCGCCGGGCCCAGCGTTCCCCCCACCGCCCCGGCGTAGAACACCCCGCCCGCCGCCCGGTAGCCGAACTTCTCCTGCATCAGGGCGAAGACGGTGGCGAAGATGGGGCCGTAGAAGAGCCCCACCAGGGGAAAGATCGGGGCCAGGGGAGGGATCAGCATCAGGAGCAAGGCGGCCAGCGAGCCGGTAGTCAGGGAGGTGAGGTAGCGCAAGGGGGCCAGGGCCACCCAGGTTCCCAAGAAGAGCCGCCCGGCGGTGAGGCCCGCCCAGTACAAGGAGAGGAGGGTTCCGGTCAGGTCCGAAGGGTAGCCCAGGAGTTTCAGGTAGACGCCCGAGTAAGTGGCCAGCGAGCCCTCGAGCCCGGTGTAGCCGACGATGACCAGGAGGGCCAGCCAGATGCCCCCCCTGCCCCGGCCCTCTTTGGCCGGGCCTCGCTGCGGACCGGGGGCGTCCGCCACCAAAAGAGCCGTGACCAGGGCCAGCCCGGCGAACAGCCCGAACATCTCGCGCCAGGGGAGCCACAGCGAGAGGATCGGAGCGCTCACCGCCCCCACCCCGAAGGCCGCGTTGACCCAGTTCAGCATCGCCACCCGGCGCTCTGGCCACAGCTCGCCGGTGAGCCCGTTGCCGTGGACGTTGATGAGGCCTTGACCCAAGCCGATCAGCCCCGCGGCAGCCAGCACCCCGGAGAAGGTCGGGGTCAGCGCGGCCAGGGTAAGCCCCACCGCCACCGAGACCGGGGCCAGCGGGTACTGCCAGCGACGGGACCTCGAGCGGCTCCCGGCGGTCACCCCGACCAAGAGCCCCACCAGGATCAGGTTGAAGTACAAGGCGATCTGCCCCGGGCTAGCGAAGCCTTCCCGCCACTGGGGGAGTACCGCCCCAGGAAGCGCCACCACGGCCCCCACCAGGAAAATCGCCAGAAAATTTCCAGCGGTAAGGCGGAGGCGTCCTCTGGCGGAGGGGCGGGGCTGGCGCACCCGGCCATTTTACGCACAGACCGAGCACCCGCGCCGGGGTTGGTATACTCCCCCTCATGTACCGCGACCATTTCCCCCAGCTCGAGGGCGGCGGGGTCTATCTGGCCAGCCACACCCTAGGCCCCATGCCCCGCGAGGCCCAAGCCGCCCTAGACCACTACGCCCAGACCTGGAAGGCCCGGGGGGTACGGGCCTGGGCCGAAGGGTGGTGGGACCTTCCTCGGCAGGTCGCCCAGGACCTAGCCCCCCTCCTGGGGGTCTCGCCGCAGGGGGTCTCCTTCCATCCCCACACCAGCGGTGCGGTGGCGGCGGTGCTGTCGAGCCTGGACTTCTCGGGCGGGCGCAACAAGATCGTCACCACGGAGCTCGAGTTCCCCAGCATCGGCTATCAGCTCAAGGCCTGGGAGAAGTTCGGGGCGCGGGTGGTGGTGCTCCCGGCTCCCCAGGGCCGCTTCCCCTGGGAGGCGGTGGAGGGTGCGGTGGACCGCTCCACCTTGCTCCTGGCGGCCTGTCACGCCTACTTCAAATCCTCCGAGCGGGTAGATGCCGCCCGGCTCGCGGCCATCGCCCACCGGGCGGGGGCCCGGCTGCTCCTCGACACCTACCAGACCGCCGGGGTGATGCCCCTGGACCTCGAGGCCCAGGGGGTGGATTACGCGGTGGGGGGCGGGGTCAAGTGGCTCCTGAGCGGCCCCGGCATCGGCTACTTGTGGGTGCGCCCCCCCTACTGGGACGAGGTTCCGAGTCTGGTCGGGTGGGCCGGGCACGCCCGACCCTTCGCCTTTGAGCCCGAGTGGGCTCCCGCCGATGGGGCGGTGCGCTACCACAGCGGGACCCCCAACATCCCCGTCTTGCTGGTGGCCCAGGCCGGGTATCGGCTTTTGCACAGGGTGGGTCTGGCGAACGTCTGGAGCCACATCCAGGGACTGGCCGGACGCTTTCTGGACGGGGCCGAGGGCTTGGGCTTCAAGATCGTGGGGCCCAGAAACCCCGCCGATCGCAGCGGCACGGTGATCCTCGATCTGCCCTACGGCTACGCCGCCGAACTGAACCAGCGCGGATTCGTCTGCGACTGGCGCACCGGGGCTGGGGTGCGGATGGGGCTGCACTTCTTCACCCTCGAGTCCGAGATCGACCAAGCCCTCCAGGCCCTGGTCAAAATCCGCCAGGACCAAGCCTGGGAAGCCCATCAGCCCGGTGCGGTGACGTGACCGCCAACCCTTGATCCCCGGCCCCAGCCCCTAGACTGATCTGGATGCTGGCCCAGGTTCGTACCTACAGCTTGTTTGGCCTCGAGGCCCTCCCCGTTACGGTCGAGGTGGACGTGGGCCCCGGCCTGGTCTCTTACACCGTGGTCGGGCTGCCCGACAAGGCCGTGGAAGAGTCGCGCGAGCGGGTACGCTCGGCGCTCAAGAACTCGGGGCTTCCCTACCCGCAGGGGCGGGTGGTGGTCAACCTGGCCCCCGCCGAGCAGCGCAAGGAGGCCAGCCACTACGACCTGCCCATCGCCCTGGGGCTTTTGTGCGCGCAGGGGGTGATCCCCGCCGAGGCCTTGCCGAAGGTGGCGGCGGCGGGGGAGCTGGGGCTCGACGGGGAGCTGCGCCCGGTGCCCGGCGCGGTCAACCTGGCCCTGGGCGCCCTGGCCGAGGGCTTCAGGCTGCTGATGCCCGCCGCGTCGGCCCGGGAGGCGGCCCTGATCGAGGGGGTCGAGGTCTACGCCCTCCAGAGCCTGCGGCAGGTGGTCGAGTTCCTCACCGGGGAGTGCCCCCTGGAGCCCGCCCCGCCCCCTGACGACGTGGAGGCGCTCGAGGCCGTCCCCGACCTGCTCGACGTGAAGGGGCAGGCCAAGGCCAAGCGGGCCTTGGAGATCGCCGCCGCGGGGGGCCACCACCTGCTGATGGTGGGCACGCCGGGCTCGGGCAAGACCATGCTGGCCAAGCGGATGCCCGGGCTGTTGCCGCCCTTGTCCCGCGAAGAGGCCCTGGAGGTGACCCGCATCCACTCGGCGGCGGGGCGCCCCTTGGGGGGCGGGCTCATCAAGACCCCTCCGTATCGCTCCCCCCACAGCACCATCTCCGATGCCGGGCTGATCGGTGGGGGCTCGGTCCCCAAGCCGGGCGAGATCTCGCTGGCCCACCGGGGCGTGCTGTTCATGGACGAGTTCCCCGAGTTCTCGCGCGACGCGCTGGAAGTCCTGCGGCAGCCCCTCGAGGACGGGACCGTGACGGTCTCGAGGGCTAAGGCCAGCTTGACCTTCCCGGCCCGATTCTTGCTCCTGGCGGCCATGAACCCCTGTCCCTGCGGCTGGTACGGCGACCCCGAGCGAAGCTGCGCCTGCACCCCCACCCAGCGCCAGCGCTACGCGGGAAGAATCAGCGGCCCCCTGCTGGACCGCTTCGACCTGGTGGTGGAAGTCCCCCGGCTGACCCCCGAGGAACTGGCCCGGGCGCCGGAAGGAGAGCCCACCGCTGCGGTACGGGAGCGGGTGCTGGCGGCCCGCGAACGCATGCGAGCCCGCCAGGGCCGGCTCAACAGCGAGCTCTTGGGCCGGGCCCTGCGCCAGCACGCTGGCCTTTCCCCCGGCTCGGAGGCGCTGCTCCAGGCTGCAAGCCGACGCTTAGCCCTCACCGCAAGGAGCTACGACCGCATCCTCAGGGTGGCCCGCAGCATCGCCGACTTAGCAGGAGCAGAACACATCCAGGAAGCCCACCTGGCCGAGGCCCTGACCTACCGGCGGAGCCTGGGGTGAGGGCTCACCGGTATTTATCTGGTTTTCTGCTATTCTGAATTGCGTGAAGATCATCACCCAACTCTCACCCAGGGGCCAGGTGACCCTGCCCGCCGCCATACGGAAGGCCCTGGGCCTCAAAGCGGGGGATACCCTGCTGCTCAGGGTGGAGGAAGGAAGGGTAGTGCTGGAGCCGGCCCGGGTGCTCCCTGTGGAGGCCTACACCGAGGAGCGTATCCAGGAGTTCGCCCAGGCCGCTGAGGTAAGCGAGGAGGAGCTGGCGGCCTTCCGAAAGGCCTGGGGGCTGTAGTGCGGGTTTTTCTGGACGCCAACGTGCTCTTCTCGGCGGCGTTGGGGGGCGAGGTATTCCGGCTGATCTGGCTCTTGGCCGAACAGGGGCGGCTCGAGCTGTTTACCAGCCTGCTGTGCCGGATGGAAGCGGAGTTCAACCTGGAGCGCAAACGCCCCCAGGCCGCACCCCGGCTCCCCTTGCTGATGCGGCAGGTGCAGCTCGTGGCAGAGCCAGAGGGAGCCGACCCGCCCTCCGATGAGCCCCTGAAAACCCTGTTCGAGTCGCTACCCGAGAAAGACCGCCCGGTGCTGCGAGCTGCCCTGCGCGTGCAGGCCCAGATCCTGCTCACCGGCGACCTCAGGCACTTTGGACCCCTGATGAGCCGGGGAGACCTGCCCTTGCGGGTGCTAAGCCCTGGGGGTTTCATCCGGCAGGTACGGCCCGGCCCGTGATTCCCTTGGGCTATACTCCCCCATGGACGCCCTGGCCCTCTACCATCAGGGCCGCTACGCTGAGGCCCTGGCCTGGGCTACTTCCTGCCCCTCACCCCTGCAGTGGCGGCGTTGCGCCTGCTGCTCCTCGCGGGGGTCAATGCCCTGGCCTATCTGGCGCTAGGCATCGGATTCTTCCGGTACGCCCTCGGCAAGACGCGTCAGCAGGGGACGTTGGGGATGCACTGATCAAAACGACCTCTGCTAGCATTGGGGTAACCTCGGGCGCCCTGGGTGGATGGAAAGGTAAAGGCACCATCTGGTGCAGTGCTCGCTCATGGAGGGTCTAACATGCACGGAGCCGTCATAATCCTGGCCGCCTCGATCTTTTTCATGGCAGCGCTGATGATTGGGCTGTCTATCCCGCTGTTACAGGGGAAGGTGCCTCCCAACGGTCTTTATGGCTTCAGGACACCCAAGACCCTGTCCGATCCATCCATCTGGTACCCTGCCAACCGCTTTGCGGGCAAGGCAATGATCGTCGTTGGCGCCGTCATGATTCTCCTAGCCGCCCTGCTCCTGGCTCGTTACACAGGGCTTGACCCCGGCACCCTGACTGTGCTGGGGCTGGCCTTCGAGGCCGTGCCGCCGCTGGTCCTTGGCCTGGTGCTTTTTCTCTATCACCGCAACCTGTGAGCAGACGCATTTCTTGCGCCAAGGCCTTCGCTGTTCGGAACTCGAGGAGGAAGTTCAAGCAAGTATGAAGGTTCAGAGTCCGAAAAGGGGGCAGGGGGGTCGCCCGGGGCTCTTTCGGCTTCTGTTTACAGCGCTGCGCCAGATCTTCCGGGCAGCCCCCCTCGAGGCCCTCCTGCTCCTCTTTCTTCTGGCCCTGGGGGGCCTGCTGCCGGTGGCGGTGCTCGGCCTGACCCGCCTTCTGGTGGACAGCCTGGCGGCGGGCCTGGAGGGGGGGCGTCTTGACCCTGGCCTCCTCTGGCCCCTCCTGGGCCTGGCCCTGGCTTTTGCCCTGGACTTCCTGCTCACCCCTTGGGTGGCCTACCTGCAGGGGTCGGTGAACGAGCGGCTTACCGCCCGGGTGCACCTCTTGCTGATGGAGAAGGTGGCCGGCATGCCCGACCTGACCCCCTTCGAGGACCCCGGTTTTCACGATGAGCTCCAGGTCTTGCGCGACCAGGCCCCCTACCAGCCCCTCAACCTGCTCATCTTCCTGGGCAGCGCCTTCCGGCAGGGCCTCGCGGTGGTGGGGGTTCTGGCCCTGCTCTTCACCCTGGCCCCCTTCTTTCCCCTCCTTTTGCTTCTGGCCGCCCTTCCCCAGGCCCTGCTCACCTTCCGCTTGCAAAAAGGGGTGTGGGAGGCCATGCTCTTCGGGGCCCCCGAGTCCCGGCGGATGCGCTACTTTGCCGAGGCCCTCCTGAGTGCAGAGACGGCCAAGGAGGTGCGGCTTTTTGGCCTGCTGCCCCTCTTCCGGGGGCGCTACCTCGAGGCCTTCCAAACCCTTCACCACAGGCTCCGCCGGGCGCGCATCCGCCAGGCCTTGGGGGCGAGCGGTCTTGTCCTCCTGGGGGCCTTGGCCACCGCAGCTGCCCTCTTTCTTGCCCTGAGGCAGGTCCTTTCCGGGGCCAGCGGTCTGGGCAGCTTAGTGATTGTGCTCCAGTCTGTGGGGAGCCTTCAGCAGAGCCTCTTTGGCTTGGTCCAGGATGGGGGGATGCTCTACGAAAGCCTCCTGTACTTCGAGCGGCTGGAAGGCTTCCTGGCCCGTCCCCCTGGGCTGGAGGAGGGGCCCGGAGCCAGACCGCTAACCTCCTTCACCGAGATCCGCTTCGAGGAGGTGGGTTTTGTCTACCCCGATGGGAGGCGGGCTTTGCAAGGGGTTTCCTTCAGCCTCAAGCGGGGGGAGCGCTTGGCCCTGGTGGGCGAAAACGGTGCGGGCAAGTCCACCTTGGTCAAGCTCCTCCTGCGCTTTTACGATCCCACCGAGGGCCGCATCCTGGTGGACGGGGTGGATCTGCGGGCCCTCGAGCTTTCGGCCTGGCGACGGCTTGTGGCCGCGGTCTTTCAGGACTTTGGCCGCTATGCCCTGACCCTGGGGGAGAACATCGCCCTTTCCGACCCGGAGGCCCTCCACGACCTAAAGCGCCTGGAGGAGGCGGCCAGGGCTGGGGGAAGCTGGGAGCTTTTGGAGCGGCTCGGCCCAAATGCCCTCCTTTCCCGGGCCTTTGGCGGCACGGAACTCTCCATTGGAGAGTGGCAGCGGGTGGCCCTGGCCCGGGCCTTTTTCCGCCGGGCTGAGCTCCTCATCCTGGACGAGCCCACGGCCGCCTTGGATCCCAAGGAGGAGGCCCACCTTTACGCCCGCTTCGCCGAGCTGGCCCAGGGCAGAACCGTCCTCCTGATCACCCACCGCCTGGGCTCAGTGCGCTTCGCAGACCGGATCCTGGTTCTCTCACAGGGGCATCTGGTTGAGGAGGGCGACCACGAGTCGCTGCTTGCCCGCCAGGGCTTGTATGCCGAGCTATGGCGCTTACAGGCCAGCCTGTACCAGCCCCAGGG
>PSML01000054.1:0-3410 GCA_040290145.1 Meiothermus sp. | reverse complement strand
TAGCCCTGGGTGGAGGCAAGGCTCGAACAGCGGCCAGGAGCACCCGGGTGCTCAGTTGAGCACGACGGAAGGAATGAGCTGCTTCGCCGAAAGGCAAACACCGCGTTGCTTTGCGAAGCAAACACTGAAGAGGAAGGTGACTACGATGGCACAATCGCCGAGGGGAATCTACGAGCTACTGGTCCATTGCAAGGATGTCCGCGCGTCAACTGCGTTCTACGAGGAGGTGTTGGGGTTTACCCGCGTTCACGAGGAGGCCGGGCTGGTGTGGCTGAGGGCCGGGGAGGGAGAGCGCGCTGTGCAGGTTCTTCTGCATCCGTGGGACGCACCGACCCCCTCACCCTACGGCATCGTCGTGGAGTTCGAGTACGAAGATGTGGATGCGGTGGTGGAGCGGGCACGCCACGCGGGTCACCCCGTGGTCCAGCCGCCCACCAACCTTTGGTTCGGCGTGCGAGAGGCCTGCGTGCAGGACCCCGATGGGCACCTCATCTGGCTGGTCCAACCCCTCCCTAAGGAGGTGTAGCCGAGATGTCCCTCCGCCCCGGCTCCCCTCTAGGTGTTGGCCCCCTTGGGGCAAAGCAACCGCGCCTTTCCCTGCGCAGGCTGGGCCGCACCACCCTGGCCCGCCAGCATCTCCTTAAGCGCAACCCCCACGACCTCGTGGAGCTGGTGGAGGCGCTTTGCGGCCTCAATGCCCAGGACGTCTACCAGCCTTACATCAGCCTTTGGGGCCGGCTTCAGGGCTTCCAGAAGGGCGATCTGGAAAAGGCCTTGAGCGAAAGGCGGCTGGTGCGGGCCACCCTCTTCCGCAGCACGCTGCACATCGTCTCGGCAAAGGACTACCTCCTCTTTCGCCCGGTGATCCACCCTGTGCTTCTGCGCGCCCTGAGGTCCTTCTTCCGCTCCGAGGTGGACCGGCTTCCCCTGGAGGACTTGGAGAGGGCGGCTTTGGAGCTCACCCAAAAGGAGCCGCGGACCTTCCCCGAGCTGCGCCGGCTTTTGCACCCGGTGGCGCCAGAAGCGAGTCCCCCCGCCCTTTCCTTTGCGGCCCGGGCCATCCTCTCCCTGGTGCAGGTGCCCCCCGCCGGCTTCTGGAACAGCCGGCGTCCACCCGCCTATGTCTCGGCGGAGCACTGGCTGGGCGAAAGCCTGGCCGACCCAAGGGAAGGGGGGCGGCAGCTGGTCCTTCGCTACCTTCAGGCGTTCGGGCCCGCCACTTTGGCCGACCTGACCGCCTTTGCGGGCCTTTCCCTGCGAGAGAGGGTGAGCGAGCTTAAAAACGAGCTGGTGGAGCTTAAAGGGGAGGATGGGAAGACCTACCTGGACCTGCCGGAGGCTCCCCTGGTGGAGGAGGAGATTCCGGCCCCCCCGCGCTTTTTGCCCCCATGGGACAACCTCCTTCTCGCCCACGCCGACCGCGCCCGGGTTCTGCCGGAGGAATACCGCCCAAGGGTCATCCTGAAGGGTGGCCGGGTCCAGGCGACTTTCCTTCTGGATGGGTTCGTGGCCGGGCTTTGGCGGTGGGAGCGGGTTCCCGCAAAAGGGAAGGCCAGGCGGGCCCGGCTTATCCTCACCCCCTTCCGGCCGCTCAGCCCAGCCGAGAAGGAGGCCCTGGAGGCGGAGGGAGAATCCCTTCTGGCCTTCCTTGTGGGCGAAACCGAAGACGGTTCGGCGCACCTTAACGAGGTGATGGTGGAATGGTAGGGATTGGGGAAAAAACGCTTGTGGAAGTAGAGGGGCTCACCAAACGCTTCAAGGAAAAGGTGGCGGTGGAGAACCTGACCTTCTCCATCCGCGAGGGGGAGGTCTTCGGGCTTTTGGGCCCGAACGGAGCGGGGAAAACCACCACCATCCGGATGCTCCTGGGCCTCGTTCAGCCCTCCTCGGGAAGGGTCCGCATCGCGGGCCAGACCCCTGGCCGGGGCAACGGGGCGGTGTACCAGGCCATCGGCTGGGTGCCGCAGACCCCCTCCCTGGACCCCCTCCTCACCGGCCGGGAGGTCCTCCTTCTGATGGCCGGGCTCTACGGGGTGGCGGATGCGCCCCAGGCGGTGGAGGAAAACCTGAGGCGCTTCGGCCTGGAGGAGGCTGGGGATCGCCTCCTCCTTCACTACTCGGGCGGAATGAAGAAGCGACTCGAGCTCGCCGCGGGCACCCTCCACCGGCCGAGGCTCCTCATCCTGGACGAGCCCACCGCCGGGCTGGACGTGGGCACGCGGCACGGGCTTTGGGAACTGGTGCGGTCGCTCAAATCGGAGGGCACCACCGTCCTCCTCACCACCCATTACCTGGACGAGGCGGACGCCCTCTGTGACCGGGTGGCCATCCTGGAGGGGGGAAGACTTCTTGCTCTGGCCAGTCCGGCGGAGCTTAAGCGCCGCTATGGCAAACCCCTTCTCCGCTTGTTCTGGTCCCATCCCGGAATGCGGGAGCAAGCCCGGGCTGCCCTGGAGGTACACCCTTTGGGCGTGTCCATGGCCCCGGTTCACGCCGCGGGGGAGTGGCTCCAGCTCCCCGTAGACGACCCTCTGGAGGCCAGTCGGCGGTTGGCCCTCCTGGTTCAGGAAGGCGTCCTTCCTCCGCCCGAAGAGGTGGAGGTGCGCCCGCCCAGCCTGGACCAGGTCTTCGCCCGGGTCACCGGAAAGGCCTTTGACCCCGTGACCGGGGTTCCGCTCAGCCTTTCTTGGGCAGAGGCCCAAGCCCCTTCGCCAAGCGAACGCCAAGCGGACCAGGGTCCTTCCCAAAAGGAAGGCCAAAAGGACCCTGGGCCTACCCCCATCCCCGGGGAAAAGCGGGTAGAAACCCCTGCGGACCCCGGCTCGCCCTCCTCCCTTCAGGAAAGGGTTCTTGAAGGCGTTCGCTTTCTCCGCCACACGGCCCTTTTCCTTCGCCGCTGGGGCTGGCGCCTGCGGCGGGACCTCTTAAACCAGGCCATCGCCATCGGCCAGCCCGTGCTCTGGTTTCTCCTCTTCGGTAGCCTCTGGCAAGCGGCCGCAAGCCCCGAATGGGCCGAGGGCGGCTACCTGCGCTACATGACCGCGGGGGCCGCGATGATGACCGTCTTCAACGTGGCCCTGATGGGGGGCCTGGATGTCCTGGTGGACCGGGAGCGGGGTGCTCTGGAGCGCTTTCTGGCCTCCCCCGCCCACCCCATGGCCCTGGTCGCGAGCCGCTTCCTCTTCGTGACCGCTTTTGGCGCGGTCCAGGCCCTGCTCGTGCTGGCGATGGCTGCCCTGTTCGGCGTGCAGTTTGCCGCGGGGGTATGGGCCGTTTTTGGGGTTTTGTTCCTTGCCTTTTTGCTGGGGTCGGCGGTTTCCGCCGCCTCGCTGGCCCTGGCCTTCTGGGTACCCTACCACGGGCACTTCTACACCGTCACCGGCCTGGTCAGCCTGCCCGCGGTCTTCCTC
>PSML01000053.1:10804-18113 GCA_040290145.1 Meiothermus sp. | reverse complement strand
GTCTCCAAGGACGTGCTACCCCCACAGCAGGCTGACCGACAGGCCCAGCACCCCCCGCCCAGCATCACCGGCACGGTGAGCAGCAGCACCAGGAGCAGCGACCAGTGCAGCAACCCGTAGGTCACGAACACCACCAGCGCCAGCAGCACCGCCTTGAGCGAGTCCAGCCCGATCCGGGCCTGGCGCAGCACGGTAGCCAGGATCAGCCCGATGGCCGCTGCCGCCACCCCGCTCAGCGCACCCTCGGCGCTCGAGCCCGGCAGCGCCCCGAAGCGGAAGTAGGCCAGGCTCAGCATCAGCATCAGGCTCACGCCGGGCAAGAGCACCCCCGCCAGGGCCGCGACCCCGCCCAGCCGCGCGCCCAGGTGGGCGGCCAGGTTGGCGAACACCGGCCCCGGCAGCACCCGGCACAGGGCGGTGGTCTCGAGGAACTCCCGCTCGCTCAGCCAGCCCCGCTGCACCACCATGAGCTGGTAGATGTGGGTGGTGCCCCCTCCGCCGAAGGCGGTGAGGCCGACGTAGAGGAAAGCGGTAAACAATTGAGGCAACGGCACGCGCACGCTGGAAGTGAGGATACTATGCTCAGGCCCGCCCATCCCGCCGATTACCCGGCCATCGCCCGCATCCACAACACGCTGTGGCCCGAGCACTTCCGCAGCCTGGAGGACTTCGCTCACCTCGACCGCCACAACCCCGTGCGGCGCTTCCTGCTCGAGCTCGTGCCAGTGCCAGTGGTAGAGGGCCTGCACCAGCAGGAGCCGGGCGCGCTCGAGCGGGGGGTGGGGGTACGCTTCAAGCTCGACCTGTCGGGGAGCGATAAAACTGAGTTGGGTTCCCATTTTCCCCCCGCCCCTACTCCCACCACAGCGCTATCGCTGCCGTCCAGGAAAACTCCCCGCCGCCCAGCCCGGCCCCGGTAGAGGGGTGATAGTACTCGCTGAAACCCGAGACCTCGACGAGCCGACGGGTGTCCTGGTGGATGCGCTCGGCGAGCCGAGGGTGGCCGTACTCGGAGAGGCCCTGGGCGATCAGGTAGTTCATGATGGCCCACACCGGGCCGCGCCAGTAGCGCTGGGGCTCGAACTTGGGGTGGCGGGGGTCGGTGCTGGGGACCAGGTAGCGCACCCCCTCGCCCCAGCTTTCCAGCGTCCGAACCAGCCGCTCGGCCCGCTCTAGGCTGGCGGTCCCGGCGTACAGCGGCAGGAAGGAGGCGGTGGTGCCGACGCGGATGGGCGCGTCCTGTACGAGGTCGTAGTTGTAGTAGAGCCCGGTTTCCTCGTCCCACAGGCCCTCTATAGCGGGTCCACTGGCCAGCAGCCAGCCCTCAATCTCGGCCTCGTCGCCAAAGCCGAAGCGTTGCGAGAGCCACAGCAGGTCGCGGTTGGCCCGGTGCAGCACGCAGTCGATGATCAGGCTCACCACCCGGAAGGGACATTCTCGGTGCAGCCGGAGCTGGTCGTAGCCCGAGCGCTTGTAGACCTCGAGCAGCGACAGATAACGATCGTATTCGGCCTGGTGGGGCCGCTGGCTGGGGTCCACGTGGCGGGTGTCGCGGCGGGTGTAGGGGGGGAGGTGGGGGTCCACCGGGACCCGGGCTAAGGCTTCGTCCCAGGCTGGGCTGTTGTCGACCCCGGTTTCCCAGGGATGGAAGGTGGTCACTAGGCCAGTGTTCGCTGGGTCGCGCTCGCGTTTGAACCAGCGGTGATAGGCCAGGAGCTTGGGGTAGAGGGCTCCAGCCTTCTCCTCGGCCAGGGCTTGGTCACGGGCCTGCTCGAGCATCTTCCGCACGAAGCTGGCCACCACCGGCGGCTGGGTGATGCCCGAGGTGGGCGGGGTGTGGTGGGTTCCCCAGCGGTCGGGGCCGGGGAAGTAGCTGGTCTCGGGTCGGTGGAAGACGATGTGCGGCAACATGCCGCTTTCCCACTGCCCCTCGAAGAGCCGTTCGAACTCCTGCCAGGCTCGCCGCTCGTCGAGCCTCATCCAGCCCAGGGCGCTAAAGCCTGCGTCCCACAGCCACTGGAAAGGGTAGAGCCCGGCGGTGGGGATGGTGAAGCCGCCCCGGTCGTTGGCCTGCAGGATGCGTTTAGCCTCGTTCTCGAGCGATTTCCGGCTTTGCATGTGCACCTCGGTGGCTAGCTTCAAACTGTAAGCAACAAGCGAATTGTGTCTTGCGTATCGCCTCTGGTGTCCAACCTAGGCACTCGAGGCCAGGGCCTTGCCGCTTTCGGGCTCGAGCCAGCGCAGCCGGCCCGGCTGGGGCCTGAGCCAGAGGGTCTGCCCGGGCCGGGCGGGGAAGTCAGGGGGGACGGTCACTTTGAGGGGTTGCTGTTCGCGCATCAGGGTGAGGAGCAGGTGCGGCCCCAAGGGCTCCACCACCAGCACCTCGGCGGGGAAGCTCTGGGGTTGGGGCTCGAGGTAAGCCTCGAGGTCTTCCGGACGCACCCCCAGCAACACCTCCGGGCCCGGCGGGGGGGAGGGCAGCTCGAGGGCGAAGGATTCCAGCTTGGCCCGGTTGCCCTCTATGGGAAGCCGCAGAAAATTCATCGGCGGGCTGCCGATGAAGCCGCCCACGAAGGTGTCGGCGGGCTCCTGGTAGACTTTCATCGGGGTGTCGTACTGCACCAGCCGCCCGGCGTTCATCACCGCGATGCGATCGGCCAGGCTCATGGCCTCGACCTGGTCGTGGGTCACGTAGAGGGTGGTGGTGCGGCTTTCCGCCAGGAGGCGCTTGAGTTCGGCCCGCATCTCGAGCCTGAGCAGGGCGTCGAGGTTGGAAAGGGGTTCGTCCATCAAGAGCACCTCGGGCTCCACCGCCAGGGCCCGCGCCACCGCCACCCGTTGGCGCTGCCCGCCCGAAAGCTGTGCGGGGTAGCGCCCCAGCAGGTTTTCGATGTGCATCAGGGTGGCGGCCCGGTCCACCTGGGCTTTGACCCGCTCGGGCGGGGCTTTCTGCATCCTGAGCCCGAAAGCGATGTTCTCATAGACGGTGAGGTGGGGGAAGACCGCGTAGTTCTGGAAAACCATGGCGATCTTGCGCGCTCGCGGGGGCAAGGCGGTCACGTCGCGCTCACCGATAAAGACCCGCCCCCCCTCGGTGTGTTCGAGCCCGGCGATGATCCTGAGCAAAGTGGTCTTGCCGCAGCCCGAAGGCCCCAAGAGCACCACGAACTCCTGGTCCCGCACCTCGAGCGAAACCCCGTCCAAGGCCTTCACCCGGCCAAAGACCTTCTCGATATTCTGCACTCGGATTCCGGCCATAAGCCTCCATAGTTAGGGATGAGCGATGAGCCTCTGACGCTTTTAGCTCATGGCTTCACCGGTTCGCGATCCCCCACAGCGTGAACAGATAGCGCCGGATCACGAAGATGAACACCAAGGCCGGCACGATCAAGAAGAAGCCCCCGGCGAAGCGGAAGGGGAGCGGGGAGTCGTTGAGCGCGCTGAGCAAGAAGGCCGGGAGGGTGCGCTCGCGCAGGGTCAGCAAGGTGGCGGCGAAGACCTCGTTCCAGGAGATCACGAAAGCGAAGATGGCGGTAGCGGTCAAGCCTGGCAAGGCCAGGGGCAGCACCACCCGGACGAAAGCCTGGACCCGGCTGCACCCCAACGTCCAGGCGGCTTCCTCGAGTTCCTTGGGAATCCCCAGGAAGAGGCTGCCCGTCACCAGCACCGCGAAAGGCAGGGCCAAGGCCGTGTGCACCAGGGCCACCCCCAGGGGGGTGTCGTAGAGGCCCAGGTGGATGAACTGCACCGAGAGCGGGATGGCCAGGATCGCCAGCGGAAAGGCCCGGGTCATCAAAATCAGGATGCGGTAGGCGTCGGCCCCGGCGAAGCGGTAGCGGGCCAGCGCGTACCCCGCGGGGGCCCCTAGCAAGAGGGCGAACAGCAACGTCAGCCCGGCCACCACCAAGCTGTTGCGGATGGCCTTGCCCACCCCCTCCACCCCGAAGAAGAAGGAGATGGTCTCGAGCGAGAAATGCTGGGGCAGGATACCCTTGGGCCAGGCGAACACCGAAGCCCGGTCGCTGAGAGCCAGGGTGGCGATGAGGAAGATGGGCACCAGCACCCATAGCGCCAGCAGCACCGCGAGCGTGAGGTAGACGAGGCGCGCGTTCATACGGCCGCCTCCTGCCTAGAGCGCATCAGCCGCAGGTACACGAGCGTCGCCACCACCGAGATGCCCAGGATCAGCACCGAGTAGGCCGCCGCCACGCCGGGGTTCTGGTAGGCGTTGTACCAGTAGTAGGCTTCCCCGGCCAGCACCGGCAGGTTGCGCCCGCCGAGCGCCACCACCACCGCGAAGACCTCGAGGGCGAGGATCGTCCGCAGGATAAGCGCCACCTGCAGGCTGGGCGTCAGGAGGGGCAGCGTCACCTTCCAGAATCGCCGCCAGGGGCTGGCCCCGAAGACCTCGGCGGCTTCGCCGTACTCCTTGGGGATGAGCTGCAACCCCGCCACCAAGATCACGAACACGATCGCGGTGGCCCGCCAGACCTCCGCTGCCACCACCGCCAGAAAAAGTATCGCCGGGGTTTCGTAGCTGAGCCAGAGCCGGGGTTCTTGGATCACCCCCAAAGCTTGCAGGAAGCTGTTGAGGTAGCCCCGCTCGGTGAAGATCGCCAGCCAGACGATCCCCGCGGCCAGATCGGAGATGCCCAAAGGGATGGTCCAGACGTACAAGAAGAGGTCGCGGCCCTTGCCGATCCCCCCCAGCAGCAAGGCCAGGCACAAAGCCAGCACCACCTGCAAGGGCACCACCACGACGGCCAGCAGGACGGTGTACTTGATGGCGTCTTTGAAGTACAAGTCTGCGGCCATCCGCTGAAAGTTTTCCAGCGTCCACTCACCCCCCGCTCCCCGGATCGACAGCAGCAAGGCCTCCAGCAGCGGCCAGGCGAACAGGAACAACAAAAACAGCACGCTCGGCAAGACGAGCAGGTAGGGGATGTACCGTTCACTGCGCATAAGCCCCTCGGTGGGGTGATGGCCGGTGGCCGCTAGTTAGGGATCGCGACGAGGCGTATGGGGGATTGCCTACCGCTTATCGCCAAACCTTTTTGCCATCCCTGATGCAAACTACCCGCCACCGGCTTTGCTCTAATTCACCGGGCAAGGGCCGCTGCTGGCGGGGTCAGGCGACCAGCAGGGGGCCTTGGTGTCGTTCATGACCCGCCGCAGGTTTTCGGCCTCGCTATCCAGTACGCGCCGGATGTTCTCGCCCCGCAGGATGATGCGGGCGAAGGCATCCTGGAACACCTTGTTGTACTCCCCGCCCTTCGACCCCAAGCCCACGGGGAGCAGGCTGGGCAGGGCCACGTTGCTCTGGGCCTGCCGGGTGATGGCGTCGGCGGCCATGCGGGTGCCTTGCGGGAGGTTGTCGGGGAGCTTGATCTGGATGACCGGGAAGAAGCCGTTTTGCACCAAGGTGGCGATCTGCACCTCGGGGCGGGTCAGGTACTCGATGAGGGCCACGGCCCCGGCGCGGTTGGGCGCGTTTTTGGGGATGGCGAACCCGGCGAGCACCGGCATGAAGCCGCGGCCGTAGGGACCGATGGGGGCGGGGAAAGCCACGAAGTCATTGGGTCGCTGGTTGAGCGCGCCGCGCAGCCGGGCGATGTGGTCCCAGGCCACCCACACCTCGCCGGACAGGAGCGGCTCCTGCATGAAGTCGTAGGTGGTGGATTGGGGGTTGACGTACTGCCAGATCTCCTTGAACTCACCCCACATGCTCTCGGCTTCGTCGCTCCTGAACCTGCTCACCGCGCTCTTGGTGTAAGAGGGGTAGAGGTAACCCTGGGTGAAGCGGTGCATCAGACCGCGGGGCCCGGCGGGAAAGCCCAAGAGTCGCTTGCCGGTGGCTTTCTGCAGGTTGGCGCCCCACTCCTTGAGCTGCGAGTAGGTGAGGGTGTTGACGCTGGCCTTGGCCGGGAGGTACTGCAAAGCTTGCTTGTTCGCCACCATGATATAGGTGGCCTGCATCCAAGGGATGTAGAACTGGTTGGAAGTGCCCATCTTGCCCAGGTTGACGAAGGTGGGGGAGAACTTGCGGTCCTTGAGCTGGGCCATCACGTCGTCCACGGTATCCATAGCCCCAGCGGCGATCAGGGGAGGGAAGTCACCGTGCAGCCCCCCCACTAAACTGACGTTGACCCTGCCGGACTTGGCCTCGGAGAGAATCCGGTTGGTGAAGGGGGCGTTGTCCTCGGGGATGAACTCTACGCGCCCAGGGAAGTCCTTGAGGATGACCTGGCGCATGCGCTGGGCCTCCTCGATGGGGGTGAACTGGGTGGAGACGAACAGCACCGACGGCTGCTGCGCGAGCACCGCGGCCAGCGCCATCAGCAGCCCACCGATCAAGCTGAACCCGATCCACTTCTTCCTCATGCCTGCCTCCTTTTCGCCTAGCTTTGCGGCGGTCCGTCCGACCTCCGCAGGATCAACTCGGGAACCCAGATCTCCTGCAATTCCTCGGCCGGCGTCCCGGCTAGCCGGGCCAGCAGCATCTCGACCAGCCGCCGCCCCATCTCCCGGAAGGGCTGGTGCAGCGTGGAGAGGGGCGGGTCGGTGTAGTGGGCTTGGGGGATGTCGTCGTAGCCGATGACCGATACCTCCCGGCCGGCCTTGAGGCCGCGCTCGCGCAGGGCCCGCAGGGCCCCCAGGGCCATCAGGTCGTTGGCGCAGAGGATGGCGGTGGGGGGGTGGGGCAGGCTCAGCAGGGCCAGGGTGAGGCGGTGGCCACTCTCCTCGCTCAGGTCGCCCTCGAGCACCCATTCCTCCCGCAGGGGAAGCCCGGCCTCTTCCAGCGCTCGCCGGTAGCCCGCCAGGCGGTGCTGGGCGAAGTTGAGCTCGTGGGGCGCGCCGATGAAGGCGATGTGGCGGTGGCCCAGGTTCAACAGATGCTGGGCGGCCTTATAAAAGCCCTGTCCGCCGTCCATGTCCAGGTAGGGGAAGGGCTCGTAGATGAGGTCGCTGCGTCCATGGGCTACGAAAGGAACCTTTCGCTTGAGCAGGTACAGGATGCGCTCGTCGCGCTGGCGGGTACGGGCGAGCACCAGGCCATCGACCCGCTTGCCCTCGACCAGACGCTCGTAGCAGCGCTGCTCCTGGGGGCCAGGAGGGCTGGTGGTCACCAGCAGGTCCAGACCCACCTCGGAGAGCCCCTCACCCAGACCGGCCAGCAACTCCAAGAAAAATGAATCGGCAAAGCGCCCTTGCGGCGCGGGGATCACTACCCCTACAGTCTCGGCCCGGCCTTTGCGCAGGCGCTGGCCCAGCGGGTTGGGGCGGTAGCCCAGCCGCGTGGCGGCCTCGA
>PSML01000053.1:0-10744 GCA_040290145.1 Meiothermus sp. | reverse complement strand
CGAGGGGTTGTTAAAGACCCTCGAGACCGTGGCGATTGAGACCCCGGCAAGGGCCGCCACCTGGCGAATATCGGGTGAATTGGAGTCGGGCACGAAGCCTCCACTGGGGGCAAGAACCCCTTCGCTGAAATGATGTAAACGTTTTCCATAAGCTAGCACTTGATCGGGGTTTGGTCAAGAGCGTGTATTACCAAACTGACCCCCCTCCTCAAGTTCCGATAATCGCTTGCTGAAAAGGGAAAATCCTTCGGCGCCATTCATCCAGTGCCATCCTCAAAGCCTCCTTCCACCTGGAAAGGGGAAACCGGCCCGGCGCCTTCAGGAGAAGGAATAGACCCGAGGGGACGATCCCCTTCGGGACGGAGCAGGCTCCGTGCACCAGTGAGGATGTGCTCAAGGCCTTGGGTCAAACAACCCCCCTGGTCATCGCCATGGACGGTAAACACCTGCGGGGAACCCGCAGTGGCGTCTTTTTGCTGATGCGCTTCTCTCGCCGAACGTAGGGAGGGGTGCAGAGCGAGGGGTGGCCAAGCTGGGCGACGCATTACCGCTTCCTGGATAACCCTCACCTCGACCCACAGGGCCTGCAGGCCGGGCACCGTCAGCGGGTGAGGGAAGCCATGCAAGCCCCGGGCACCTATTTGCTGATCGAGGACAGCTCGGAGTTCTCCTACTCCGGGCGCCAGCCCATAGAGGGACTGGGCTTCATCGGCAACGCCCGTGAGGGGTTACAGGGTTTCGTGCTGCACAGCGTGCTGGCGGTGCGCTGGTGGGGGAAGAGGGACCGGGGGAAAAGGAAGCGTCCTGAGGTAGAGGTGCTGGGGGTAGCGGGGCAAAGCTATCGTGTGCGTCGGGAGAAGAGGGGCCGGGGCAAGGAATCCTCTCGGTGTTCGCCTGGCGGCGAAGCAGCCACCCAGCGCAAGCACCGGCCTCTCCGGGCACAGCGTGCTCAAGATCCGGCTGGCGCGGGAGATCGTGGAGTCCATCCGGGCCCGCTACCTCAAGCCGCTCGACCTCGAGTTCCTCACCAGCCTGGACCGGCCCCTCACCCGCGCGCTCTACCGGCTGCTCGATGCGCAGCGCGTCTCGCCCGGGGGGGAAGAGGTGATGCAGTTTCGCACCAACATCGTCGAGTGGGCCAAGGCCTGCAAGATCGTCGACCAGACCCCCAGCCGGGTACGGCGCACCCTGGAGGGCGCCCACGCCGAGCTCATCGAGCGCGGCTACCTCTCGGGGGTCGAGTACCAGGGGAGGGGGCCCAAGCAGGCGGCGATCCCCGAGGAGGCTACGGAGCTCGTGGCCCGGCTCAGCCGCTACGGTGTAGCCCGCCCGGCGGCCCACAGCCTCATCGGCACCTATGGCCTGGAGCGCGTGGAGGAGCGCATGGCCCGCTTCGAGGCCATCCTGCGCGCTGGCTACGTCCCGCGTAACCGCGCCGGCTTTCTCGTTGACGTGGTGCGCGACGACGAGGGCAAGTACGCCGACCCCGAGGGCTTCGTCTCGCACAGCCGTCGCCTGGAGGCCGACGCGGCTAAGGCCAAGCGGGCCGAGGAGCGCAAGCAGCAGCAGGCCGACGCCGAGTGGGAGGCCCTCGACGCCAAGGGCCGGGCCACCAAGGCCATCCGCATGCTCACCCTCATCCTGGGCAAGCACGTGCCCACCCGTTACTACAGCGGGCTCATGGAGGCTTTCGAGGCCAGCCGGCTGGACCCCCGCGAGGTCACCGAGGCAGCAGTCAGGGCCCAGGTCGAGCTGCAGCTCGGGCCCTTCGCCCAGGAGCTGATGCGCGCCTTGGACAGCCTGAGGGGGAGCTAGGGCGGCCAGCCCTGTTACTACCAGGCCTTGTGTGTGCAAGTATAGGTCGGCTCCTATTTAGGAACCCGGTCCACGAAGGCGTTGGAATAGGTTTTCTTAGGGTCAATCTGGGCCTGAGCTATCTTCTCGTCGAAAAGGGAAAGGACAGTCAGGGGCCTCAGGACCGCCGTTTCGCGGAAACGGCCCGTGGGACTAAACATGGGTAGGCTTTTGGCCAGAACCTTGAGGTAGAGCGCCCGGTCCCCCAGAAAGTACTCCTCAGGCAGGACCCGGGCTACCTCCTCTGGGGTCTTGCCCTTAAGCCAGCGGAGCCCACGGACCATGGCGTTCACAAGCCTCTGCGCGGTGTCCGGGTTTTTGTCCAGCCAGGCCCGGGTGGTGTAGAGGACGGCCGCGGGGTATTCCCCGCCCAGAACCGCCCGGGTCCCCTCCGGGGAGCGGGTGTCGGCGAGGACGCGGAGGAGCCCCCTTTCCTCCAGCAGGGTGATGGCCGGGTCTATGTTGCTGATGGCCTCCACCTGCCCCTTCTGCACCGCCGCCACCGCGGTGGCGGAAACCCCCACCCCGATGGCCGCCACGTCCTGGGGCCTGAGGCCGTTTTTCACCAGGAGGTAGTTGAGGAAGAAGTGGGTGGAGCTCCCCGGGGCGGTCACCCCTACCTTCTTCCCTTTGAGATCAGCGATGGAGCGGATAGGCAGGTCGCTCCTCACCCCCAGGACGATCCCTGGGTACTGGCCCACCTCCACGAAGGCCACGATCTCCCGGCCCTGAGCCTGCATCTGGATGGTGTGATCATAGAAGCCCATGACCACATCCGCACTGCCTCCTACCAGGGCGGCAAGGGCCCTCGAGCCCGCCTGGAGGTCCTGGATCTCCACGTCCAGCCCTTCCTCCTTGAAATACCCCAGCCGCTCCACCACCGTAAGGGGAAGGTAGACGACGGCGGTCTTCCCCCCCACAGCCAGGACCACCTTCTTCTGGGCAAACGCCGGAACCAAGAGCAAAAGTGCTACAAGAATCCACCTTTTCATCCCGCCCCTCCTTTTACCTGCCAGACCAGAAGCTGGCGCTCCAAAGCCCCCACCCCCGAATCCAGGAGGAGGACGAAGGCCATGAGCACCATGATGCCAGCAAAAACCCCTGTGGTGTCGAACACCCCCTCCGCCTGGGCGATGAGGTAGCCAAGCCCAGCCGAGGCCCCCAGGTACTCCCCCACCACCGCACCGATGACCGCGAACCCCACGGAGGTCCTCAAGGAGCTGAAGATCCACCCTGCGGCGGAGGGGAGGTAGACGTGGCGGAGAAGGGCCCACCGGCTTGCCCCCAGCAGCCGGGCGTTGGCCAGGACCAAAGGGTTCACCTCCCGCACCCCCTGGTAGGTGTTGAAGAAGGCTACGAAAAAGACCAGGGTGACCCCCAGGGCCACTTTGGAGAGCACCCCCAGACCGAACCAGAGGGTGAAAAGGGGGGCTAGGGTGACGCGGGGAATGGCGTTCAGCGCCTTGATAAAAGGGTCAAGGACCAGGGCCGCCCGAGGCGAAAGGCCGAGCCACAGGCCGAAGACGACCCCGAACAGGGTCCCGAAGAGGAAGGCCAGGAGGGTCTCGAGGCCTGTGATGTAGAGGTGGCGGTAGACCTCCCCTCCTGAAAACCAGGCCCCGATGCGAGCGAGGATGGCCGTGGGCTGGGAGAAGAAGAAGGAGTCCAGGCGGCCTGTGCGGCTCCCCCATTCCCAGAGGAGGATCAGGAGGAAAAGGAGCCCAACCTGGTAGGTCCTAATCCTCATAGGCCTTCTCCACCTCCTTGCGCAAAAGCCCCCAGATCTCCCGGTGGATCCGCAAAAACCCCTCTGTAAGCCGGATCTCCGCCACGTCTCGGGGACGGGGTAGGGGGATGGGGAACTCCCCAATGGGGCGGCTTCCAGGCCCCGCGGAGAAGACCACCACCCGGTCGGCCAGGGCGATGGCCTCCTCGAGGTCGTGGGTGATGAAGATGACTGTCTTCCGCCCCCCTCCGTTCCCAGCCTGCCACAGCCTCAGGAGCTCGTTCTCCATCCGCTGCCGGGTCTGGATGTCCAGGGCGGAGAAGGGCTCGTCCATGAGGAGGAGCTGGGGGTTGGGGATGAGGATCTGAGCCAGACCCACCCGCTTCCTCTGCCCGCCGGAGAGCTGATGGGGAAAGCGGTGGACAAAGGCCTTGAGCCCCACCTTCTCCAGCCAGAGCAGGGCCTCCTCCCGCGCCTGCCCCAGGGGCACTCCCTTGAAGACAAGGGGAAGGGCCACGTTATCCAGCGCGGTCTTCCAGGGGAGGATGGCGTCCTGCTGGAAGAGGTAACCCACCTTCGGGTTTGGCCCCCGGACCTCCTCATCGAAGGTGTAAACCTGGCCCTCCGAAGGGGAAAGGAGGCCAGAAACCACATTCAAAAGTGTGCTCTTGCCACATCCTGTGGGGCCCACCACCGCCAGGAACTCTCCCTCCGCTACCTCGAGGTTCACCTGGAAGAGGGCGGTGTAGGCCCCGAAGCGAAGGGTCAAACCCTCCACCTTGACCACCGCTTTTGCCATAACCATAGCCATAACCAAAGTTGCTACCTACTCTTTGGATCAAAATAACAAATATTGTGGCCGCTGTGGAACTGTCAAGAATCATAGCAGCCTCTAGTTTTGCCAAACTAGGGAGTGGGTGGCAACTTGGGTTAACAAAAATCCTCGCCGTTGCTTCTCAAAGACGAAGATCTCGCTTTCCAGCGAGATCTCCGTCCTGCTGTTGTCGTAAAGCTTGAGAGTGATCTTGGAGGGGTTCGAAAACGGGTGGGTGGTCCCGCGCGAGGTTTCGATCTCGAATCTTGTCCAGGCCGTTGCCGCACACCGCAGAGCTGTGCATGAACTCACGCCACCCCCAACCGCGCGAGTAACTCAAAGGGCCTGGCGGCGAAACGCTCAAGGGCGGCGGTCAGGTTGGACAGGCCCCACACCCGCAAGCAGTTGATGGCAAACCCCCGGAGGTGGGCCAGACCTATTGCCGCTAGGCCCCGCACCCGACAACGGTCCTCCCCAAAAGTCACATCCCGCACTAGAAAGTCATGGTTCTCGATACCCCAGCGTTCGCGTACCAGCCGACCCAGGTCCAGCGCCTCCCAGTCCAGGCTGGTCAGGGCATAGCTGCGGCTTCGAGTAAGGCTGCGGGTCCTCTTGTTGTAAACTTCCCGCTCCACCTCCACCAACTGCCTCAGCCCAGGAAACCCCACCCAGTCCGGCAAGGCCCCACTGGCCCGCACCCGGTACGTCCAGACCTTGCCCCGACGCACCTCTGACCAACTGGCCCGGCTCTCCGTAGCAGCGGCGGGCAGCCGGGGATCGAAGACCTGCTCAGCCGCTTCCAGCAACCCCGCCTGGTTGCCCTTCAAGATGAAGAGGTAATCCCCCCCTTATCCAGCACCCGCTGGGCCACCGCCCGCTCGGCAAACGCTGCATCCCCTATCACCACCACCCCTCTCAGCTCCCCCAGCCCCAGCCCCTCCAGTAATCGCCCGACAAGGGGGTGTGCGCAAGCTGATAGGGTTTATGCGGCCTGAATAAAACCTCCGGCTAGTCCTGTGCATACCGCAAGCCCTTGGGTCCCGACAAAATAGCTACCACGCACAGCCCCAGCAAAGCATGCAGGGGGACGATCCCCTTCGGGACGGAACAAGTTCCGTACACCCAGGGGACGATCCCCTTCGGGACAGACCTTCGGCTGTTCACCAGGGGGTACTCCCGTCCTTGACGTCCACGATGATCCGGTATCTTCTTGAGTGCTTCGATCGGTGACACCTGCTATTTTATGCACCGGCCCTGGGGTGCTCTCAACATTTGGCTTCTTCTTTTCCGAATTGGGGGTGGTTTGAATGAAGCTCATGGATATAGCCGTAGATTCGCAAGTCCTGATACTGTCCGTGGCGAAGTACCGCCTCTTGCATCACGCCCTCCTGAACAAAACCCACCCGCTCGAGGCAGCGGATCGAAGCCTGGTTGATGGCCAGGCAGTTGGCTCCCAGGCGGTGAAGCCCACAGTCGTGGCAAGCCAACTGAATCACCTCGCGGAGCGCAGCCTGCCCCAGTCCCAGCCCGCGCAGCTCAGGTTCACCAATCAGTAAGGCAATTTTCGCAGCCCGGTTTTTCCAGTCAATGTGTTCCAGAAGTACCAGACCTGCATCGCAACACTGCTCCACGGCATGTACCACGTATAGCTTGCGGTCATCACGACCAAGCCACCGCTTGATCAGATCCTGCACCTCACTGAAGGCATACCCTAGGAATGGCTGGATGATGGCATACCTCACCACCTGCGGCTCGGCATACCACCTTTGAACTTTCTCCGCATCAGCGAGATCCGCAGGCCGCAGTTGCACGCGCTTCTGACTGGTCGTGGTCATCCTGAAGGCTCCTCCTTTTTCTCTACCGAACCTTGGCGCACCTTGGCAGCAAGGTACAGGAGAACCCCTATGCTGCAAACTGCGAGCGAAGTGACCTGCAAGGCCCCGGCAGGGCCGAGCCAACGCACCAGCGGATCAACCAGCGCCAGCACCGGCAGCACGCCCAGGGCCAGGCTCACGTTCACCAGGCTGAAAACCCGCCCAAGAAAAGGCTTTGGCACCACCGCCTGCAACAGCGACTGGGTGGCAACGCCCGAGATGTCGAAGAGGATACCGCTGAGGAAGAAAACGGCCAGGAGCATGGCGAAGGTGGGGAAGGTCGCCCCCAGCAGCATGGGAAGCGCCAGCAGGGTGTTGAGCAAGACGACCCAGGCCAGGCCGGGGATGCCCTTGTTCAGGGCGCCCAGGGTGGCCACCCCGACCACGCCTCCCAGGGTGAGGCTGGTATACAGGAGCCCCAGGCCAGTGGCCCCAATCTGGGCCACCTCCAGCGAGATGGGCACCATCACGATCTCCACCACCCGCCAGAACAAGGAGGTGAGCATGGAGAGCGCCAAAATGATCACCACCGTTCGGTTGGTCAGGGCAAAACGTACTCCCTCGGCCGCCTCGGCCCACACCGAACCCCCCCGCCGACTGGGAACAGCACCCAGGGCCGAGGGCAGGCCCAGCACAGCGTAGGCCACACCGGCAAAGGTGAGGGCATCGAAGATGAACAGCCAGACCGGGCCCACCAGGCTGTACAGCAGACCCGCCAGGGCCGGGCCCAGCGAGGCGGTGACCTTGGTCAGGACCACCCTCAGGGCGTTGGCCGAGACCAGGACTTCCTTGGGGACTAAGGAGGGTACCACCGCGGCCATGGTGGGGCTCACCAGGCCTTCCACGCTCTGGATCAGGAAGACCAGCGGATAGACCAGCAGGGGCTCAATGAGCACCAAGACCAGGCTGGCCGAGAGCAGTGCGCTCAGCAGGTAGCCCCCCACCAGGATTTGGCGCCGATCCCAGCGGTCGGCTAGGGCGCCGGTGAACGGCTGGATCAGGAGCCTCGAGGCCACCCGCACCGCCCAGATACCGGCCAGCGAGGCCACCGAGCCGGTCGCGCTGAAAACCGCCACGCTCAGGGCCAGCACAGTGAACTGGCTGCCCAGGCTCGAGAGGGCCGTGGCCCCGAGCAGCCGGACGTACAGGGGGTGCTCCAGCGCAGGGTAGTGGCTGGTTAACCAGGCACGGATGGAATTTGCTCTCAAGTTAGACCCCCTATTCGCTAAAAGGCTCTCGAACCGCAATACCGATATATTCCCGGGGGTACGTGATCCCCTGAACAAGCAATAAATTCAAAATCCTCAGACTCGCACCCGCAAAGGCTGCCACCAACTCGTGTTGGGTCGAACGCCAGCCCCTAGCGGGAGCTGGCAGCACAATGGTCTCACCAGTGGGCAGTTCCCACCACACGGGCAGCGATGGAGGGCGGCGTCGAACAGCGCTCGCATCCGCGGCAAGGTCATCAGTACCAATGCGGAAGTAGAACTGACCCTGAGGTGTGAGTGCATCAGCAATAGCCTTCAGGTATCGCTCACGTTGTAGGGAGACTTCGACGGTATGTAGACAGCCGATGTCCACTATAAGGTCAAAAGGTTTATCGAGGGTTGATTGGTCATCTGGCCAGAGCCCAACCTGGAAACGCACTCCGTTGTTGCTGTGAGCTTCCTGCGCACGAAGGATTGCCCAGGGACTCGCGTCTATAGCGATAACATCCAGCCCCAGCTGAGCCAGCGCAAATGCCTCGGACCCTTCACCACAGCCAATCTCCAGCACCGTGGCTCCGCGGCGCAATCTTTTGGCCAGCCACAGCAACCACAGGTCTGGATCATGCGGATTGAGGAAAGCCATACCTGATGAGTAGGCTATCTGGTAGCGAGGATCACCGTTCATGAAACCTTTGAGCGAAACGGACCTAGAGCCTGCTAGGAAGCCATACGTAAACCATCCAGAACTTTCGGTAAAAGCAGAATGGAGAAAGCTAGCCAGTGAAAACCCTTGAGGGTCTCAGTAAGACGCTCGTAGTCACGGGCCAGACGGCGAAAACGAGCCATCCAGGCAAAGCTGCGTTCGACCACCCAGCGCCTGGGAAGCAGGACGAAACCCTTCTTGCTCTCTTCTAGCTTGACCACACATAGGGCTATCCCCTCTTGGGCAGCAGCTTGCTCAGCCTCGGAGCCCGTATAGCCCTGATCCACAAAGGCGATTTCGACTTGCTGGTTGGTAACGGCTTGCACTGCTTTAGAGAGTTCCGCTACCTGGGCACGCTCCTGCTCATTGGCCGGGGTGACCCCCATCGCCAGCAAATGCCCCAGCGTATCTACGGCCATGTGCACCTTGCTCCCTTTGCGCTTCTTAGCCCCATCATAGCCTGCTCGCTCACCGCTCTCAGGACTTGATTGCAACGTTCGACCATCATAGATGGCTGCGCTGGGCTGAGCCGCTCGGCCCTGCAACAGCCGCAGCGTTTCCCGTAGGTCATGCACCAAATCCTCAAATACGCCCCTGTTCATCCAGCGCCTGGCTTGTTCGCTGACGATCTGGGGGGGTGGGAAGTCGTGGGGCAAGTACTCCCACTGAGCGCCGGTTCTTACGAGCCAACGCAGGGCGTTGAATACTTCCCGCAGGTCGTATTTGCGCTGCTTTGCATCCAGGGGCAACAGGGTCAGGTAGGGCATCACAAAGGCCCACTCCTCATCGCTTACGTCGGATGGGTATGGCTTGCGTGTCGTTGGTTCCATGTCCTAAACATAATCTTCCTATCGCGTTTGGGATAGGTTCCGAGGAGACTCTAGGGCCGGGGTGGCCCCCTCGGCCTCCAGGGCTTCAAGCGAGGGCAGGTCTTGGAGGGGTTCAATCATCGCTCCTTTGATTATGTCAAAAACATAATAAATTGCATGGGTAGACAGCCGGGCTATTATGTTATAAACTAAATCAACCAATCCCGTTATGCGATGATCGGGTTGGGAGGGCCAGGTAAGCGACCACAACCCAAAGACCCTAAAGAGGAGACCCGAACCGACCAAACCATGAAAAAGCTCGAGCTACCCATCCATCCCCGACTAGAGACCATCTTCGGCTACCCCGGCCAGGCCCCCCGCGTGGTGTTCTACTACGACCCTTGCAGCGAGCAACTCATGTACGACGACGGGCTCGAGTCGGGCTCGGCCAACACCTGGGCCTATCTGCTGTGGGCCGCGCACCCCAGCGTCAAGGGGCTCGTGGAGTCCGCCAGCTTCCTCCTCCTCGACCGCCGCGAGCGCAAGCTGTACGCCCTGACCCGTGAGCAGGCGCTGCAAGCCCTCGAGGCCGAGCGCGGAGCCTGGCCTGCCGCCCAGCCCGACCCGGTGGCCCGGCTGAAGGGCGCCCAGCAGCTCATGGCCGAATTCCTGGGGTGGTTGGAAAAGTCCAAAGCCCCGGTGGCCGCCTAGCCCGAACCAACCGGCGGAGGGTCTAGATACCCGCACTGGCCCACGGTGCGGGTATGTCGTCTGTCCGCCGGGGAGACCTTGCTGGCGCGCCTGGATCGCGGCCGGCTCGAGGGGGTCTTGGTGATGGGCTTGGTGCGGTGGGTGGGGGCTGCCAAGATCGAGGCGTCACCGGGGAGATCAAAGCTGCCGGTAACGGGTCGAGAGCAGGTTGTAGAACTGCTGCGCCCGCTCCTGCGGGGTGCAGTACACGAAGCCCACGTCGCTACGGTTTTGCGCCGGGATCACCTGGCAGGTCACCTGGAGCCGAGCGTCCTGGGCCAAGAAGTTGAAGCCGGCCCCCAGGGCCAACTCGGCCACGAACGATAGGCTCGAGGCGCTGCGGTCCGCGATGCGGTAGTTGGTGTAGCCTGCTCCGGGGTTGAGGGTCGGGCCGAGCTGCACCAGGGCATCGTAGAGCTGCTGCGGGCTAGCGGCAAACCCCACCGAGGGAGCCTGGGTGGTCTGCTGCGGGGCGCAGGCCGCCAGCAGGGCCAGCAGGATCAGGGCTTTGGTTCGCATACCCGAACTGTACAAGGGCCGGCCCAGGGGCTTCAAGTCAAGTGGCGAGGGGGGGAGATCCCGGCAACGGTTCTGGGTTGGGTCAGGCGCAGAGGGAGGCCGAGAACGGCTAGATCCCCCCGCCCCTCCAGAACACCGGCCCGATGATGTAGAGGTCTTCCTCGAGCCCCAGCACCAGCACCGGGTGCGCGGGTTGGGTGGGGTAAAGGCGGATGCCCTCCTTCTCCACCTTGTAGCGCTTGACCACCAATTTTTCCTCGCGCGGCCACCAGGCCACCACGATATCCCCGCTCACTGCCCGGCGGCCCCGGTCCACCGCGATGTAGTCGCCAGGGGCGATGCTTTTCTCTTGGCGGCTGGCCCCTTCGGAGATCATGCAGTCGCCGTTGACCACATACACCCGCACGTTCTGCGGCTTGACCCCCTTGCGCCGCAAAACCTCGGCGGGGATGGCGATGGACTCCCCCTCCAAAGGCTCGGACTCCCC
>PSML01000052.1:0-18473 GCA_040290145.1 Meiothermus sp. | reverse complement strand
TTGGCCCCTATGGAGTATCTGGCTAGACTGAAGGAAGGTGGTTCCCAGTCCAGAATGTATTGACCAATTACACACACTTGCAAGTTTCGAGGGCGCTCGCGTAGGATATGGAGCGCGCGGAGAGGTGCCCGAGTGGTTGAAGGGGCACGCCTGGAGAGCGTGTATAGGGCGTTCGCTCTATCGAGGGTTCGAATCCCTCCCTCTCCGCCAACCGCTTTGGGCTATCGTGGGGTGGCCGGCTACCTCGAGCGCCCAGCAACACCACCCCACCTAGAGCAGTCCTCGGCGCCTGAGCGAGCGCTCCAGCTCGGCCAGGCTGGGCTCCACCAGCACCTCCCCGCCCACGTAGACGGTGGGGTGGCTGGCATAGCCGCCCGTCCACCAGCGTAGCTGGGCCACTACCTCGGGGTGCTCTTCGAGGTCCACGTAGCGGTAGGGGATGCCCAGGCGCTCGAGGTAGCGACGCACCCACTGGCTATGAGCGCACCAGCGGGTTCCATAGACCACCACGGGCACCAGGGTCGGGGTGTGGTGGAGCATGGTTCACCTCCGGAGGGCGTCTAGGGCTGCAAAGAGTTCCTCGATGGGGGGAACGTGGTGCAAGTAGGGCGAGACCCGCGCGTAGCGGATGTACCCCTGGGGGTCCACCACGTACAAGGCTCGATCGCTGAAGCCATCCGTTTCGCGGTAGACCCGGTACTGCCGGGCCACCTGGCCTTTGGGATGGAAGTCTGAGAGCAGGGGGAAGCCCAGACCCCGCACCGCCGCCCAGGCTCCGTGCGAGTAGATGGAGTCCACCGAGATCCCCAGTAGCCGCGCCCCCCGCCGCTCGAACTCGGCCAGCTCGCTCTGGTAGAGGTCGAGCTGCTGACTACAGCCGGGGCTCCAGTCGAGGGGGTAGAAGACCAACACCACCGGCTGCCCCCTCAACTCGGAAAGCCGCACCAGCTGGCCATTGGCGTCGGGCAGGGCGAAGTCCGGGGCCATCGTGCCCTCCGGCAGCGGGGTGGTCATGGCGGGCCCTTCCATCTTGGGCGCGCGGGTGTAGAGGTTGCGGATATCCTCGAGCCCCAGACCGCCCGGCGCGGGCGCAGGGGCCTCGACCCGGCGCCACAGCTCTTGCAGCATGCCATGCAGCAGCGAGATGGCCTCCTTCTCGGGGGAGGCCTGTAGCTCGGCCTCGAGCGCGGCAAAGCGCTCCTCCAGCGCGTGCAGTCTACCCGGATTGCCCGTCATAACCAACTCCTCCCAAGCCTTATCCCTAGCACTTGAGCAGAGTATTGTCAAGAGATATGAGTTTTGTAGTTCATTCGACAGGCTCCGACACCCCCACCGGCCGTGCAGACAGGTCCCTCAGCCCCAAGCTCTTTGCACAAAACTTTAGTCTAATTTTATCAAATATGCTTATGGATTTCATTTAGATTTAATGTTCTTGCCCTAACATCCACCCTAGAAACAACGCGCAGAGGTGGAAGAATGCTGCGTAGGTTGGCTGCATCCGCACTCTTGCTTGGCTTGGTGGGCTTGGCACAAGGCTTCCGTGGTCTAGCGCTTTACACCCCCTATCCCAGCCAGAGCGTGCAGGCTGGGGAGACCATCACCCTACCCATCAGCCTCAAAGGTTTCGACCTGAGGCCACAAACTGTCGAGGTGCAGGTACAGTCGGCCTCACCCGGCTGGAAGGCCAACCTGCTGGGCGGGGGCCGGGTGGTGAGCGCGGTCTACGTGCTGCCTGGGGCAGAGCAAAATCTCACCCTTCAGCTCGAGCCTCCCCCCAATCCCAAACCCGGTACCTACCGCTTTCGCCTGTTGGCCCGTGGCCAAGACGCCCAGGCTGAACTGCCCATCGCCCTCACGCTGGGGCAGGCCCTGCCCAAGCGGCTCAGCCTGGAGACCGAGCTGCCGGTTCTGAAAGGGCCCCCCTCAGCCAGCTTCCGCTACCGGGTGACCCTCAAGAATGAGGGCGACCAGGACCTGCTGGTCACCCTCGAGGCCGACGCCCCCCAGGACTTTCGGGTGAGCTTCACCCCCTCCTTCGGCAGCCAGGAGGTGACCAGCCTGCCGGTCAAGGCCGGGGAGTCCAAAGATCTCGATGTGCAGGTCTCGCTGCCACAAAACGTGCAGGCCAAGCGCTACGCGGTGACCTTGCGGGCCCTGGCCGGGGGGGTCAAGGCCGAGCGGGTAGTCGAGCTCGACGTCACCGGCCAGCCCCAGCTCAGCCTCACCACCCCGGACGGGCGGCTCTCCGGCCAGGCCTATGCCGGCCAGGAGAACCCGGTCAAGCTGGTGGTCAAGAACACCGGCAGTGCCCCGGCAGAAGCGGTGAGCCTCTCGTCCAGCGAGCCCTCCGGGTGGGAGGTCAAGTTCGAGCCAGACAAACTCGATGCCCTCGCTCCGGGGCAGCAATCCCAGGTCACCGCCCGGATCAAGCCCTCGCCCAGGGCCGTGGCCGGGGATTACATGCTCACCCTAAGTGCCTCGGCAGGGAGCGCTTCGAGCTCTGCCGATTACCGGGTCACGGTGCGAACCTCCACCTTATGGGGGGTGGTGGGGGTGATCCTGGTGGCGGTGGCGGTGGGGGTGGTGGGCTTTGCGGTGTCCCGCTATGGCCGCCGCTAGCGCTTGGGGAGGGGGCATGGTCATTCAAACCCACCACCTGACCAAACGCTACGGCCAGATAGTGGCCGTGCAAGACCTCAGCCTGAGCATCGAGGCCGGTGAGGTCTACGGCCTTTTGGGGCCCAACGGCTCGGGCAAGACCACCACCATCTTGATGCTCTTGGGGCTGACCGAGCCCAGCGCAGGCTGGGCCCGGGTACTGGGCTTTGACCCGGTGCGCGAGCCGCTCTCGCTCAAGCGGCGGGTGGGCTACCTGCCCGACTCGGTGGGCTTTTACGGCGAGCTCACGGCCTGGGAGAACCTGCGGTACATCGCTCGGCTGAACGGCCTGCCGCGCCTCGAGGCCGAGCGGCGAATAGGCCAGGCGCTCGAGAGGATGGGCCTGACCGAGGCCGCCCACCGAGCGGTCTCCACCTTCTCGCGGGGGATGCGCCAGCGCCTGGGGCTGGCCGAGGTGCTCATGAAAGATCCCCAGGTGGTGATCCTGGACGAACCCACCCTGGGCCTCGACCCCGAGGCCGCCCAGGAGTTCTTGCAGATGATCGCAAGCCTCAAGGCCGAAGGGATCACGGTGCTGCTCTGCTCCCACCTGTTGCACCAGGTGCAGGCCATCTGCGACCGTGTGGGCCTGTTCCACCGGGGCCAGCTGGTGCTGGAGGGCAGCGTAAGCGCCCTAGCCCGGCAGGTATTGGGCGGGGCCTACCGGATTCACCTCGAGGTGACCTTCCCCAGCCGGGAGGTCAGCCCGCTGGAGGGTCTCCTGGAAGCCCTCCGCGTGCTTCCCGGGGTGAGCCGGGTAAACTCGCAGGCCGGTCCAAAAATACGCCTCGAGGCGGCGGAGGATATCCGGCCCCAGGTGGCTCAGGCCGTACTGTCGGCAGGAGCCGAGCTGCGCTCGCTGGGGCTGGAGCAGCCTAGTCTGGACGAGGTCTACGCCCGCTACTTCCAGGAGGTGCGCCATGCGGCTTAGCCCATCGAGGCCGCGCGCGACCCGCGAGGGTTCGCCCTGGGTGGGCTTGTGGGCAGTATTCCTCAAGGAGATGGCTGACCAACTCTCCAGCGTGCGCATGCGGCTGCTCGAGGGTCTGATCTTTCTCTGCGCCATCGGCGCGGTGTACGCCAGCGCCCAGACCTTGCGCCAGACTGTGGGGGAGGATCCCTTCTTGCTGCTCAAGGTGTTCACCGCAACCCAAGACCCCTTGCCCTCCTTCGTGTCCTTTTTGAGCTTATTCTTGCCCCTGGCGGCCATCGCCCTGGCCTTCGACGCGGTCAACGGCGAGTACAGCCGCAACACCCTCTCCCGGGTGCTGGCTCAACCCATCTATCGCGACGCTTTGCTCTCGGGGAAGTTCTTAGCTGGACTGGCTACGCTGGGGCTGGTGCTGTTCGCGCTGTTTTTGCTGGTGGTGGGTCTCAGCCTGCTGTTTTTGGGAGTACCCCCTAGCGGCGAAGAGGTGGGGCGGGCCTTGTTGTTCTTTCTGGCCACGCTGGCCTACACCGGGGTCTGGCTGGGAGTGGCCCTGGTCTTCTCGGTGCTGTTCCGCAACTCCGCTACGTCGGCCTTGGCCGCCATCGCGGTGTGGCTCTTTTTTGCCCTGTTCTGGGGGATCCTGGCCCAGCTCCTAGCCCAGGCCGTAGCCCCTCCAGACCCTTCCGATCCCGAAAGCGAGCTGCGGCGGGTCCAGGCCTTGCTGGCCTTCTCTCGACTCTCGCCCAACACCCTGTATGCCGAGGCCATCCAGGCCTTGCTCAATCCGGGGGTGCGCAGCTTAGGGCCCGTGCTTTTCAGCCAGCTCGAGGGCGCGGTGCTCGGCGCCCCTCTGGATCTGGGGCAGAGCTTTATGCTGGCCTGGCCCCAGCTCACCGGGCTGATCGCCTTCACGCTGTTGCTGTTCGCCCTAGCCTACGTGCTATTCCAGCGCCGCGAGGTTCGGGCGTGACGGGTCGCCCCGGTCAGCAGGAGCCCCCAAACCTATGCCCTGCCCCAGACCGGCCTTGAACCTCGATGCGTCCGATTCATCCAGCCAGCGGGCCCTCCAACAGGCCGGGCCCCTTCGATACGGCGTTGGCTACACCATTGGCGCAACCGGGAAGCCGGTATATATTGCCGCAGCGGCTTCCTTGAGGTGCATCTGGATCTACAGTCGAATCCTCACTTTGGCCAGTCCGCCTACTGCGCGGGCCAAACCTCGAAGCGGTCAAAAAAGCAACCCTCGGACCAAAAAGGGGCGCGCCGGTTCAGGCCGCTTCGGTCCAGGGTGGAATCAGGCGGACAGCCTCGGGCTTGACCCAGTAGGGGGCACAAAAAAGCCAGAAAACCGGGCCCTCCGGGGAGCGGGCGATCTCGAGGATGGCCCCCTCACATGTCCCTCTGACCCTATGTGGGCAGGGTCGGGCAGACCTTGGGCGTTACCTCCGATCCCACCCCAGGCCCGGCCTTTCACACCCCGGATACGCTGGGGGTCAGAAGCAGTCGTAATCGGGCCAGCGGGTGACCTGCTCGGCCGCACTCAGCAGTGAGTTTTTGAGGTCGGCGATGAAGCTCCAGTCGTTCCAAGGGCGGCTATTGAAGAGGGCCGCGATCACCGTGTCGTCCGGCAGGCGCAACAACAGGGTACGGGTTCCGGCCAAGGCCCCGTCGTGCGACCACATCAGGCCGTTCTCCTTGGGGCGCACGCTCCAGCCCAGGGCGTAATAGACCTTCGAGCCCTGGTACTGCGGCAGGGCGGGCCGCTCGAGCATAACCCTGCGGGCCTCGGGGGAGATGGGGGAGGCCTCCGGGCGGTGGCCCTCGAGCACCGCCACGAACTTCACCAACTCCGGCGCCGAGGCCACCAGCCCGCCGTCGGCAGCGTGGGCCTCGAGGTAGAAATCGCCGTAGGGGCGAGGCACCTGGGATCCGTCCAGGATGGATTGGACCGGCGGAGCCTGGGGGAAGTCGTAGTACTTGACCTCGCCGGGCAGCCGGTCTTTGAGCTGGGTTTTGCCCGGCTGGATGTGGTGGATGCCCATCTGGCTGAGCATCCCCTTCAGGTAAGCGGCATAGCTCTGAGCGCTCAGGCGCTCGACCAGCTGGCCTAAGATGGCGTAGCCCAGGTTTGAGTAGGCCGAGAAGGTTCCCGGCGCGAAGCTCAGGCGGCGCGAGAGCGCGTACTCGATGAGGAGCTGGCTGGGCATGGCCTCGCCGGTGCCCAACACCCGCGCCACGTAGGTCAGGGTGGGGCGGAACATGGGATCGCCGGCTACGCTGCGGTTCCAGCCCGCCGAGTGCTGCAAGAGGTCGCGCACGGTGATCTCCGCGATGCGCGGGTCTTTGAGCTTGCCGCCGTAGGGCTCGAGCCCCAGCAGCCCATACACCTTGGCGTCCAAGAACGCGCTCAGGTTGGGGTAAAGCCCCTGCCGCACCCGGCTTTCGCCCAGGTGCAGCACCGCTACCGCGGTGATCGGCTTGGTGATGCTGCCGATACGGAAGAGGGAGTTCGGGCGTACGGGTTCTTGGGCTTCCACATCAGCCCAGCCATACCCCCGGGCCAGCAAGAGCCGCCCGTCCCTGCTCACCGCAAGGCTTGCACCCGGGATCCGGTAGCGCTCCAGCAGCCGGGTCATGGCCCGGTCGAAGGGCTCGAGGGCCCCATCGGAATAACCGGTAAGGGGCCTGGGGGGGGTGCCGAAGGTGGCGGGCGGGGGGGCTAGACAGAGGTTGACCGGGCGTGCGGGGCCACTTGGGGCAGGGGCCGCCGGAGCCAAACCTGCGAGGATAAGACCGAGGGTCAGGATCAGATGGAGCAAGCTTCTCGGGTCGTTGAGCACGCACAATACCCCAGCGGATCGTACCCGAGAAAACCCCGAGGCTGCATGAGGACGCCGCAGCCAGACCCTAGATCTCCAGCCGCTCGATCTGGCGCTCGAGCCCTTCTAGGTAATCGAAGAAGCGCGGCCCGTAGTGGGCCAGTTCGTCCCCTCCGGTCGCCACCAGCGCAACCCCCCACCCCCGCTCGCGCATCAGCGCTTCGGCCCGCTCCCGGGCTCGGCTGCGCCCTGGTTTGGGCTCGTAGATCACCAACTGCGGGAGCAGGGAGGGCACTTCCTCCAGGTTCGGGGTGAAGTAGCTCGAGGGGTGTTGAGCGTACACGTTGACCAGGCCCAGGTGCCGCAAGGCCTCGCCCACGTAGCTCCCCCGCCCCACTGTGATCGGGCCGCCCAGGTCGAACTCGAGATAGACCCGCAAGGGGGGCAACGCTTCGTAAAGCCGTTGGTAGCGCTCGGCCAGGTGAGCGGCGAGCCGGCTGGCCCGCTCCCCCACCCCCAGCAGCTCACCCAGCAGGATCAGGTTCTCGAGGATGCCGTAAGGGCTCTGGGGCAGCGGCAGGGGAAAGACGGGGATTCCCCCTCGGTATAGCTCGTGGAGCAGATCGCGCTGCACCCCGGTGCTGATGAGCACCAGGTCGGGCTGCAGGCCCTTGAGGAGTTCCCAGCGGACCCGGGTGTAGCTCGAGACCACCGGCAATCCCAGGGTCTCGGCGGGACGGTAACAGAAGGCGCTGCGGCCCACCAAGCGCTCCCCCAGCCCCAGCGCGAAAAGGGCATCGGTGGCGTTGGGAGCCAGCGAGACGATGCGGCGGGGCTCATCGGGCAGCTCCAGGGGGCCAAGCCAGTCATGTACGAGCTTCATGTGCGTCTACCGTCCGATGTCGGGGGCGGAAAGTCAATAGGGTCGCTTATCGCCCACCGCTCATCGGCGGGCTCGAGGATGGGGTGACCCTGGTGTACCAGTCCTTCACACGTTCGCGCAAGGTGGCCAGATCCCCATCGTTCCAAATGACCCAGGTCGCGCGAAGGATCTTCTCGTCTTGGGGCATCTGGTTGGCGTCTCGAGCCAGCACCTCTTCCCGGCTCAGGCCACTGCGGGACATGACCCGCTGCAAACGGAGCTCGCCCGGGGCCGCTACCACCAGCACCCCCGAAAAATCCCCCTCCCGCCCCGCCTCGAAGAGCAGGGGGATGTCGTGGACGATCACCCGGTCCCCGGCCTCCAGGGCCCTTTGGGTATCCTCAAGCATCCGGCGGCGCACGTAAGGGTGGATGAGGGCCTCGAGCCTGCGCTTAGCCTCGAGGTCGGCAAACACCACCTGGCCGAGCTTACGGCGGTCCAGCCAACCCGCCTCACAGGCCTCGGGGAACAACCCGCAGATCTCCGGCTGGAGCGCCTCGGCGGCCTCTCTGGCGTAGGCGTCCGCGTCGAGCACCACCGCCCCCAGCTCCCGCAGCAGGGCCGATACGGTGCTCTTCCCGCTACCGATGCTGCCGGTGAGGCCGATAATGAGGGGGTGCTGGTGGCCATCCGCACGGTTCATCTGCCCCATCTTCCCTTCCCCACCCAAGGATACCTGGTGGGCGGCGCGGTGCGGGATCTGCTCTTGGGAAACCGGCCGAAGGATCTCGATTTCGTGGTGCCGGAGCCGGAGCGGTCGGCCCGGGCCCTGGCCGACCGGCTGGGCGGGGGGGCCTTCTTGCTCGACCCGGGGCGCGGCCTCTGGCGGGTCGCGGCGTCGGGCCAAACGTATGACTACGCCCCTATGCCCCACGGGCTGGAAGCTGACCTGCTCCGCCGGGACTTCACCCTCAACGCCCTGGCGGTGAGTCCAAGGGGGGTCGTGGTGGGGCCAGCCATCGCCCGATACGACCTCGAGCACCGCCTCTTGAGGGCCATCCGCAAGGCAAACCTCTGGGATGACCCCCTGCGCTCGCTCCGCGCGGTTCGGCTATCGGTCACCGCTGGCCTGCGGCTCGAGCCCCAGACCGAGGGCTGGGTGCGCGAGCACGCCCAGCACCTGAGGGAAACCCGCTCCCTGCCCGCCTGGGAGCGGGTGGCGGAGGAGCTGAACCGTATCCTCTTGCATCCCTCGGCGGCCCTGGCCCTGCACCGGCTGGAGCGGCTGGGGCTGCTGGGGGTCTATCTGCCTGAGCTGGCGGCGGGGATCGGGGTCGAGCAGCAGGGGGCGCACCATCTGGACGTGTGGCGGCACTCGCTCGAGGTGCTGGCCCAACTGATCCTGCTCTTCCCCCAAGCCGACCCCGCCTTGCGCTGGGCGGCCCTCCTGCACGATGTGGCCAAGCCCCAGACCCGCCAGTGGAGCCCGGACAAGGGGCGCTACACCTTTTACCGCCATGATGAGCTAGGGGCCGAACTGACCCGGCAGATCCTCACCCGGCTGCGTCAGCCGGGTGAGCGGGTCGAGCAGGCCGCTCGACTGGTCCGGCTGCACATGCAACACCCGCCCCAGGGAGGCCGCGAGCTGCGTCGCTTCCTCCACCGCCGCCGGAAGGAGCTGCCTGGGCTGATCTGGTTGCAGATGGCGGATATGGCGGGGATCCTGGGCTACCGCGAGCGGATGCAGGGGCTTCGGGAAAGGCTCCAGGCCATCCAATCCCTGCCGGAGGGTACGGCGGCCCCCAAACCGCTCCTGGACGGGCGGGAGGTGATGCAGCTGCTGGACCTCGAGCCCGGCCCCCAGGTGGGGCAGGCCTTGGCGGCTCTGCTCGAGGCCCAGGCCTTGGGCGAGGTGCAAAGCCGCGCAGAGGCCGAGGGGTTTTTGCGGGAGGTCTACGGCCCGCGCCGCAGGGAAGGTTAGAGGCTCGCCCATCCCGAAAGCCTTTCCAAGACCTCTTGGTCGGAGACCTGAGGGAATTCCTGATAAAACGCCCCTACCGCCCCAAAAGGGACCGGGGTGGACAGGCAGACCACCTCAGCCTGTCCCTGGAGGCGCTCGAGGGCTTCCGGAGGGGCCACCGGGACGGCGACGATCAGCCGCCGGGGCTGCTCGGCCCTCACCGCCTGGATCGCGGCTTCGACCGTGCTGCCGGTGGCGATACCGTCATCTACGATCACCACGTCGCGGCCACCGAGCGCAACCTTGGGCCGCACCGCACGGTAGCGCTTGGCCCGCTCGGCGATCACCGCCTGCTGGCGCTGGGCCTCGGCCTCGAGGTAGGCCGGGCTCGCGTAGTGGTGGGCGTAGGGTTGCAGGTAGATCGAACCGTCCTCCCCCACCGCCCCCAGGGCGAACTCCTGGTGTCCGGGAGCCCCGATCTTGCGGGCGAAGACCACATCTGCAGTGCCCCCCAAGGCCCGGGCCAGAATGTCCGCCAGCACCACCCCGCCCCGGGGAATCCCCAGGATCACCGGGCGCTCCAGACCCAAAGGCCGCAGGGCCTCCACCAACCGCCAGGCCGCCTGGACCCGGTCGTGAAAGCGCATCCGGTCCCCTCCTGTGCTGGACTGCACCGCCACCTCCGAACCCCCCAAAGACATTTTGGCACACCAAGGCAGCCCCCGATGTAGGCTTCCCCACGTGGAAAACCGCGGCGGCTCTTGAACTTGGTATAAATTTTTCCTAAGCTTGAGGGTACGGTCAGGCCAAAGATGGAGGAGCAAATGGAACGTCCCTGGTTAAAACACTACGACCCCGGCGTCCCCAAAGACATCGAGTACCCCGAAGTCCCACTGTGGCGGCTGCTCGAGGGGAGCGCAAACCGCTACCCCGAGCAGGTGGCCTTGGAGTTCCTAGGTAAGACCCTGAGCTACAAAGAGCTCTGGGAAGCCGCTCGCCGTTTCGCCGAGGCTCTGCGCGCCCAGGGGGTGGGGCCGGGTGACCGGGTGGCCGTCATGCTACCCAACACCCCGGCCTTCGTGATCGCCTTCTATGGCACACTGCTGGCCGGCGGCATCGCGGTGAATGTAAACCCGCTCTACACCCCCCGCGAACTGCATCACCAACTGGTGGACGCCGGGGCCGAGACCCTGGTGATCCTTGACCTGCTGTGGCCCCGCTACGCCGAGATAGCCGGGGAAGTCCCGGTGCGGCGGGTCATCACCAGCGGGGTGCAGGACTACCTGCCCTTCCCCAAAAACCTGCTCTACCCGATCAAGATGCGCCGCGAGAAGCGCTGGGTCAACCTGCCCAAAGACCCCCGGCGCCTCGACCTCAAGACCCTCCTGCGCTCCTATCCCCCCATCGCCCAGCCGGCGGAGTCGGCCCCCGACGACGTAGCGCTGCTGCAGTACACCGGTGGGACCACCGGGGTCTCCAAGGGGGCCATGCTCACCCACCGCAACCTGGTGGCCAACACCTACCAGACCATGGCCTGGTCCCCTGAGAGCCAGAAGCTCGAGGGCCGGGGCGTGATGCTGGGGGCTATCCCCTTCTTCCACGTCTACGGGATGACCGTGGCCATGAACTTCGGCCTGGCCCTCGGGTACAAGATCGTGCTGTTGCCGCGCCCCGAGGTAGGCCCCTGCATCGAGGCCATCGAGAAGCACGGGGTGACCCACTTCCCCGGGGTACCGACGCTATACAACGCCTTCAACCACTTCCCCGGCATCCAAAACCGCAAAATAGGCACGGTCCGCATCTGTAATTCGGGCTCGGCCCCGCTCCCTTTGGAGGTGATGGAGCGCTTCGAGCAGCTCACCGGGGGCAAGCTGCTCGAGGGATATGGTCTCACCGAAGCCGCCCCCGTGACCCACTCCAACCCGGTCTCCGGGTTGCGCAAGAAAGGCAGCGTAGGCTTACCCTTACCTGGGGTTGATGCCAAGATCCTGGGGCCCGACATGCAGGAGCTTCCCCCCGGCGAGGTCGGAGAGCTGGCGGTGCGTGGCCCCAATGTGATGAAGGGCTACTGGAACCGTCCCGAGGAGACCGCCAAAACCCTGGTCATCGACTGGCTCCTCACCGGCGACATGGCCAAGATGGACGAGGACGGCTACTTCTACATCGTGGACCGCAAGAAGGATGTGATCATCGCAGGCGGATACAACATCTACCCGCGCGAGGTGGAAGAGGTCTTGTACGCCCACCCGGCCATCCAGGAAGCCTGCGTGGTAGGGGTGCCCGATGCTTACCGCGGCGAGACGGTGGCGGCCTATATCGTGCTCAAGCCGGGGATGAGCCTCAGCCAGGCCGAACTCGAGCGGTACTGTCGCGAGAACCTGGCCGCCTTCAAAATCCCCCGCATCATCGAGTTCCGCTCGGAGCTGCCCAAGTCGGCGGTGGGCAAGATCTTGCGGCGGCAACTACGCGACGAGGCAGTGAAGGCGCAAGCCAAGGTCTCGAGCTGACCAATCGCCCAGCTTTTCCTTGAACTTTGGGGGAGTCCTCCGCGTAGAGGTCGTCCTAGAAGGTCTCGCGGCCCCTCGAGCACGGCCTTGGGGTTGCCCCGACCTCGAGCGAGGTCCTCTGGATCCCGTCGTTGAGATTTCCTGACGGCGTTTGGGCCTGGTCTACACCAGTTGGGCCAGCCCCGCGACGCTATGGGAAGCGAGCCATCCTCGAGCGCCCTACCGCTTCCGCGAACGCCTTCGCCGCCCGGTCTATCTCGGCCTCGGTGGTGTAGCGACCCAGGCTAAACCGCACCGAGGCCCGGGCCTCTGGCCGGCTCCGCCCGATGGCGGTGAGGACGTGGGAGGGCTCGAGGCTCCCCGAGCTGCACGCCGATCCCGAGGAGGCACACACCCCCATCAGGTCGAGGTTGAGCAGCAGGCCTTCCCCATCCGCACCCAGGGCGGTGACGTTGACGTGTTTGGGGCTGCGCTGGGTGGGGTGGCCGTTGAGTTCCACGCCCGGAAGGGCCAGGAGGGCCGTCTCGAGCCGCTTGCGCAGGGCCAAAAGCCGCGGGGCTTCCTCGGGGATGAGCCGGACCGATTTCTCGAGGGCTAAGGCCATTCCATACACGGCAGGCAGGTTCTCGGTGCCGCCCCGCAGGCCCTGCTCCTGTTTGCCGGGAGCGATGGGAAAAAGCTCGAGCCCCCTGCGCAAGTACAAAGCCCCGGCTCCCTTGGGGCCGTAGAACTTGTGCGCCGCCAGGGAGAGCATATCCACCCCGAGCTCTTGGACGTTGAGCGGGATGGTCCCCGCAGCCTGCACCGCGTCGGTGTGGAAGGCGACCCCCCGGGCCTGGCAGACCGCGGCGATCTGGCGAACCGGGTAGAGGGTGCCGAGCTCGTTGTTGGCGGTCATCACGCTGACCAACCGGGTATCGGGGCGCAGGGCCTGGGCGACCTGCTCGGGGTAGACCAGGCCGGTGCGGGGCTCCGGCTCGAGGTACGTCACTGCGTATCCCAGGCGCTCGAGGCCCCGCAGCGCGGTGAGCACCGCCGAGTGCTCGACCTGGGTGCTGACCAGGTGGCCCTGGCCCTGGGCCAGGGCGTAGCCCAGGATGGCCAGCGCGTCCGCCTCCGAGCCGCCGGAGGTGAAGACAACCTCGCGGGGGCGGGCCCCGATAGCCCCCGCCACCCGCTCACGGGACTCCTCGAGCAGCGCCTTGGCCCCCCGCCCCTCAGCGTGCAGCGAGCTGGGGTTGCCCCAAGCTGCAAAGGCCCGCTCCATCGCGGCCTTCACCTCGGGGTCGAGCGGAGTGGTGGCGGCGTAATCCAGATAGATCATTGTCGGGCGCTAGAGGCAAGCCCCGGGGGCTCAATCTGGAGGAGTTTGCGGGCCTCGATGGCCCGGCGCTGCTCGATCAGATCCTCCAGCGAGGTGTTGCCCAGCACGCCGCGCATCGCCAAGTCCACCCGCTTCCAGAGGGCTTCGGTGGAGCAGTGCCCGGTGTGGTAGCAAGACTCGGGGTCGTCGAGGCAGGTGACCGGGGCCAGGCTGCCCTCGAGCGCCTCCACGACCTCCAGTGCGGTGAGCTTGTGGCTCGGCTTGCCCAGCCTATACCCGCCCTTGGCTCCCCGCACGCTGCGGATAAACCCTGCGCGGCGCAGTTGCGCGGCGATCTGCTCGAGGTAGTGTTGGCTGATGCCCTGGGCCTCGGCCACATCTTTAAGCGGAACCGCCTCCGGAGCGCGCAGCCCGATCTCCACGAGCGCCCGCAGGCCGTACTGAGATTTGGTAGAGACCCACATGGCCCCAGTATAATCCCGTATAAACCACCTGACAATTGTAGGTTTAGGCCCCTCGGTTCAACTCACCCGGCTTGTTCGCGCCGCCCGGTAGCCAAAGCTAGGGCGAAGATCGCGGCCTGTACGAGCACGATGCTGGCCCCGCTAGGGACATCGAACAGGTAGGACAAGACCAGGCCGGCCAAGGCCGTGGCCACTCCCAGCGCCACCGAGAGCAGCGTCATGGCGCTAAAGGTGCGGCTCCACAACCGGGCGGTGGCCGCTGGAATCACCAAAAAAGCCCCCACCAACAAAGCCCCCACCACCTTTACCGCCACCACGGTAGCCGCTGCAACCAGCGCCGAGAGGAGATAGTCCTGGGTCAGCACCCGGCGGCGATCGGCCAGGGCCAGGTCGCGGTCGAAGGTGGCGTAGGCCCAGCGGCCCCAGAAGGGGAGCAGGGCTAGGGTCAGGGCCAGCACCCCCAGCGCGATCCAGAGGTCGGTGGGGGTGACGGTGAGCAGCGAGCCAAAGAGATAGGCCAGGGCTTCGGCGGCATAGCTGGTACGGAAGGAGAGGATCAGGATACCCAAAGCCAGGGCCAGCGCGAGGAAGATGCCGATGGCCGAGTCTTCCGCCAGGCCGGTCCTCGAGCGCACCCAGGTGATCCCCAAGGCCACCAACACGGTAAAGGGCAAGGCTATCCACAGCGGCTCGGTATTGAAGAACAGGGCAATCGCCACCCCGCCGAAGGCGGCGTGGGCCAACCCGTGCGAGAGAAAGGAGAGCTTGCGCTGCACCACGAAGGGGGCGTAATAGCTGATAAAAGCGCCCACCAGTACCCCGGCCAGCAGGGCGCGTTGGAAGAAGGGTAGGGAGAGGGCCTCGAGCATTAGGGAATCCGCACCCCCAGGTGGGCATGACCCACATGACCAAAGGCCCGGCTCAGACACTCCGGGCAGAGCACCTGTAGAGGCGGACCAAAGCCAATCACCCGGTGGTTGAGCAGCAGCACGTGGGTGGCGTGGTGATGGGCCGCTTCCCAGTCGTGGGTGATCATCAGGATGGTGGCCCCCGAGCGCTGCTGGTAAGCCTCGAGGTGGCGGTAGAGATCCGCCTCCCCTACCGCATCCACCCCAGTGGCAGGCTCGTCGAGCAGGAGCAGCTTGGGTTTGTGCACCAATGCGCGGGCCAGGTAGACCCTTTGCAGTTCGCCGCCGGAGAGCTGTCCCAGCGAGCGGTTTTCCAGCCGGGAAGCCCCCACCTGCTCGAGCGCCTCCCTGGCGATCTGGCGCTCGGGGGAGGTGACCCAAAACGGCCAGGCCCGGCGAATCCCCGACACCACCAGCTCGAGGGCTAAGGCGGGAAAGCTGCGGTCAAAGTTCTTGACCTGGGGCACGTATCCGACCTGCTCCGGCGGCAGAGCAGCCAGCGGCCCACCGAAAAGCTGGAAGCCGCCCTCTTCGGGCTGAACCAAGCCCAACAGCACCCGCAAGAGGGTGCTCTTCCCCGCCCCGTTGGGCCCTACGATGGCCACGAAGGAGCCCTGGGGAGCCTCCAGGCTCACGTCCTGGAGCGCCTGAAACTGGCCAAAGCGCACGCTGAGGTCCTCTACCCGAACCGCTGGGGTCGCCGCCATACCATCTGATAATACACTATCAATTATAGGGGCGGGGTGGCAGCGGGCCAGGACAGGGCTTTCCCGCTCGAGACCTGGACCGAGGCGGTGGGCTCCCTGGAGGCTCGAGCCCAGGGGCCACCGGGCCATCCTTCAGCCCACGCCGCCGGATCCCATCGGGTGGGGATGGGCGCTCGTCATTGGCCCGCTTTGAGCTTCTCTACCACCCCGCGGTCCTCGAGGGTGGAGGTATCGCCCTTGATCTCGGTCTCCCCCGCCGCAATCTGGCGCAGCAAGCGCCGCATGATCTTGCCCGAGCGGGTCTTGGGCAGGGCATCGGTGAAGCGGATCTCGTCCGGGCGGGCGATGGCCCCAATGGCTTTGACCACGTGAGCTTTGATCTCCTTGTTCAGCTCCTCCGAGGCCACTTGCCCAGCCTTGAGGGTTACGAAGGCCACGATCCCCTCCCCTTTTATGGGGTCGGGTCGGCCCACCACGGCGGCCTCGGCCACCGCGGGGTGGGAGACCAAGGCGCTCTCCACTTCCATGGTGCCTAAGCGGTGCCCGGAGACGTTCAGCACGTCGTCCACCCGCCCCAGGATCAGGTAGTAACCATCCGCGTCGCGGCGGGCCCCGTCCCCGGTGAAGTAGTTGCCGGGGTACTGGCTCCAGTACTGCCGCTCGTAGCGCTCGGGGTCCCCCCAGACGGTGCGGAGCATCGAGGGCCAGGGCCGCTTGAGGATCAGGTGACCGCCCTCGTCGGGGCTTCTGATCGGCTGCCCGCCCGTGTCCACGATTTCCGCCTCGACCCCAAAGAAGGGCTTCCCGGCGTGACCGGGTTTCATGGGGTGCACCCCCGGCAGGGTGGTGATCATGATCCCGCCGGTCTCGGTCTGCCACCAGGTATCCACGATGGGGCAGCGGCCTTTGCCGATCACGTTGTAGTACCACAGCCAGGCCTCGGGATTGATGGGTTCGCCCACCGTGCCCAAAAGCCGCAGGCTATCCAGCCGGTACTTGAGCGGCCAGTGCTCCCCCCACTTCATGAAGGCCCGGATGGCCGTAGGGGCCGTGTAGAGGATGCTCACCCCGTATTTGTCGATGATGTTCCAGATGCGCCCCTCATCGGGCCAGTTGGGGGCTCCCTCGTACATGAGCGTGGTGGCCCCGTTCAGCAGGAGCCCGTACACCACGTAGCTATGCCCGGTGACCCAGCCCACATCGGCAGTACAGAAGTAGGTGTCGGTCTCTTTGAGGTCGAAGATGTAGCGGGAGGTAAGGGCCATATAGACCATGTAACCGGCCGTGGTGTGCATCACCCCCTTGGGCTTACCGGTAGAGCCCGAGGTGTAGAGGATGAAAAGGGGATCCTCAGAGTCCAAAGGCTCGGCCTCGCAACGGTCAGAGGCATTGGCCATCAGCTCGTGGTACCAGTGGTCGCGGCCCGGCAGCATGGGCACGTCCTGGCCGGTGCGCTTGACCACCACCACCTGTCGGATGCTCCCGGCTTCCGCCAAGGCTTCATCCGCGTTGGCCTTGAGCGGCACCACCGCACCCCGCCGCCAGCCGCCATCGGCGGTGACCAGCACGGTGGACTGGGCATCGTTGATGCGACCGGCAAGAGCCGAGGCCGAGAAACCTCCAAAGACCACACTGTGGATGGCCCCGATGCGGGCGCAGGCCAGCATGGCGATGGCGGCCTCGGGGATCATCGGCAAGTAGATGGTCACCCGGTCGCCCTTCTTGACCCCCAGCCCTTTGAGCACATTGGCGAACTGGCTCACCTCGCGGTGCAGGTCGTGGTAGGTGAGCACTCGAGCGTCACCGGGCTCGCCTTCGAAAACGATGGCGGCCTTGTTGCGGCGGGTCTGGAGCTGGCGGTCCAGGGCGTTATAGGCCAGGTTGGTCTTCCCCCCCACGAACCATTGGGCGTTGGGCGCCTTCCACTCGAGTACCCTCTTCCAGGGCTCAAACCAGTGGAACTCGCCGGCAAAGCGGCCCCAGAAACCCTCGGGATCCCTGAGGCTCTGCTCGTATAGAGCCTGGTACTCCTCGGGGCTAGCTATGAGGGCCGATCCCCTGAAGGCCTCCGAAGGGAAGAATACCCGCTCCTCCTTGAGCACCGCTTCGATCCGATCCGCGTTTTGATCCATGGTCACCCTCCCGGCTGTTCCCCGATGGTACGGGCTTTACGGGCGTTGGCCGCAACTGTGTGCGTAGTCCCAGCCCTTAGCTTAGGAAGCTCGGCCCGCCGCTGCAAGAATCAGGGATTTTCGCAAAATATTGGAAAACCGGGGTTTCTTGACGCTGCCACAGGCCAGGGGTCATGATAGCTTTGCCAGAACCGGCCAGAGGACGCGCAGCTCGAGAATGCAATGGGACGAAGCAAGCGGCTTAGCACGGTGGAGGCAGCCTTGCGGGTGCTGGCCTATCTGGCCGCCCATCCGGAGGGCCTCGAGGCCAGCGAGGTGGCCCGGATGCTGGGCAAAAGCCTCTCCACCGCCTATGCCCTGCTGGCCAGCCTGGTCGCGGAGGGCTTCGCCCAGCGCGAGGGGGCCAGCTACCGGATATGCAAAACCGCCCTCTCCCCCGCCGCCCCCGTCCGAAGAATCGATGCTTTGGCCCGGTGGCAGGACGCGCTCGAGGAGCTTTACCTGCGCACCCGGGAGCGGGTCTACCTGGCTTTGCTCACCCCCGAGGGGGGGCTCGAGCTCGCTACCCGGGGCCGCCAAGGGCTGCCCAAGCCCGAAGGGCTGGAAGGCCAGGTCAAGGAGGCCTTTTACGCCTTCGCGCTGGGAAAAGCAGTCCTGGCCTTTCTACCGAAAGAGGAGCTGACCCAGCGGATGGGGGAGCTGCACCCCCTCACCCCCTACACCTTCACCGACCCCCTGGCCCTGCGCGAGGAGCTGGCGCGGGTGCGGCAGATGGGTTTTGCCGTGGAGCTCGAGGAGTACGCCCTCGGCCTCTCCGGGCTGGCCGCCCCCATCTTCGGCCCGGACGGAGGGGTGATCGGGTCGCTGGGGGTGGTGGTGCCCTCGCGGCGCTTCCCCTACGCCTTTACCCGGCTCTTGCGGGCGGTGCAGGAAGTGAGCCAGGCCAGCGCCCCGGTGCGTCCACCCGAGGCCCAAGCCCCGACCCTGGCGGCCCTGCCCGGCGGTAGCCAGCCGGAGCTCCCCCTTCCAGGGGACAGCAAGGTGGTCTGGGCCAGCGAGTCCTTGCGGCGAGAGGCCAACCTGCAAGACTACCGCAGCACCTATCGGCGCAGCCTGCAAGACCCCGAGGGCTTCTGGGGCGAGTGGGCCGGGCGCTTCCACTGGTTCGAGCCGTGGAGGAAGGTCCAGGAGCTGAACCTAC
>PSML01000051.1:0-18523 GCA_040290145.1 Meiothermus sp. | reverse complement strand
CAGCCGCCTCTTCACCGAGGTACGCGAGAAACGCGGCCTGGTCTACTCGGTCTACGCTTCGCCGAACGGGGTCAAGGGCTACAGCTACCTCTCGGCCTACGCCGGGACCATGCCCAGCCGTGCTGACGAGACCCTGCGCGTGTTGCAAGGTGAAATCGAGCGCTTGGCGGAGGGCGTGAGCGAGGAAGAGTTGGAACGGGCCAAAATCGGCCTGCGCACCTCGCTGGTGATGGGGGAGGAGTCGGCGCGGTCGAGGGTGGGAAGCATCACCAGGGACCTCTACTTGATAGGTCGGGTGCGCACCCTGGACGAGATCGAGGCCGAAATCGCCGCCGTGGACACCAGCCGTATCAACCGCTACTTGGCTGAGAGTCCGTATAGGAACCCCTGGATCGGCACGCTAGGCCCGAAGGCTTTAGCAATGAGCGATGAACGATGAGCAATGAGCTAAAAACAAAGTCCAAGGTCTGGGAGCTCTGCTCGCTGTTGGTTGAAAGCTTAAAGTCGAAGGCTAAAACACCTCGCGTCTGGATGGGGAATCTCGAGTCGAGGTTTCATCGTCCAGGACAGGATGTGCTTTTGGCTTGCCTTTCCCCTTTGTCTCTCGCCTTTTTGATCTGACGCATCGCTCATTGCTTACGGCTCATCGCTAAACCGAGGTAAACCATGACCAAGGCCATTGCTAACATCGAGTTCAAACAAGCCGTGCTGGACAACGGTTTAACCGTCATCGCCGAAGTCAACCCCGAGGCCAAAAGCACCGCGCTCGGCTACTTCGTCAAAACCGGCAGCCGCGACGAGACGGCAGAAATCGCGGGGGTGTCGCACTTCTTGGAGCACATGACCTTCAAAGGAACCCATAAGCGCGACCCTATCGGGGTGAACTTGGAGTTTGACGCGCTGGGCGCCCAGTACAACGCTTATACCAGCGAGGAAAATACCGTCTACTATGGGGCAGTGCTCCCGGAGTTTGCGCCCGCGCTGCTCGAGCTGTGGACCGATTTGATGCGCCCTGCGCTACGGCCCGAAGACTTCGAGATGGAGAAGAAGGTCATCCTCGAGGAGATCGAACTCTACAAAGACCGCCCCGGCTCGATGCTTTTCGACTGGGGTCGGGAGCACTACTTTGCTGGGCATCCGCTGGGCAATAGTGTGCTGGGCACCACGCAGACCATCACCGAGTTGAGCTTGGAGCAGATGCGCGATTACCACGCCCGCCGGTATGCCCCTTCCAATTTGTTGCTAGCACTCGCAGGAAAGGTAGATTGGGAAGGAACCTTAGAACAAGTCCGCCTGCTAACCGCCCACTGGGAGGGCGGAATCGCTACACGAGATTATCCTGTCCCTCACAGCAGAATCGGTGAACTCCGCGAGCCCTATGCTAAGGCTACCCAGGTTTACATGGCCTTGATGGCTCCGGGGGTAGCGGCCCAGGACCCGCGCCGCTACGCCTCGAGCATCCTCGCCAACATTCTCGCCGAGGAGGGCAACAGCAGGCTCCACTGGGCGCTCGCCGACAAAGGTTTGGTCGAGTCGGTGTCGGCGGGTTCGGATGAATCTGATGGGGCTGGGCTTTTCTACGTGTACGTCCAGACCGACCCCGAGAACGAGGAAACGGTGAAGGCGGTGTTGCGTGAGGAGTTGGGGCGGCTCGAGCAGAATGGTGTCACCGAAGGGGAGCTGCGCGCGGCCAAAAACAAGCTGGCGACGGGGATGGTATTTGCCGGGGAAACCCCCATGCAGCGCCTCTTCAGCATGGGCCTCAACTACGTCTACAACCGCAGCTACGAGCCCTTGAGCGAGCTCGCCGAGCGGGTCGAGGCGGTCACACTGGACGAGGTGAACGGACTGCTCGAGTCCAAACCCTTCAGCAACAGCTTCTTGTACAGCCTGGTCCCGGTGGAGTAATGTTTTACACCCGCGCGGAGTATGACAGAATTCGTTTTTGGCGCCCGACCCGTCCATCTTGTGGAAATGTAGGTACGACCGTGAAGGGCCACCAGGCCCCCGGCCAGGAGAAGCGGCCTGTGCCGGTACTCAGGGCCGGTCGTCCCTACGCGCACCGTTCGTCAAATCATGGGGATGGGCACGGCAGAAATCCTCTATCCGTCAAGGTTTATGGTTAGGGCACCTGACCTCTGGCGACCTCAGATGGCCCCCCTTACTAGGGGGGTGGGGAATTACCTCGGCCTGCCAAAATCTAGTGTCCAGTACGTCTTAAGCGTGTTACTCGCAGAGCCCTTTACCAGCGCTGCACCCATCTGGGTGTAGGCTGAACCCTTCATCGCCTCGCAGTGGCCCGACTTGCTGCTTAGCCACGCTTTCAGCACCGCCGTCATGGTGGTCTGCCCACCCGCGATATTCTCCCCCAGAGCGGACCAGCTATAACCCGCTCGAGCCGCTCTAATCCCTAAGTCAGAGCCGTCCGAGCCGGTGTGGGAGAAGAAGTTATTCCTCTGCATGTCGCGGCTGTGCCCCAGCGCGGCCTCGGCTAACTTGGCGTTCCACACGAGCGCAGGCAGCGCCTTTGGAAACGCCTGGTTGGGGCAGCGGCAGGGCGTAGCGCGAATCCGGTTCACTGCCCGTAGAAAAACCGTGGGGCTCAAGCCGGTTCCCGGCACGCCGAAGCTCACGCTGGCGCAGGCGGGCAAGGCGCGGGTTTGGGCGAAGACGAGGGGGTTGGAAGAGAGGACGAGGGCGAAAACCAGGACTCGTAGAGGGCGCATCCCTTCATCCTGACAGCAAGCTTCCTGAGTTGCTTAGAGCCGTCTCTCATGCGCAAAATAAACATTGGGAAGGGGGTTTGAGTCGTAGGATGCAGGGGATGAAAACCGCGCTGGTGCTGCTGAGCTTGCTGGCCCCCTTTTCGCTGGCGCAGAGTGCTTTGGAGCTTGAAGTTTTGCAGCGCACCAACCAGATCCGGGTGGAGCGCGGCCTCCAGCCGTTGCAGTGGGACCCGCTGGCCTACAAATCGGCCACCCTGCACGCCCAGGACATGCTCAGCCGCAACTACTTCGCCCACGAGACCCCCGAGGGTCTTTCCTCTGCAGACAGGATGCGCCTTGTGGGCCTGCTGGAAGTCACCGACGGGGAAAACCTGGCAAGCTTCCGGGGCTACCCCGACAAAGAAATCCCCGCCCGCTCGCTGACCGGCTGGATGAACAGCCCCGGCCACCGCGCCAACCTGCTGCGCCCGGAGTTCACCCACTTAGGGGTGGCAATAGTTCGCAAGGGCGACAAGGTGATGGTGGTGCAGAACTTTGTCGGGCGACCCTTTGATCCGCAGATTTCCCGCACCCCGACCTTTGCCGAGTGCGACGTGTTTGCCATCGAAGGCTCGGCCCCAGGCCCGCTGGGGGTATTCGTGGGGGGCGGGCTATACACCACGTTAGAGCCCTCTTTCAACGCCAAGCTCGAGCTTCCCCCCGGCTCCAAGCCTGATTATGCCCTCTACGACGGCAAAACCTGGTGGGCGGTTCAGCCCGGTCAGCATGGGGTTCGCTTAGCCAGCAGAGTAGAACGAAGCCAGGTTCTCGGCACCTTGGTTCGGTTTACGCTGCCTGCCGGAGCCTACAGCCTGTCGGTGGGCAAGGAACCGCGCTTTTGGGAGAACTTGAGCGGCCCGGCGACCTTAGAGTTTTCCTTGCCGAACACCCTCGAGGTGCTGTGGATCGGGGTGCGCCAGGGCAATCAGGTCAACTTCACCCATCGCATTCCGCTGGGGCAGTGAATAGCGATGAGCGGTGAGCAATGAGCGAAGAGCTAAAGGCGTCGTACGTCTTACGCTTTACGTCCAAAACCACCTCACGTCCAGAACAAGACTTCTGATCTCTTGATTTCATCGTCCTAGAGGTGAGCCGGGTTTTTAGCCTTTAGCGTACGACGTTGGACCTAAGCCGTACGACTGCCCTGGAGTCGCTCATTGCTACCTTTGCTGTGCAGCCCGGAACGCCTCCTCGTACTCGAACTGGTTCAGGCTGCGCCCGATAACCACGAGCCTCGAGGGGCCATCGGCCCGTTCCTTGGACTGCTCGAGGCTAAAAATCTCCCGCACCGACTGGAACAGCACCTGCTTGTCGAAGCCCTTCACGTTGAGGAAACCCTTGGCCCGGAAAACCGCGTTGGGCCGTGAGATCAGGTAGCCGTCAATAAACTCGTTGACCTTTTGCCGCTCCAGAGGGCGTTCGGCGGTTAGGGTGAAGGTCTGCACGTTGCTGGCGTGTTGGTGCTCGTAATTCTTGGGCTTCCACTCGAGGTCAAACGCTTTGAGCCCCAATAACGCGTTCGGGTCAGCTTTGGAGTGGTCGGTGCGCTGGATTTCGGCCAGTGGGTTGATGTGGCGGATGAGTTTCTCGGCGTTCTCGACCTGCTCTGGCGTGGCGAGGTCGGTTTTGTTGAGCACAACCGTGCTGGCGTAGGCCAGTTGCACCGCGCCCTCCGGGCCGTCACGCAGGGTCTGCTCCAAGTTTCGCGCGTCCGCTACGCCGACGATGCCGTCTAGCTCGAACTTATTGCGGGCGAAGGGGTCCATTACGGTCTGGGCCACCGGAACCGGGTCGGCCAGGCCGGAAAGCTCGATCAGGAGGTAATCGGGTTTGTCCTTCCGGGACATGATCTTGAACATCGCCGAAACCAGGTCGTCGCGGCCCACGCAGCACAAGCAGCCGTTGGAAAGCTCGGCGATGCCGTCGGTGTCTACATTTTCAATCAGGCTGCCATCAATCCCGGTCTCGCCGAACTCATTGACGATGATGCCGAACTTGCGTCCGGCGGTGCTCACCAGATGGTTAACGAGGGTGGTCTTGCCCGCGCCCAGAAAGCCGCCGATGACGCTCACGGGAGTGCGCTTTTGGAACTGCATAGCCATCACGATACCCCACGCGACGCTTTCCACCGCGCGGAGGTTTACATTTGCGGTAGCGTAAGGCGATGAAGATTCAGCAGCACTTCGTGATTCGCCTCGAGTACACCTTACGCATAAACGGGGAAATCGTAGATTATACCGAGCGCCCTATGACTATCCTGACCGGTTTTGCTCGAGATTTGCCGAAGGGCCTCGAGGCCGAACTCATCGGCAAGATTCCGGGGGAATACAAAGTCACCGTTCCACCCGAGCGGGCTTACGGGCCATACGACCCGAAGTTACGCCTCGAGGCCAAGGTTTCCGACCTTCCAGAAACGCCCAAGGTCGGCGATGCGTTCACGGCTGACGCGCCGAATGGTGAATCTCTGCTGTACCGCGTGATTTTGGTAGATGGGGAAGATGTGGTGCTGGACGGGAATCCGCAGTGGGCGGGGAAGGTTTTGGAGTACGACTTCACCATCCATAGCGTCCGCCCCGCCGAACCGGAGGAAGCCGCGCACGGGCACGTCCACGGTGAAGGCGGAGTCCATCACTGATGGGCAGAGGGCGGGTTTGTATGATTTGGGTGTGCATGTGTTTCGCTTGAAGGGGGATTTCGAGACCCTGGATGCTTATTCGCCGCTGCTGTTCGACCTAGGTGCAAGGGGCCTCGAGGAGCGCCCCGGTGAAGTCTGGGCCTACTTCCCGCAGCGCACCGAGCTGCCCTTACCGGGCGAGTGGGCCGAGTTGCCCGACACCGACTGGCTCGAGGCCTGGCGGCGCGACCTCAAGCCCGTGAGGGCCGGGCCCTTTGTGGTGCTGGCCCCTTGGCACCACTGGGAAGGCCCCGAGCGGAGAATCCTGCTCGAGCCCGGCATGGCCTTCGGCACCGGCCACCACGAGACCACCCGCATGGCCTTGGAGGCCCTGGCCGAGCGGGTCAGACCGGACATGTGGGTACTGGACCTGGGCACCGGTTCGGGGATTCTGGCCATCGCCGCGCAGGTGCTGGGGGCTAGGGCGGTGGGAATCGACAACGATCCGGCGGTGATCCCCCAGGCCCGCGAGAACGCTGCGGCCAACGGGGTGAGCCCGGAGTTTTACGTGGGGACGCTCGGGGATGCCCAGGGGCCCTTCGATCTCATCGTCGCCAACCTCTACGCTGAACTCCACACCCGCCTGGCCCCCGACTATCCCCGCTACCTGGCTCCGGGCGGCCTGATGCTCATGACCGGGATCCTTTCCGAGCGCGAGGGTTTGGTGGACGGGGCCATGCGCTCGGCGGGCTTCGCGCCCCTCCACCGCCGCCAGGAGGGGGAGTGGGTGCACCGCGTCTACCGTAAGCCGTGAGGCCGCACCGCGCGTACGCTCCCCAGCTCCAGCCCACCCTGAGCCTCACCGGGCGGGAGGCTCGCCACCTGGCCGAGGTGCTCCGGGCCAGGCCGGGCGATGCCGTCACGGTCTTCGACGGCAAGGGCCGGGAGGGCCGGGCCGTGGTCCGCCGGGTCGAGGGGGGGGTGGTGGAGCTCGAGGTCACCGAGACCTGGCCCGCGGGCCGCGAGCCCCCCCTGCCGGTGGTGCTTTACGTGGCCTTGCTCAAAGGCGACGGGCTGGCCGACGTGGTGCGGGCTGCGACCGAACTCGGCGTGACCCGGATCGTCCCGCTGGTGAGCCTCCACGCGGTGGCCAAGGAGATAGGGGAGGGCAAGCTCCTGCGCTTGCGCCGGGTGGCCCTCGAGGCGGCCAAGCAGTCCGGGCGGACCACCGTCCCCGAGGTGCTGGCCCCGATACCCCTGGGGGCCATCCCCCCGGTTGAGCAGGGCTTGGTGGCCCATCCGGGAAGCTCGCTGCGGGTACGGGACGTGCTCGACCTGAGCCAGCCGGTGGCGCTGGCGACCGGGCCGGAGGGGGGCTTCAGTGAGGCTGAGGTTCAGATCTTGGCGGAGCGGGGCTTCACCCCGGTCACACTGGGTCGGCGTATCCTGCGGGCGGAGACCGCCCCGCTGGCCTTGCTGAGCCTGGTGACCGCAGGAGAAGGGCTTTGACTCGAGTTCTGACCATTCTGGCGCTGGCCTTGGCGCTGGCCTCGTGCCGCTATACCTTTTTGCCCCTGGCCCCGGAGCGGGTCCCGTTCCCGGATCGCCCCAGCATCTCTGGCACCCTCGAGCCCGGCGACCGGGAAGTCATCGCCAGGCTCGAGGTACGCCGGATGCCCAAGCCCGGCTATATCGAGCTCAGGTGGTATCGGGAGGAAACCCTGCTGGCCGAGCGCTCCTTGTGGGTAGAGGGGCCGGGGTGGCTGGAGGCCCGGTTGCCGCTGGCCGCACAGAATCCTGACTACCATCGCCTGGTGGTGATGCTCGAGGGTTCCGTGGTGTTGCAGCTCGATCTGGGTACGCCCTCCGTGCCCACCGCCCCGAACCCGCCCGCTTCGGCTCCCTGACCCGAGTTCGGGCATTGCACAATCCCGGCTCGGGATCTGGCGTACAGTGGGGTATGGATACCATCAAGGCCTTCGAAGTGAGTACGCGCAGCCCACTACAGCACGGCTACAAGGTCACGCTGGAGATTTCCCGCAGCGACTTCCGCGCCCACCTCGCCGAGTGGCGCTCGGCCAAGAGCCTGGAGTTCGAGGTCGCAGACGGGATCATCAGCGGTCGTATGCGCGGGGTGGTCAGCAACGGGGGCCCCAAGGTCTGGGTGGACATCTTCGTGGACTCCCGCCCCCCCCTCGAGCCGCAGAACCGCTGAGCCCTTAGCGCACCCCCACCGCCCACAGCACCAGCGGGATGGTCACGAAGGCCAGCACCGTCGAGAGCACCACGCCCCCGGCGGTCTTCTCGGCATCCCCGCCGAACTCGCGCACCATCATGAAGGCGTTCACCGCCACCGACATGGCGCTTTGCAAGGCCAGCACCTGGAGGTCGAGCGGCGAGAGCTGGAGCAAAAGCCCCACGCCGTAGGTCAGGGCCGGGGCCACCAAAAGCCGCAGGAAGCTCCCCAGAAGCTCGAAGGCCAGCACTCGAGCCGTCCCCACCGGCCCCTTCCAGGGCAGCGGGCTACGGGCGATCTGCATCCCCAGGGAGAGCAGCAGCACCGGGATACAGGCCTGTCCCAGGAGGCGAACCCCCTGGTCGAGCTTGGTCTGCCGGATGAACTCGCCCAGTGGGGGAATGAGGGCCTCCAGCACCCGTAGCCCCAGCCCCGCCGCCAAGGCCCAAAAAAGCGGCAGCCGCAGGGTGAAAGCCAGGCTCCGCAGCAAGCCTCCCCCCTTGAGGAAGGCCGGGCCCAGGCCGAACATCAGCACGCTCGAGGCCACGAAGACCACCACCGCCCGCTCGTACCCGGCCCCCCCGAAGGCGAACTGGGCCATCGGCAAGCCCATGTTGCCGGAGTTGGGGAAGGTCGCCATCGTCACCAGGCTTTTCTCCAGGTCGCGGCTCAACCCCAGCGCCCGAGCGATCCCCAGGGTCAGCCCGTACAAGGCCCCGTAGGCCATGAAGAAGGCCAGACCCAGCCCGACCACGCTGCTCCCGCTGAGCTGGGCGCGGTACATCGCGTCGAAGATGAGGGCGGGCACCAGGACGTAGATGCTGAGCCTGGAGAGCGACGGTAGGTCTAGGTCGAAGCGCTTGCCCACGTAAAAACCGATGAGCACGATCAGACCGACCGGGATGACGGTGGAGAGCAGGACCTGCACCCTGGCATTGTATCGGAGCTTGACAGCTTCCCCCCCTAGCCCCTAAACTCACCCTTATCCGCGCCGGGGCGCGGCCACAAACGAGTACGTTCTCTTATCCAGAGCGACTGAGGGATTCGGCCCGATGAAGTCGCGGCAACCCGGTAAGCCCATTCGCCCATCACCGATATGGGCTAGCCAAGGTGCCAATTCCGACCCGGACGGGGGAAACGCCCGGGAAAGATGAGAGAAGGGACGAGCTAGGCACAGTGACTCCCTTCCAGATTCGACCAGTCAAGAGAACGAATCGGGATGGGAGTTTTCGTTGGTCCATCCAGACCACAACTCCTACCAGAGGAGCCCGTAGCCGATGACCCATCCTCGGCCACCGCGGCCCGCTCGAGCGCCCCAAACCCCACGCGGTAGGAGCCCAGTATGTCCGAGAAAAAGCTCAGCTTCGAGACCCTGCAACTCCACGCCGGTTACTCGCCCGACCCCACCACCGGGGCCCGCCAGGTGCCCATCTACGCCACCACCAGCTACCAGTTCAAAGACGCCGACCACGCGGCGCGGCTCTTCGGGCTGCAGGAGTTCGGGAACATCTACACCCGCATCATGAACCCCACCACCGACGTGCTCGAGCGGCGCATCGCGGCCTTGGAGGGCGGGGCTGCCGCGCTCGCTACCAGCTCGGGGCACGCCGCGCAGTTTTTGGCCATCACCAACGTGGCCCAAGCCGGGGATAACTTCGTCAGCACGCCCAACCTCTACGGCGGGAGCATCAACCAGTTCAAGGTGACCTTGCCGCGGCTGGGCATCGAGAGCCGCTTCACCAGCCGGGCCGAGACCGCCGAGGAGTTCATCGCCCAGACCGACGCCCAGACCCGCTTCTGGTACCTGGAGTCGGTGGGGAACCCCGCGCTCAACATCCCCGACTTCGAGAGCATCGCCCAGGCCGCCCAGGAACGCGGCATCGCCCTCTTCGTGGACAACACCTTCGGGCAGGGGGGCTACTTGTTCCGCCCCCTGGAGTGGGGGGCCCACGTGGTCCTTCACTCCGGCACCAAGTGGATCGGCGGGCACGGGGCGGCCATCGCCGGGCTGATCGTGGACGGGGGGAACTTCGACTGGGAGAACGGCCGCTACCCGCTGCTGACCCAGCCCCAGCCCGGCTACCACGGCCTCGAGCTGACCAAGGCCTTCGGCAACCTGGCCTTCATCCTCAAGGCCCGGGTGGACGGCCTGCGCGACCAGGGCCAGGCCCTGGGCCCCTTTGAGGCCTGGGTGCTGCTGCTGGGCCTGGAGACCCTCTCCTTGCGGGCCGAGCGCAGTACCGAGAACACCCTGGCCCTGGCCCACTGGCTGCGCGAGCAGGACGAGGTGGCCTGGGTCAACTACCCCGGCCTGGAGGACCACCCCAGCTACGCCAAGGCCCAGAAGTACTTCCGCGGCAAGCCCGGCGCGGTGCTCACCTTCGGGCTCAAGGGCGGCTACGAGGCGGCTAAGGGCTTTATCAACCGCCTCGAGCTCGTCTCTCACCTCGCCAACGTGGGCGACACCCGTACCCTGGCCATCCATCCGGCCTCCACCACCCACTCCCAGCTCAGCCCCCAGGAGCAGGTGCTGGCCGGGGTCAGCCCGGAGCTGGTGCGCCTCAGTGTGGGCCTGGAGGCGCTGGAGGACCTCAAGGCCGACCTGGCCCAAGCCCTGCGGGCCAAGTCCTCGGTGGCCGCGGACTAGGCCCCCTACAGGAGGGGATTCAGGTGGAGCCCATCGTCTGGGAGGTGTGGGGGGAGCACGGGGCGATTTTGCGCCTGCCCATGCCCCAGCCCATCGCGCAAGAGCCCATCCCCTGCACGGCCATCCTGCAAGAGGCCAACTTCGCCCTCGAGCACGGGGGAGTCCTCCCCGAGCTGCGGCTGCGCTTCGAGACCTACGGAAAGCTGGGAGCCCACAAGGACAACGCCTATCTGGTCTTCCACGCGCTCACCGGGAGCGCCCACCTGGCCGGAACCTACGGCGAGCTGGCGTTCAAGGGCTTGAGCCCGCTCGAGCAGGCCTTTGGCCCCCAGGGCTGGTGGGATGAACTGGTCGGCGCGGGCCGACCCCTCGATCCAGCCCGGCACTACGTGATCTGCGCCAACCATATCGGGAGCTGCTATGGCAGCACCGGGCCCCTCACCCCTAACCCCCAGACCGGGCTGGCCTACGGCCCAACCTTTCCCCGCCTCACCATCCGCGACCTGGCCCGGGCCCAGGCTCGGCTCTTAGACCTCCTGGGGGTGGAGAGGGTCACGGTGATCGGCGGGAGCCTGGGGGGGATGGTGGCGCTCGAGTTTGCCCTGTTGTTCCCTCATCGGGTGGACAAGCTGGTGGTGCTGGCCGCCCCGCCGGTCCACGGGCCGTGGGCCCGGGCCTTCAACCGGCTTTCGCGCGACGCCATCACCGCCGATCCGGCCTACCAGGGCGGTCACTACAGTGAACAGCCCCTGGGCCTACAACTGGCCCGCTCGATCGCCATGCTCTCCTACCGGGCCCCGGAGTCTTTTGCCGAGCGCTGGCGGCAGACCCCCGAGCGGGGCGAGAGCTACGTGGTCTACCAGGGGGAGAAGTTCATCCGCCGCTTCGACGCCAACGCCTATCTGACCCTCTCGCTGGCCATGGATACGCATGATGTGGGCCGGGGCCGGGGCGGGATCGGGATGGCCCTGGAGCGCCTGCAGCCCATCCCCTCGCTCTTTGTCGGCATCGACAGCGACGTGCTCTACACGGCCTCTGAGGTCCGCGACGCGGCGGAGCTGGCCGGCGGGCGCTACCAGGAGATCCAAAGCCCCCACGGACACGACGCCTTTTTGATTGAGACCGAGCAGGTGGGGGCGATTCTGCAGTCTTTTCTGTAGGACCGTGCTCTAGCTCGAGGAGGGGTTGGGGAGCAGGGCCAGGTAGTTGAGCACCCTCCCTACGGCCCTCCGTCCCTCCCGCAGGCTATCGGCCAGACTGAGCCCTTTGAGGCCCAACCCGGCGGTGAAGACTCCCGGCATCCGGTCCATCGCGCTCTCGATGGCCTCTACCCGGCGCCCGTGGCCAACCCGGTACACCGGGATCGTGCCCAGGCGAAACGGCCAGCTCGCCAGGGGCTTGGGCATCCTCCGGCCTCCCCCGAAGCGCTCGAGTTCAATTTGGGATAGGCGCGTCAGGTCGGCATCCCCCAACCGCGCCCGCTCCCCCGCCCAGTTCACCCGTACCAACTGGAAACCTTCCGGGGCCCGCCCCGGCCAGCGCCGACTGGCCCAAAGAAAGCTTTCGGCCTGGTAGCTTTCGTCTAGGATTACCTGGTGGCCGGGGAGGGGCGGCAGACCCTCCTCGTGGAAGGCCAGCGAAACCGTGGCCACGGAGAGGGTGGGCACCTGGTTGAGCAGGGCGGTGGCCTGGGGGTAGATGGGGCGCAGGATGCGCGCAGCGCGCTGGGCGGAGGTAGCCAAGATCACCGCCTCGGCCTCGAGCTTGCCCCGGGGGGTATAGACCTGCCAGACCTCCCCCTCCCGGCTGATCGCCACCACCTCCAGCCAGACCCCACCCTGGACCTTTCCCGCAAGGCAGCGGAGCAGCGCGTTGACCCAGCTCCCCATCCCCCCCGCGAAGGAGACCGGCCCGGCGGGAGGGGTGCTGGGTTCAGGCTCGTGGTGCCAAAGGGCCGCGAACGCCGACCGCACCGAGAGGTCCTCGGGGGGGGCCCCGTACACGGCGTGGCTGAAGGGCCGCGCCAGGAGGGCCCAGGCCTGGTCCCCGAAGCGGCGGCGGATCAAGGGTTCCAGCCCCTCGTCGGCTTCGGCTGGCTTGCCCACCAACCGCTCGAGGGCCAGGCGCAACCGGCCCGCCGGGGAGAGCAGCGGGCCGATGGCCCAGGGGAGCTGGGCCGGTGGGACGTCCGGCAGGGCCAGGGTCTGGCCCCGGTGGACCAGGTAGAGGGGGTTGGGGCTGGGCTGGGGCGAAAGGGGCTCCAGGCCGAGTTCCCCGGCCAGCTCGAGCACCTCCGGGGTGGCCGGGAGGGAGTCCGGCCCCGACTCCACCACGAAGCCATCTCCCACCAGCGAGAAGATCTTCCCGCCGAAGCGGGGGCTGGCCTCGAGCACGCTGACCTCGAGCCCGGCCCGCAGGGCGTAGTAGGCCGCGGCCAGTCCCGCGGCTCCACCCCCAATGACGGCTAGACGCGCGGGCATACCGCCTCCGGAGGGACAGGGGGCTCGAGGTTCACGCGGCGGATTCTACCATTCCCAAAAAAGCAGGCTACCCCCCAGAGCCCGGCGGGCTGCGTGTTAGCATAGCGACATGCCTAGATTCATGGTGTGGTTTTTCGCCTTCTTTGCGCTGGCTCTGGCCCAACAAACCCAACCCCAGCCCGCCGATGACCCGGTGGTGGCGGAGGTGGGCGGACAGGCGCTGAAAAAGAGCTACTTCGATCTGGAGTGGGGCTTTTTTGTCAAGACTTCGCTGCAGCGCCAGGGGATACCGGCCACGCCGGAGTCGGAAGCCCAGTTCGAGCGCCTCAAGCCGCAGTTCCTCGAGCGCCTGGCCAAAGATTACGCGGTGATCAAGGCTTCCGAGCGGGCCGGGTTGGCCGCCAGCAAGGAGGACGTGGAGGGCCAGGTGGCCGAGGCCCGCAAGGACTTCGACAGCGACGAAGCCTTCAGCCAAGCGCTGGGCCAGGTGGGGCTGGCCAGCCTCGATGAATACCGCACCCTGGTCTATGAGGCCCTCACCTATAACGCCTACCTCGAGCGGCTTCAGGGGCAGCTCCAGCCCAGCGAGCCGGCACTCCGGCTCATCTATGGGCTTTCGCGGGCCGAGTTCACCGTCCCTCAGGCTTACTGCGCCTCGCACATCCTGGTGGTGAGCGGGGAGGAGGCCCTCTCGCTGATCCGCCAGCTGGGCCAGGGGGCCGACTTCGCCGCGCTGGCCAAGCAGTACTCGCAAGACCCCGGCAGCAAGGAGAACGGTGGGGACCTCGGCTGCGAGCCGCGCGGGACCTACGTGGCCCCCTTTGAGAACGCCCTGCTCCGCCTCAAGGCCGGGGAGACCAGCCGGGAGCCGGTGCGCACCGAGTTTGGCTTTCACATCATCCGGCTCAACAAGATCGAGCCCGCCTCGGTGCGCCCCTTCGACGAGGTCAGACAGAGCATCGCCGACGCGGTGGTGCAGCTGGCGCTGGAGAAGCTTCTGGACCGAATTGGTCAGCGCGCGGGGATCACCCTCTACCCGGAGCGCCTGGGGCCGTAGCCCCGGAGGGCGCTTAGCTCGAGCGAGGGGGTGTCCCCTCGCCTTTTTCTATGGTGAAACGAACCAGGGCATCCCCGGTCGGGCTATCCGCCAGGGCCAGAGGGGTTCCGGGGCCATAGATTCCGCTTCGCCCCTCGAAGCTCAGGGTGTAGAACTCCCCGTTGAGCATAGGGTTGAGGCCGTAGCGGAGGTTCTCGCGGGCCTCGAGTTTTTTGGCCAAGCCCTCCCTCAGCCAGACCTCGCCCTCGATCTGCCGGGGGTCGGCGCTCCAAGGGCCGTTCCAGCGGGCCGCATTGGCCGAGGGCTGGACCAAGAGCCAGGCCCCCTGGGCGTCCACCCACTCCCCCAGCCGCTGGTGAAAGGCATCCAGGCAGATCAGCGTGGCCAGCTTGCCGATTTTGGTCTGGGCGATTTGCTGCCCGAGTGGCCCACCGCTCAAAAAACTTCCCCGCTCGTCTCGGGTCAGATTGACCTTGGGAATCCGGCTCAGGATCGTGCCGTGGGGCGAGACCAGCAGGGTTTGGTTGAAGACCGCTCGAGCCGCGGGGTGATACCCCCGTGCGGGCTCCCAGTCCACCGGCGGGCTGAAGATGGAGCCCGCTACCAGATAGGCCCGGGCCTCTTGGGCGGCTTCCCGAAAAACCGCCTCATAGACCGGCCAGACCTCGAGCCCCCGCAGGTGAAAGAACACCGCCGGGGAAGGGACCGCGAGCCGCAGCGCCTGTGGCCAGCGCCTGCGGAGGAGGGTAGCGGCAGCGGACAAGGCCGAGGGAGCCCCCACGATCTCTTGGGGGGTCTCGAGCCAAAACACCAGCGGCAGGGCGAAGGCCTCGGGGAAGGCCACCACCCGGGGCTCTCCCTCAGGGAGCCCCGCGACGGCGGCCCGGGCCAACGACAGTACCCGTTTGCGGAAGGACTCCGCGCTTCGATAGGCCGCGGGTTGGATCTGGGCCTGAACGGCCACGAGGTGGACGGGCAGGGGGTCTGTGGATTGGCTCATCTGGCCCTCTTCCAGTACGCCCGGGCCCGTTCGTACGCCGCCGCCATGGCCCGGGCCAGGGTTTGCGAGGACGGCGGCTGGGCCAGGATCTCCTCGAGCCTCGCCGCGCTGACCCCGGTCAGGGCCGGTAGGGTGGGCTTCTGCCGGGCGAAGATCATCGCGGAGCCCTCGGCCAGCCAGCGCGGCCAATCCTCGGGCTGGGCCAGGTGGAAGTATTCGTGGCGCAAAACCGCCTCCAGCCCCCCCCGCTCGATCACCACCCGCAGCCGCTGCAGGTCAATCCGGCCTCTGGCCCGGTCAGCCTGGGCCAGCACAAACCAGGGCTGGGCGGTGGCCTTGCGGTAGGACTCGAGGTTGGGGTGAACCACCACCAAGACCCGACCGGGCGGCTTGAGGCCGAAGCGTCGGAGGTCTTTGCGGGCGGCCTCGAGCCCTTCGGCGAGGCGCTCGAGGTGCTGGGCGTCGGCGGGCGAGGCGGTCTGGATGGTGAAGTTCGGGAGGCGGTGGACGGTCCAGGGTTGGGCCTGGGCGCTGGGGAGCGTGAAGGTCAGGCTGGCAAAGACCAGGGCGGGGATCCAACGCCGGCCCGCCCCGGCGGTGCCGGCCCGCATCCTCGGGCCAGCAGAGGAGCAAGGGGAGGATGAGTGCATTAAGACCTCCGGCGAAAGCACCTCGCGGTCCGGCTTCCTACTCCCCGATCCGCAGCACCCGTTCGGTTCCCACCCCGCGCACCTCCGGCTCGTACATGAGCCAGGCTACGGTGGGCAGGGCGCTATAGCGGCCCGGGGTCTCGGCCCGTAGCACGTAGCTGAAGGTGATGGGCCGGTCCAGGTAGCTGAAGTAGAACTCGGCCCGCTGGTCGCGGAACTCGCGCCCGTCGTACCAGTGGTTCCAGCCGTAGTGGTCGTAGCCGTAGGGAGCGTCCACCCCCTCGATCTGCATCCCCGCGTCCTCCACCGGGCTAAACCCCGCCGGGATACCGTCCTCGACCAGCAGATAGCGCAGCACTCCCTGGGTCTGGGGGGTCACCGAGAGGGTCGCCAGGACGAGTTCACCGGGTTTGACCGGGCCGGTGAGGGGAACACGGCGGTAGACGTAGCGCCCCTGGTCTGGCCGGTACTTGGGCACCAGCTTCTCGAACTGCCGGGCCACCCAGAGGCCTTTGCCCTCGGGCCGGTTATGGTCCCGCTCGGCCACGTAGGAGAGCCGGGCTCCCGCGTAGAGGGGGGCCTCGCCGGCCAGGCTCACCTCGAGCACGTGGGTTCCGGCGGACAGATTCGAGATCGGAAGGCTGACGCTCCCGGCCTCGGTGACCGTAGCCCCAAAGACCTCCCCTCCGTCCAAGCGGACCTTGACCTCGCGGGCTGCTTCACGGCTGGCCTGCCGCCCAGAGAGCTCGAGGGCGGCCCGCACGACCGCCGCGGTATCCTTGGTGGACCGCCAGGAAGCGCCCCGGCGCTCCAGCAGGAGCCAGTTCACCACCTTGGGCACCAGGGGGTGATCGGGCCGCAGCCGGGCCAGGCCCATCAGGGCGTAGCTGGTGGCCTCGATGCGGTCGTCGTTCCACCAGTGGTCGGGGGCCCCGGGCTCCCAGTAGGCCACGCTGCCCCGCTCGATCACCCGCTCGAGCAGGCCGTCCTGAGCGGCCAGGGCCTCTTCCCGCTGGCCGCTTTCGGCCAAGGCCAGCACGGCTTGGGCCAGGCCGTAGGGGGTCAGGTTTTTATCGGCCAGGACGCTCGAGATGCCGCTTACTCCCTTGCCCCCCTTGGCCAGGGCGTAATAGGCCATGGCCCGGGCATCGGGAAAGACGCCAGGTCGGCGGGCGTAGGCTTGCAGGTACTTGAACCCTCTCTCGAGCACCTGCTCCCGCACCCGGTAACCGGCCGAGCGGGCCTCGAGCAGCCCGCCCATCACATAGGCCGAGATGAAGAGCGAGGAGTCGTCCCACTCCCAGAAGCCCCAGCCGCCGTCCTCGTGCTGGAACTGGTAGAGCCGGGCCAGGCCTTGGCCCACCATGTCGTCCAGACCCGCAGCTACCTCCTCGGGCAACTTCGCCGCCCCGCCCACCCGCTTGGCCAGCACGCTGGGCAGGAAGCGGCTCATGGTCTGTTCGGAGCAGCCGTAGGGGTAGCCGGCCAGGTAGCCCAGGGCGGGGGCCACCGCCGCGGTGAGGGAGGGCGTCAGGACGAGCTGGCCTTGGACTGAGCCCGGGTCTACCTGAGCCGGGAGGGTAAAGGTCCAAGCCGCGCCCCCCTGAGCCGCCCAGCCGATCTCATCCCGCACCCCTTTGGGGATCACCGGGATTGAGAGCTCGAGCGCATCACTGGCCGAGGGGGTCAGGGCCGAGCCGGTGAGCTTGGCGGTTCCGGTCTCTGCGGCCCGCACGGTGTAGTCGGCGGTGGCGCGGCCCCCGGCACTCATCGTGACGCTCTTGGCTCCGGGGTAGAGGTTGATGAGGTTTTCGGTCTCGAGGTTCAAGCGCCCCCGCAGATCCTGGGGGAGGTTGTTCTGAGCGATGACCCGCAGGTTGGCCTCGTCGCCTCGCACCAAAAAGCGCGGGGATGCCAGCCGGGCGATCACCGGTAAGGTGGTGCGCACCAGGTTGCGCCCTTGTCCTACCTCGTCGCCCAAGGTGATGGCCCGTGCGGTCAAGCGCCAGCGGGTCAGGTTGTCGGGGAACCGTACCTCGACCCGAGCTCGCCCGTTTTCGTCAGTCTGCACGGCGGGGAGCCACAGGATGGTGTCGCGGAAGTCGCTGCGAACCCGGGCCGAAGCCATTCCCTCCTTGGCTTGGGCGAACACCGCCGAGGTCATGGGGGCCCGCCCGGCGACACCGGCATCAAAGCTGAAGCTATACCCGCTGGCCAGTTCGGTGCCGACCACGTTGCCCTGGCGAGGGTAGAAGAAACCGCGAATATCCGGGGTGTTCTCGGGCCGCACCAGGTAGATGGCCTCGTCCACCAGCCCTAGCGTGACCTGGGCCTTCACGGGTTTGCCGCTCGCGCTGGTCACCCGCAGGTCGTAGGTGGCGGTGTCCTGGGGTTTGAAGGTCTCGGCGCTGGGCTCAATGGCTACGTTCAGGAACTTCTGATCCGGCGGCACGAAGAACTCAGCCTCGCCCTGGTAGTAGCTGTGGTTACCGATCACGGTCGCGCTCAGGTAGCTGTTGGGCCCCATCGCCTCGGTCACCTTGAAGCGGTAGGTGAGCACCGAGCCGTTCATCTTGACGACCTCGGCTTTTTGCAGGGATCCGCCCTCGAGCGTCACCAGGGCGTAGCCGTTCTCGATGGGCGACTGGATCACGAACTGGGCCTCCTCGCCGGGTTTGTAGACCCTCTTGTCCGCCCGCACCGAGAGCCCGTCGTACCCCCAGAACCAGTAAGACTCCCCCGAAACCCACACGTACGCCTGCTCGCGGGTGGCGCGGCCTTGCGGGTCTTTGGCGGTGAGGGTGAGGCGGTAGGAGCCTTGCTCGGCGAAGCTGAGGCGCAAGCGGGTGTTGGTCTGGCCCTGGCGGGTGCTCACCCGCTGGCGCTGAAGGCCCTTGCCGCGCACCCAGAACTCGCGCTCGGCCACCAGGGTGAAGGGCACCGCCACGGGTTTGCCCTGCAGGTCCTCGGCGCGGATGTCGAGGGGCACCGCTTGGCCGGTTCTGTAGACGTAACCGGCGGTCTCGAGCCCCAGCACGATCCCCGCCCGGTAGGCCACCAGGCCCGCCGTACCC
>PSML01000050.1:12382-18695 GCA_040290145.1 Meiothermus sp. | reverse complement strand
TCGGGGACGCCGCGCAGCGAGCCCAGGATGCCGAGCACCGCCAGGCCCAGCGCGGCGTGCATGGCGTGGCGGCGCAGGGCAGGGTTCTTGTCGCCTACGATGCCCAGCAGGGCGATGGACAGGCCCAGGGCGCCGGGGATGAAGGCGGTGGGGGTGGGCTTGGCCGCGGTCACGGCCACGAGGCTCACCAGGATCAGCAGGATGCCCGTCCAGAGGGCTCGAGCGGTCATGAGGCTAGCATAGGGAAGGACCGGGCAGACGTCTGTGAGGCTGCTCCGTTTCCGACTGTGGGGCGGCAGAGGACCTGCAACTTGTACTCGATCCGAGCACCCGCGCCAGGAGGCCGCCTACCGCAACAGCGAGGAGCCGTCTCGCGACAAATCTGCCCCGCTATGCGGGGAGTTGCCGCATAGCGGGGAGTGGACCCCCGGCCTCTTTAGGCGTGGGTGGGCTTTTGCCGTGTGGCGGCCAGGGCCAGGATGGCCACCAAGACCCCCACCACCACCGCGTTCCAGGTAGGCACCGACAGGCTGCTGAAGCCCAGTAGCCAAGGAGAGAGGATAAGCCAGATCCCCAACGCCAGGCTGACCCACTCCTCCCACAGCGGGCCACCCCGCATGTGGGTCAGAGCCAGCACTGCAACGACGATGCCCACCAGGATGCCGTTCCACAGGGCGGCTGAGGTGGAGGCGTAACCGAGGATCCAAGGCGACAGCACCAGCCAAAGCCCCAACACGAGATTGGAGATGTCCTGCCAACGGGTCATTCGGAACTCACCTCCTTTCCAAATCTGCATTATAAAACCTGAGCGTTGTTGTATCAAGAGGCTCTTCGGAGCCTGACCAGAGGCGGCTGCTAAACTTTGTCCCATGGACAACCCCACCGTCTTCGGCCGGATCATCCGCCGCGAACTTCCCGCCGATATCGTCTACGAGGATGAGGAGTTCATCGCCTTCAAGGACATCCGCCCGCGCTCGAAGGTCCACGTCCTGGTGTGTCCCAAGGAGTACATCCCCACCCTGGCCGACTACCCCGACACCGAGGAGGGGGCGCTCAAGCTGGGCAGGCTGATGCTCACCGCCAACCGCATCGCCCGGCAGATGGGCCTCGAGGGCTACTTCATCCGCGTCCATGTGGGCGAAGGGGGAGGGCAGGAGGTCTTTCACGTCCACGTCCACCTGCGCTCGGATGGGTGAGGGGATTCCTCATCGGCCTAGCTCGACCCGATCCAGCACCCCGCCGTTTTGGTCGTAAGCCGTCACCGTGAGCTGGGTAGAGGTGGCCTCGAGCACCAGAAAATTGGGGCTCACCCAGCGCACTTTGCTCTGGGGGACGACGGTGCGGAAATCCCGCCCGTAAGCCCCGCCCCCGCCTGCGACCAGGTGGACGATGCCCTTGGCCACCAGCCGCTCGTAATCGTGGTCGTGCCCGGCCAGCACCAGCCGCACCCCGTAGCGCAGCAGCAAGGGCTCGAGGCCCTGCCGCAGGCTGCGGCTCCCCCCGTGGAAGCCCGAGGAATAGAGGGGCCGGTGCAGGGCCACCACCTTCCAGGGGGCCTGCGAGGCTTGGAGGGCGGCCTCCAGCCAGGCCCGCTGCTGAGGGGTGAAGGCCTCCGAGTAGACCACGAAGATCTCCACTTCCCCCAGCCGGACCGCGTAGTAAGGCCGCTCGACCCCGAAAAGCCTTAGCTGTTGCTCGAGCGCCGGGACATCGTGGTTGCCGAAGGCGGGGTAGATCCTGACCCGAGGAAGCTCGTCCAAGAAGCGTTGAACCGGCTCGCCCCGAGGGTAGAAGTTATCCCCCAGGGTGAGGAGGGCCTCGAGCGGCTCCTTCCGGTGTAGGGCTTGGGCGATCTGAGGCCGCTGCGGGCTATCGGCTCCCCAATCCCCGATCACCCCGATCCGCTGGGCCAAGGCCAGCCCGAGCAATACCGCCCAAAACCCCAGAACGCGCAGATGCATGCCCGGTTTTACCTCGAGACCTAGGCCTGTGGATTCTCGTTGGTGCGGAAGCTGGACTCATCCACCCCGGCATCCTGGAGCACCGATTCGGCCACCAGGATGGGGGCCCCGGCGCGGATGGCCAGGCCCAGGCAGTCCGAGGGGCGGGCGTCCACCTCGTACTCGAGCCCCCGCCCCTCCAAAACCAGCCGACCGAAGAACACCCCGTCCTTAAGATCGACCACCTCCACCCGCACCAGCCGGACCCCCAGGAGCTCCAACACCGAGAGGAATAGGTCGGGGGTCAGGGGGCGGCTGGGGGTCTCGCCCTGGAGGTGTACCATGATGTGCTGGGCCTCGAGGGGGCCAATCACGATCGGCAGGAAGGCCCCGGTCTCGGTCTTGAGCAGCACCACCACGTTGCCGGTAGTGGGGTCAAGCCCCAAAGTTTCGACCTTGGCGGGAACCATACCTTGGGCAGAGGTCATGTCTCCAGTTTATGCCCATGCTCTTTGGCCTGGGGTGTGGGATGGCTCAATGTAGGGCCCCCGTGGGAAGAAAAGGCGTTAGGGGTTAGACTATGGGGCGTGAAAACGTATCCGATTGAGATTGGGGGTGTACGGCGTGACCTGCCGGTGGTTCAGGTGGGGCCAAAGGTGGCGGTGGCCTTGCTGAATCTGCTGGGGGACACCGAGCTGGTGGAGGCTGTAGCCGCAGAGCTGGCCAAGCGGCTACCCGGTGAGGTAGAAACCCTGGTAACCCCCGAGGTCAAAGCGGTTCCGCTGGCCCATGCCCTATCCCGCATCACCGGTAAACCCTATGTGGTGGCCCGCAAGACCGAGAAGCCTTACATGATCAACCCAGTCTCCCGCACGGTGATCTCCATCACCACGGGCAAGCCCCAGCTCCTGGTGATCGATGGGGCCGATGTGTCGCTGATCAAAGGCAAAAAGGTGGCTGTGGTGGACGATGTGGTCTCCACCGGCAGCACCCTCAAGGGTCTTCGCGAACTGATCGAGGACGTAGGGGGGCAGATGGTCGCGGTACTGGCGGTGTTTACCGAAGGTAGCCAGCGCGATGACGTGATTGCCCTAGGCCACCTGCCGCTCTTCGAGCCGGAATAGCTCGACCTGGGTTTGGCCGGGCCGAATTTGGAGGCCGCGATAGAGTGATGTTGGCGCAGGATAAGTTGCACCGACTCGAGTGGAGGAAACATGGAGACCTATCCCATCACCATCGGTAAGTTCACCCGTCACGTTCCCCTCATCGAACCCCTGCCGGGTACCCGCATCCCCTTGGTGGAGCTGTTGGGCGACGTGGAGTTCGTCAACGCCGCCGCCGACGCGCTCTTGGCCCACGTACCCCCCCAGACTGAGATCTTGCTCACCAGCGAGACCTCGCCCATCGTGCTGGCCCATGCCCTAGCCGAGCGGCTGGGTAAGCCCTACATCGTGGTGCGCAAAAAGCGCCGCCCCTACATGGAAGACCCCATCATCCAGGAGGTGGAGTCGTTGACCCTGGGGGTGGGAGAGGTGCTGTGGCTGGATCGCCGCATGGCCGAGAAACTCCTGGGCCAAAATACCGCACTGGTCTCGGATGTGGTCTCCTCGGGGGGAACCATGCTGGCCCTCGAGCGCGTAGCCGAGCGGGCTGGAGCCAAGGTGGTGGCCCGGTTGGCGGCTTTCCGCCAAGGGGGTGGTCCCACCAAGGTCCCGGTTACTACCCTGGGGGATCTACCCATCCTACAGACCGCGTGAGTCGAAGACCCCCGGCCCTTGGCCGGGGGTCGGATGGGATGCTGGACCTATCCGCACTTACTGTACCCGCAGCTATAGCACTTCACACAACCCTCTTCCCGCACCAGATTGGCATCCCCGCACTCCGGACAGGTCCCCGCCTTGGCCTTGCCCGACGCCGCGCCCTGGTGAATATGGATGCTGAAGTTGTCACCGTCCAGGTGTTTGGCGGTCTGCACCAGGGGGGCATCGGCGGGTTTCCTCACGGCTGCCGCCGGGACTTCGTCAACGGACTTGATCCCGGTGTTGGTCTCTAGGGCGACGGCGATCAGGTCGGCCTTGGAGGTCACGAAGCGCCCCTGGTAGTTGCCGTAGAGCCCGCCGTTGATGCCGCGCAGGGTCTTGACCAGGGCCTCGGCGGGCACGCCGTACTGCAGGGCGATGGAGACGATCCGGCCCAGCGCCTCGCTGTCGGCGTTGGCCTCGTCGCCGGCCTTGCCCGAGGTGAGGATGACCTCCACCGGGTGCTCCCCCTGCATGTTCACCGTCACCAAAAATCCCCGGCGGGTGCCGTCGGCGGCGGTGAGCTTGACCATGTCGGTGTAGCCCATCAGGCGCCCGGTGCGCTCGAAGACGGGTTGCCCGGGCTTGGGCTGCGGGGCCGGGGGCTCGAGCAGCGCGGGCTGCACCACGGTATGCCCCTGGGCATTTGGTTTTGCGTCTGGCCCTTTCTCCTCCTTGCTCACCGAGAGCACCTGGAACTGGCGGCTGCCGTCGCGGTAGACGGTGATGCCCTTGCAGCCGGTGAGGTAGGCCTCGGTGTAGGCGGCCTCCACGTCCTCCACGCTTGAGCTGTTGGGCAGGTTGATGGTCTTGGAGAGCGAGTTGGCCGCGTAGCCCTCGGCGTCGAAGGCCCGCTGTACTGCGCCCTGCATGCGCACGTGGTCTAGCGGGGGGACGTCGTGAGCACCCTCGAAGACGGCCTGGATGGCCTGGGGAATCCCTTCTATGCCCCGTACGCTTCCGTGGTGCGCCTGGATGGCCTCGATGAGCCGGTCCCAGTCCCAGGCCCCGTCCTTCTCGAGGGGTGGGGTGGGTGGGTGCTTCTCCATCTGCTCGACGAACAAAGGGTGCAGAAGAGCTTTGTACTCCCCCCCGATGCGTCGCCACACAAAGGGGGAAAACATGGGCTCAATGCCGCTCGAGACCCCCATCAGCATGCTGGTGGTGCCGGTGGGGGCCACGGTGAGCACCGCCACGTTGCGGCGGGGGCGGATGCCCAGCGCCTCAAAAGCCGCCCGGTTTTGTGCGTAAACCGGGAAGACCCCCCGCTCCTGCCCCAGCCGCTCCGACTCGGCGATGGCCTCTTCCCGCATGGCCTGCATCACCCGGGCCACCAACTGCCGGGCCGCCTCCGAGGAGTAGGGCAGCCCCACCTTGATGAGCATGTCGGCCAGGCCCATCACGCCTAAGCCCAGGCGGCGCAGGGTCTGGCTGGCCACGCGGTTGTCCTCGAGGGCGAAGACGTTCACATCCAGCACGTTGTCCAGGAAGCGGACGCAGGTGCGCACGTCCTGGCGGAACTCGGCGAAGTTGAACTCGCCATTCTCCACGTAAGCGGCCAGGTTTATGGCCCCCAGGTCGCAGGGCTCGCCCACGGTGAGGGGGATTTCACCACAATTATGGGCCACCACGCCATTCGCAATCAAGCTATGGGTAACCGGCTCGGTCAGGTCGTAGACGGGTGCGGTCCCGACCGGCTCCACGCGGCTCACCGTGACCTCGAAGCGCTGGCGGTAGACGCCCCGGTCGCGACCGTTGATAAACCCCTCAAGCTTGGCCTGCTTCTCGGGCAGGGCGAAGCCGATGACCTCGGCGAAGCGGTTACGGCTTTCCGCGCCGATAACCAATTCGTACTGGTCAACAGTAGGATACTCACGCACTCCACCTTTACCGTCGGGCAAAGCTTTAAAGCCCGCTGCACGACGGTGATAGATACGCCCGAATATCCCGAAGTTGAGCAGCAGGAGTTGCACATCTTCCAATAGCTTTAGGCTGGAAGAGGCCAGCCGCACGGTGCAGCTCTGCTTGGCATCATTTCTTTCTACCGTGCCGTCGGTGCTGAACAGCCCGCGCAGGAAGCCCACCACCGCCTCGCGAGGCGCGGTGAAGAGGCTTTCCGGGACCCGCTTCTCGGTGGCCTTGACGCCAAGGGCTGCGAAGAACTCGGCGGGTATCTTCTTGAAGTGCAGGTGCTGGGTGTTGGAGGCGGTGGCTTGCAAGCTTCCCGGGCCGAACCAGTCGCGCAAGAGGTCCACAACGGCCTGGGCCTGGGCGAATTCGCGGTTTCCGAAATAAAACCCTACACTGTTTTCGCGCAAGTACCCATCGCCCACCAGCCAGCCCAGCACCAGGCCCAGCCCCTCGCTCCACTGGGTGGGAAGGTTGGCGTACTGCTCACGCACGTCGGACCTTCCGGAAGCCCATCTACCTCCCGCTACTAAAACCCTTTCCCTGGCTACTTGCAGCGCAGCAGACGGCAGGGCCTGTTCCTTGGCCCACAGCCCCTCACCGCTTTGCACCAGCAGCCGGTCACCGGGCTTCAACCGGCCGGCCTCCACGTACCCTTGGGGGGTG
>PSML01000050.1:0-12264 GCA_040290145.1 Meiothermus sp. | reverse complement strand
GAACCTGAGAGGGGGGCGCGGTTGTCGGTGGCCAGGTAGAAGCTGCCCTTATCCACAAGCTTTTCGATGGGGAGTAGACCGAACTCGGTCGGAACGCGGGTGCTGCCCACGAAGCAGGGGTTGGTGGAGCGGATCACGTAGCGCGGGCCGAGGTTCTTCAGCGCCGAGAGCTCGTTGACGCGGTCGATGAAGATCAGGCCTGGCTCGCCGGTGGCCCAGGCGTGCCAGGCGATCTCGTGCCACAGCCACCTGGCGGGCACGCCCAGGTGTGCGTCAGTGGCCCCATCTGCCCCCAGGCGGTAGACGGGGATAGGGCGGGCGCCGTCCACCTCGCGCTCGGGCAGGTCGGGGAGGGCGCCCCGGTACTCGCCCTCGACCATCACCGGGTAGTACTTGCCGGGCACCTCGGCGGGCTCCACGCTCCACAGCCCATCGGCTTGCAGGGTGCTCAAGAAGGCCTCGGTGACCAGGATGGAGATGTTGAAAGTCGAGATGTCGCCCTCGGCGGCCTCGCGGTCGAGGTCCTTGGCGGTGAGGAAGTCGAGGAGGTCGGGGTGGTCGATGGAGAGGGTGGCCATCCCAGCGCCGCGCCGGGTGCCCCCCTGCCTCACCACACGGAGCACCGGCGAGTACACGTAGCGCAGGGTGGCGACCGGCCCGGCCTTCTCCGCCCCCAGGTTGGCCCACTCCAGGAAGTTGTCGAAGATCTCCACCAGGAAGCTCACCGGACCGCTGCTGGTGCCGCCCGAGCCCTTGATGGGGGCTCCTTCGGGGCGCAGGGGTGAGAAGTCCACGTGGGGCTCTTGGCCCTTACCGGCCAGCGCCACCGCGTCGTGGGCGGCGTCGATGATGGCCCCCATGTCGTCGGGGATCTCCAGCACCCCCTTGGGCCTTTCGCGTACGGTGAGTACTCCATGACGCCGGGCCAGGGCGGCCAGCTCGGGGCTCACCAGCCCGTACACCACCCGGGTCCAGTTTCTGACGGTGATGGTCTCCTTCTCCCCGTCGGGGTTGATGGGGGGGCGCATCATCCCCTGGATGAAGTCCTCCACATCGGGGTGGTCGGATCGCAAGTAGGCGAAGCCGCGCACGGTGCGGCGCGCCCCGGCGGCCTTCCGCGAGACGTAGGGGTCCAGGTTGACCCCGTTGCCTCCGCCGACCTTGGTGACCAGGGCCAGCTTCTTGGCGACCTCGAGCACCCCCTCGAAGCTACTGGGCTCGTGCTCGGTGGCCCCCTGCACAAAGCAGTTGAGCACATTGCCGTGCTGGGTCCCCGCGCCCGCCAGCACCCGTCCACCGGGGCAGAAGCGCTTGGAGGCCATCAGGCGGTAGAACTGCTCGCTCCAGTAGGCCCGGTTCTGCTCAGACTCCGGGCTCGCCACCCAGTCCGCGACCCGGCGGAACATCCCCAAAACATCCCCGTCCCCCTCTTGCATGTATTGGCGACGGGCAATCGCCTGCGCATGGTCGTCGAAATGTCCTGGTTTGAACTCCATTGCTGCCTCCTGGCTTTAGCCGCGGCGCCTCTTTGCTGGCCTCGAGGTAGCGCCTTCCTGGCCATTGCGGTGCGCGGCAGAAAAAGGTGGAACCATCCCGCTTGCTGGGCAAAAGCTCCCCCAGCCGGAAAGCCCCGGCCCCTATATATTGGGGTAGCTGAGCAAGAGGCTACTACAAATAGCGGTTTTGGTCAAAGGGCTCCGGTCACTATTAAGCCCGCCCAGCGGGGGTGTCAATCCAGCGCCCACACCCCTAGGCTAAAAGGGGGTAAAGGGTGGGTGGCCTCCAGGTTACCCCGGTGACAAGCCGCAGGGGTTCCGCTCAGGAGGTCGCGGGCCGCCTGACCCCTGGCCCAGACCCCGTGCAAGGGGACCGCCGGCTTCCAGGGCTCGTCGGAGGCGTTCACCGTGACCACCAGTGCCTCATGCCCGTGGATCCGGGCGAAAGCCAGGTGGCCGTCTTGGGCATAAAGCCGCTGATACTTGCCTCGGCGCAACACGGGCTGGCCCTGGCGCAGCCGGGCCATGTGGCGAAGGGAGTGGAGGATTGGCTTTTGCCAGCGTTCCTCCTGCCAGATCATGCCCCGCCGGTTATCGGGGTCGTGGCCCCCCTCCAGCCCGACCTCATCGCCATAGTAGACCATCGGGGCGCCGGGCAGGGTGTAGAGCAACGAGAGGGCCAGCCGGGTGCGCTCCAGGTCTTTGCGCAGCAGGGTGATGAGGCGGGGGGTGTCATGGCTGGTGAGCAGGTTCATCTGGGCGCTCACGATATCCCAGGGGTAGCGATCAAACATGTCCTCGAGGCGGTGGCTGAAGGCCAGGGCTTGTAGGCTTTCCACCCGACCTAGGCCACTCTTGGCGGCCAGGTCCTTGTCTAGGGTCTCGCTCCCCACGAAGCCCAGTATGGCCCTTCCCAGCGGGTAGTTCATCACCGCGTCGAACTGGTCGCCCCGCAGCCAGCGGCTGGCGTCGTCCCAGATCTCGCCCACGATGTAAGCCTGGGGGTTTTTGGCCTTGACCCGCCGCCTGAACTCCTGCCAGAAGGAGTCGTCGTTGATCTCGTTGGGCACGTCCAGCCGCCAGCCGTCAATGCCGAACTCGATCCAGAACTCGGCTACCCGCAGGAGGTACTCGCGCACCTCAGGGGTGCTGGTGTTGAACTTGGGCAACTCGGGGTTGTCCCACCAGGCCGCGTAGTTGGCCTTGCCCGAGTAGGCGCCCAGCGGGAAGCCGTAGACGTGGAACCACTGGAGGTAGGGGGAGAAGCGCCCGTTCTCGAGGATGTTCTGGAAGGCGAAATGACCCCTCGAGCAGTGGTTCAGCACCGCGTCCAGCACCACCCGGATCCCCCGCTGGTGGGCCTCTTCGATCAGCTGCCGAAGGGCTTCATTGCCGCCCAGCATGGGGTCTACTTGGAAGTAGTCGGTGGTGTGGTAGCGGTGGTTGGCGGTGGAGGCGAAGATCGGACAGAAGTAGATCGCATTGAACCCCAGATCTTTGATGTAATCCAGTTTCTCGACCACTCCCCAGAGGTTGCCCCCCTTGAAGCCGCGTAGAGTGGGGGCCGCCTCCCAGGGTTCGAAGTTTTGGCTCAAGGGGGCGGGCATCGCCATCGGCCCGGCCCCCCGGCGGAAGCGGTCGGGGAAGATTTGATAAAAAATGGCGTCTTTGGCCCAGTCGGGAGTGAGGGACATACCGCATAAGTCTACGCTGGGATGGCCCCCAAGGGAATGTGCCCTGGGGGTCTTTGAGGCCTCAGTTGTGGTGCCGCGCGCGCTCTGATAGGATGCCGGGGTTAGAGGGTTCGAGGAATGCCAAGGGGAAATCTCATCGTCATGACCGGGGCCTCCGGGGTGGGCAAGGGCACCATCCGGGCCAGGCTCTTGGAGTATATCCGTCCGCTGTACTACTCCATCTCCATGACCACCCGACCACCGCGGGTGGGGGAGCGCAACGGGGTGGACTACTACTTTGTGAGCAGGCCCGAGTTCGAGGCCAAGATCGCCCAGAACGGCTTCCTGGAGTATGCTCAGTACGTCGAGGACTACTACGGCACCCCCCGCGAGCCGGTGGAAAGGGCTCTGGCCGAGGGCACCGACGTGCTGCTGGAGATCGAAGTCCAGGGGGCCTTACAGGTGGCCCGGCAGGTCCCCGAGGCCATTCTGGTTTTCGTGGTTCCTCCCTCACTCTCCGAGCTGCGCCGCCGGCTACTGCTGCGCGGGACGGATAGCCTCGAGAAGATCCACCAACGCCTCAAACGGGCCGAAGAGGAACTGCGCGAGGCCCACCACTTCGACTACGTGGTGGTCAATGATCAACTTGACCGGGCGGTCTCGGACTTCTCCAGCATCATCCAGGCCGAGCGCCTCAAGACCAAACGCATGGAGGATGCGCTTCGCCGCTCCTTGGAGCGTGAGCCGGCCTTGGAAGCCGAACTCGACCTCCTCGAGCGCAAGCTAGCCGGCAATGGGCCGAACTAAAAGCATCCTATGGCCGAAGTCTTCTTATCGCCTGCGACGGAGGACCTAAGACCCACTTTGACCTTCGACCGCTCCGGCGCTAGACTGCTTCTTTGGGAGAGAAGGATTATGGCTGAACCCGGAATCGATACCCTGCTCACCGTCACGGACTCCAAGTACCGCCTGACGGTGGTGGTGGCCAAGCGCGCCCAGCAGCTGTTGCGCTACCAGTTCAAAAACACCGTGCTCGAGCCCTCGGAGTGGCCCAAGATGCGCACCCTCGAGGGGGAGAAGCCCGATCCCAACCCCGTCACCTGGGCCATGCAGGAGCTTCAGACCGGGCGGCTCGTGATCGGTGAGAACCTGGTGCCCGACGACCGGCTTTCCAAGGTGCTCGACCAGATGTACCCCCGCGAGGTCCCCGAGCCCCAGCCGCAAGAGCGCGATCGGGAGTAGGGGTCTGGGTGGGCTTGGGCCGGTGGCCGACAGGCTGCCGGGCTCGTCCTGGGCGTTCTGGGGCTTGAGGGGTGAGGCCGGGGTGGTCCCTTCGGACGGTGAAAAGGGGTGGGTGCCCCAGTATGGCCATCCGAGACGGCCCCTTTCATGAATAACTAATTTGCATATACATACTGTATATTCGTGAGCCGCCCAGCGGACCGGCGGCGGGGAGGGGCTATGGCGGGCAAGGAACAGCGACACCGAGCCATTCAGGAGATTATCAGCCAGGAGAATATTTCCACCCAGGCCGAGCTGGTGGATCGCCTGCGCAAGCGGGGGTATAACGTCACCCAGGCCACGGTGAGCCGCGATATCAACGAACTTCGCCTGGTGCGGGTTCCCCTGGGGCGGGGTAAGCACAAATATGCGCTGACCCAGCTCGAGCTGGCCGAAGACGTGATGGACGAGCTCAAGCGGATCTTCCGCGGTTTCGTCCACGACGTGGATCGGGGGGAGAACCTGCTGGTATTGCGCACCGCCGAGGGCCACGCCTCGGGAATCGCCCTGCTGCTCGACCGCCTGCGCCGCGACGACATCGTGGGAACCATCGCCGGGGAAGATACCATCTTGGTGGTGGCCCGCAGCACCGCGGACGCCGAACGGCTGCAAGATGAGATGGAAGGCTATCTGGTATAGCCGGGAGGGGCCCGCCCCAGCTTTTTTATGCTCGAGTTCTCCTTGCAAGCCTTCCTGACCCTGCTGGTGGTGGTGGACCCCATCGGCTTGGTCCCCATCTTTATCGCCCTGGCGGGGCGGCGCCCGCCCCTCGAGCAGCGCTACCTGGCCCGCAAGGCGGTGATCGTGGCCGGGGTGGTGATGCTGGGGTTCGCGGTGTTGGGGAGACCTCTGCTCGAGTACCTGGGCATCAGCCTCGACGCGCTTCGGATCGCCGGGGGAATCCTCCTCTTCAAGATCGGCTTCGACATGATCTTCGCCCAGCTCGAGCGCGAGACCCCCGAGGAGCACGAGGAGGCCCAGACCCGCCCCGATTTCTCGGTGTTCCCCCTGGCCATTCCGCTCATCGCCGGGCCGGGAACCCTGGCCAGCGTGTTGATCCTGGCCGGGGAGGCCCAGAAGACCCCCTATGGGTTTGGCCTGGTGCTGGGGATGTCGGCAGTGGTGCTGGTGCTCACCTACTTGTTCTTGCGGGTCGCCAGCCCCTTATCCCGGCTGCTGCGCCGTACGGGGATCAACGTGATCACCCGGGTGCTCGGCATCCTGCTGGCCGCCTTGGCCGTGCAGTACGTGGCGAACGGGGTGCGGGCGTTCATAACCGCCACGATTTAGCGCCGGCCTGGCTTATCCCGGTACATGGCCGCGTCGGTCTGGAGCAGCGCTTCCTCCAGGCTCACATCGGGGTCGATGGCTGCGCCCCCCGCGCTGACCCGCACCTGGAGGTTGCCCCGCACCCGCTCGACCAGCTCGCGGGCCTCGCTCAGCGGCAGGTTGAGGTGCAGGCTCACAAACTCGTCGCCGCCCACCCGGAACGCCGCATCGTCCTGGCGGGAGAAAGCCCTTAGCGAATCGGCCAGCCGTTTGAGGGCCTGGTCCCCGGCCCCGTGGCCCTGGGCGTCGTTGAGCCGTTTGAGCCCGTCCATGTCCCAGTACAACATGGTGAGGGGGAGGCCCAACCGCTTGGCCTGAGCCTGGAGCCTGGGGAAGGTGTCCTCCAGCGCCCGGCGGTTGCCCAGCCCGGTGAGCGGGTCGGTGAGGGCCTGGCTGGTCAGGCTCTTGCGGGCCAGTTGGCCGTAGAGGAGCCCGGCGGTCTGGATGCCAAAGGCCTCGGCGATGGGTAAAGCCTCCGGCGGGAATCCATCGGGGTCTCGCAGGTTATCGAGGTTGATGGTGGCCAGCACCTCGCCTTGCAACACCACCGGCACACAGATGCTGGCTCGGATCTCCCGGACCCGCCCGTGTTCTTCCAGTATCCGAGAAAGCTCACCGGCATTCACCGCGCTGCGGCGCTGTATCTCAGGGTCGCGGATGAGCCGTGAACGCCCCAAGAGCCAGGAGGTCTCCCCCTCCCCATACCAAAGGAGCTCGAGGTCGGCGGGGAAGGAGTGGCCAAGCAAATCGGGGCTGAAGCCCACCTGGGCCACGAAGCGGAAAACATCGCCTTCGCGCAGCGAGATACTCCCCGCCTCGCAGCCCGGCACCACGGCTACAGCGGTCTCGAGCACCTGCTGCAACAGGTCGGCGATGTTCTCCTCCTGTCGCACCAGCCCCGAGAGCACCTCCAAGGTGGTGCGGTAGGCCAGGGCCTGCTGCTCGAGGTCGGTGATATCGGCCAAAAGGCACAGCCTTCCCCCTCCCAGCGGGTGGCAGTTCACCAGGAACCAGCGCTGGTTCACATCGATCAGGGCAAATAGCCCCTGCGCGGCGCCCTTTGCCGCCAGGGCGCTTTGCTCACGGGGAATAGGGCGGCGCGAGGCGTCGTAGGGGCTCAGCAGCTTGGGCAAGGAAACCCCCAGCGGATCCCGCCCCAACAGGGCCTGAGCGGCAGGGTTATGCCAGCGCACCCGGCCGCGCCCATCCAGCCACACGGCGCCTTGGGGCGAGTCGGCGAGCACCTGGAGGGGGGCAGGGAGCAGGCTCTCGGCCATATGGTCCGGGGCTCAACCCCGCGTTGGGGAGGCCAGCGGGATCTGGGCCAGCAGCTCGCGGGCGTGCTCGAGGGCAGCTTGCGAGTATGAGCCGGAAAGCATCCGGGCCAGCTCGCGCACCCGCTGCTCGCCCTCGAGGGCGTTGACCTGTACCCGCCCCCCCTCCTTCACCACCTGAAAGTGGCGCTGGGCCCGTGCGGCGATCTGGGGCAGGTGGGTCACCACCAGCACCTGGTGGCTTTGGGCCAGCCGGGCCAGCCGATCGGCGACTTGCCAGGCGGCTTCCCCGCCGATCCCAGCGTCCACCTCGTCGAAGATCACGGTATGGGCCCCCCGGCCATCGCCGCGAGAACCCGCCGCCACCCCGGTGAGGAGCACCAAGGCCAGCATCACCCGCGAAAGCTCGCCGCCGGAAGCGGCTTTTTCCAGCGGGGCCTGGCCCATGCCGGGGTTAGCGCTAAAGAGCAGGTGGACCTCCTCGAGCCCGTCCGGGCCCGGCTCGCTCAGGGGTTGCAACTCCACCCGGAAGCGGGCTTCGGGCATCCCCAGGGCCCGGATCTCCCGAACGGCCTCCTTGGAAAGCCACTCGGCCGCCTCGGCGCGGGCTTTGCTGAGGACTTCTCCCCGGTGCAGCAGCTCCTGCCGCGAACCCTCGATCTCCCCGGTCAGCCGGGCCAGGCGTTGGTCGGCCCCCTCCAGTTCGGCCAGCTCCCGCCGCACCGACTCGGCAAAGGCCAGCACCTCCTCCAGGCTGTCGCCGTACTTGCGTTGCAGGCGCTCCAGCAGGGCCAGCCGGGCTTCCACCGCCTCCAGCCGGTGGGGGTCGGCCTCCAGGCCATCCAGGTAGTCCTCGAGTTCGCGGGCCACCGCCTTGAGGCCATCCAGGGCGGCCTCGAGGTCGCGGCTGAGGTTCCACAGGCCCTGGTCATACTTGGCCGCGGCCTTGAGCTCCTTGAGGGCTTGGGCTATCTGCCCCAGGCTGTCCTGTTCCCCGCTCAAAAGGCTCGAGGCCAACCCCACCCGTTCGCGCAAGCCCTCGGCGTGGCGCAGCCTCTCGGCTTCGCGCTTGAGCTCGGCTTCCTCGCCCGGGACGATCCTCGCCCCCTCGATCTCCTTGACCTGGAAACAGAGCACGTCCAATCGCCGCTCCCGTTCGCGAGCGGCGGCCTCGAGCCGTTCCTGCTCGGCCCGCAGCGCCTGGTGGCGGGCATACGCCTCACGGTAGGCCAGGAGCAGGGCCGGGTCTACCCGCGCGTCCAGCAAGGTTCGCTGGGCTTTGCGTCCCACTAGCGAAAGGGCGGCGTGTTGGGCGTGGATGGTGAGGTGTTGGCCGGTCTCCTCGGCCAGCTCGCGCAGCGAGACCACCTCGCCGTCAATGCGGGGGATGCTGCGGTTGCTGGTGACCCGCCGTGAAAGGACCCGCCCGTCAAACCAAGCCGTCACCAGGAGGGCTTCTGCACCTGGGCGGATCATGCCGTCGGCCCGTTCTCCCAGGAGCAGCGATAGCGCATCCACCAACACGCTCTTGCCGGCCCCGGTCTCGCCGGAGAGGACGGTCAAGCCGGGGCCGAACTCCAGCGCGACCTCCTCCAAAATGGCCAGGTTTTTTACCTCGAGGCGCTCCAGCACAGCCAAGGCCCTCCTTTTGGAGTTTGCGCGGCGCCGCAAACCCCTTGCCCACGCCCCTCTTTCATCTTACAGGCAAAACTTTGGGGGAGGTGGGATTTTGGCGAGCGGGCGGGTAGAGTAAACCCATGGGTGAGTCGCCGATTCCCACCCCCTTGGTCAGCGCCGAGTGGCTTCTGGCCCACGCCCCGCAGGACCCCAGCTTGCGCATCGTGGACGTGCGGTTCTCGCTGGCTGACCCGCTGGCGGGGTACGCGGCCTATTGCGCGGGGCATATCCCTGGCGCGGTCTACCTGAACCTCGAGACCGACCTCTCCGCCCCCCTCCGGCCTGACCGCAAGGGGGGGCGCCACCCCCTGCCCACCCCGGAGGCCTTTGCTCAGACCCTCTCCCGGGCGGGGATCGGCAACGAGCACAGGGTGGTGGTCTACGACGACAGCGGTATGGTAGCGCCCCGGCTGTGGTGGATGCTGCGGTGGTTGGGCCACGACGCGGTCGCGGTGCTGGACGGTGGGGTGGGGGCCTATCTAGAGGCTGGGGGAAGGCTCGAGCCCGGCATCTCCACCTATCCGCCTGCGTCCTTCACCCCGCACCCCCGCCCCCAGATGCTCCTCGATGCCGAGGCGGTGGCGAAGGGCTCGGCCAGGGCTATCCTGATCGACTCTCGAGCCCCCGAGCGCTACCGCGGTGAGGTCGAACCGCTGGACCCGGTAGCCGGGCACATCCCCGGGGCCATCAACCGCAACTGGGCCGATGGTTTGGAGGCGGACGGCCGCTTCAAACCCGCCGCGGCGCAACGGGCGCGCTTTGCCGGGCTGGAGGGCAAAGATCTCATCGTCTACTGCGGTTCAGGGGTGAGCGCTGCGGCCAACCTGCTGGCGCTCGAGGTCGCCGGGATCAAGGGGGCCAGGCTGTACGCGGGGTCTTGGAGCGACTGGGTGAGCGACCCGGCCAGGCCGATCGCCCGGGGGGCGGAGGGGAGCGGGGGCGATTAGCCCCCCTCCAGGATCACCACTGCCAGGGCGTGCTCCCTCTCGTGCGAGAGCGAGAGGTGGGCCCGCCAGCCCTCGGCCCTCATCCGCTGGGCGATCTTGGGAGTGTAACCGAGCCGGGGCCGCCCCCCCTCCTTCTCCACCCACACCTCGCGCCAGCCGAAGCTCTGCGGCCAGCACTTCTGAAAGGCCTCTTTGGCGGCGAAGCGGGCCGCCAGTGCGGGTAGGGGGTCAGCCTGGGCCAGGCAGTACGCCGTCTCCTCTGGGGTGAAGTGGCGCTGGAGAAAGCGCACCGGGTGCCGCGCATACACCCCGCGCAGGCGCTCCACGGCCACGATGTCGATTCCAATCGCTACGATGGGCATGGTTCACTCGAGGTTGAGGTTGGTGTAGATGGCCCCTAAGCTTCGATGCGCGGGATCGCGATCTCCCCTTCCAGACGCTCTGGGCAGCGCTCATCCAAAGCCAGGTACGCTTCGAGGCTATATTGCCTCTCCCGGATGGGCAGGGCCATAGGTTCATGCTACATCCCACGGTATGCTTTAACCGTTGTGCAGCTACCCAAGGCCTTTCTCAGCCGGATGGGGGAACTCCTGGGCGACGAGTTCCCGGCTTTCCTCCACGCCCTCACCTCCTCTGACCGCAGCTACGGCCTGCGGGTCAACACCCTCAAGCTCACCCCTGAGGAGTTTTCCCAACTGAGCCCCTGGCCCTTGGAACCTATCCCCTGGTGTGCGGAGGGCTTCTACTACCCCCCAGAGGCCCGCCCCGGACCCCACCCCTTCTTCTACGCTGGGCTCTACTACATCCAGGAGCCCTCGGCGCAGGCGGTGGGGGCTTTGGCCGACCCCCAGCCGGGAGAGCGCGTTTTGGACTTGGCGGCGGCCCCTGGCGGCAAGACCACCCACCTCGCCGCTCGCCTGCAGGGCCGCGGCCTGCTGGTAGCCAACGAGGTCGATGGAAAGCGGACCCGGGGGCTACTGGAGAATGTCGAGCGCTGGGGAGCCCGGCTGGCGGTGGTGGGAGCTTCGGTGGAGCGTCTGGCCAAAGCCTGGGGGGCCTACTTCGACCGGGTGGTGCTCGATGCGCCCTGCTCGGGCGAGGGGATGTTCCGCAAGGAGCCCGAGGCCATCCGCCGCTGGGGACCTGCCGCTCCCGAACGCTCGGCCCGGGTCCAGCGCGGCCTCCTCGATCACGCCGCCGACCTCGTGCGGCCCGGTGGGCTGCTGTTGTACTCGACCTGCACCTTCGCCCCCGAGGAGAACGAGGGGGTGATCGCCCACTTCCTCTCCCGCCACCCCGAGTTCACCCTCGAGCCGGCCCAGCTTCACCCCTCCTTCGCGCCCGGCATCCCAAAGTGGGGCCAGGGCCACCCCGAACTGGCCAAAACCGCCCGGCTATGGCCCCAGCGCTTGCGCGGCGAGGGTCACTTCCTGGCCAGGCTGCGCAAGACCGATGGCCACGAGGGCTGGCCCCCCCACGAGCGGGTTCCGCCTTTGCCGGAGGAGGCCCGAGTGGCCTGGCAGGCTTTCGCCGCGGAGCATCTGAAGATCAGCATCGAAGGGGAGATCTGGGAGCGCTCTGGGCACCTCTACCTGCTGCCCGAGGGGCTGCCTAGCCTCTCGGGGATCCGGGCCCCGGCACCGGGGCTTTACCTGGGCAAGGTGCAGGCCGGGCGGCTCTTGCCGGGGAAGCCCCTGGCGCATTTTTTGCAGGCCGGAGAGGTCAGCCCGGTCGTCGAATTAGAAGCTCTCGACCCACGGGCCCTCAAGTTCGCCCTGGGGGAACCGGTCGGCTTCGACGGCTTGGAGGCTACGGTTTGGGTAGGCTTGAAGACCCCTTTGGGGACCTATGGGTTGGGGTGGGGCAGGCTCAAGGGCGGGATCCTGCGGCCAGGCCGGACTGGCCTATAAGCTCCTGAAACTCCCGGTAGGCCCGTTTCAGGGTTTCGTCATCCACGGGCTGGACCCGGAGGTCTCCGAGGCCCAGCGGCACCACCCAGGATAGGCGATCGCCCAGTTTTTTCTTGTCTCGCGCCAGGTAGGGCCGGAGTCCTTCCCAGGAAAGATGGGGCAGGGGAGGGGGCTCGAGCCAGGCCAGGAGCCTTTGCACCGTGGGCACCAGGTCTTGGCCCCCCAGCGCCCTCCCGACCAGGCTGATGTAGAGCAGCCCATACGCTACCGCCGCACCGTGGGAGAGTTCGTGGTGGGTGGCGGCCTCTAGAGCGTGGGCCAGGGTGTGCCCCAGGTTCAGCCTCTTGCGTTGGCCCCGCTCGGTGGGGTCGGCCTCGACGACGCCGATCTTGACCGCGACGGCTCGAGCCAGATACCCCTCGAGCCCCGCCCCGCCCGGCCTCAAAGGCTCGAGGTCGAGCAGGGCTTCATCCCCCGAGATGAGCCCGTGCTTGAAGGCCTCGACCAAACCCTCTTTGAAGAGGGGTAAGGGCAGCGTCTCGAGCGCCTGGAGGTCGGCGTAGACCGCTTGGGGGGGGTGGAAGGCGCCCACCAGGTTCTTGCCCTCCGGCAGGTTGAGGCCGGTCTTCCCGCCCACCGCAGCATCCACGACGGCCAGGGTGGTGGTGGGGAAGGAG
>PSML01000049.1:0-19179 GCA_040290145.1 Meiothermus sp. | reverse complement strand
CTCGAGGCCAACCTCAACCGCCAGACCTGGCAACTCTCCGGGCCGCTGGCCCTCTTCGGGCGGGGGCTGGCCTACCGGGGTCAGATCGGCGGCTGGGGCTACCGGGTGGCGGGGGAGCGGGGCGAACTCGAGGGGCGGGTCTTGGGCCAGGGGACCGAGGCCTGGGCCGAGGTCCAGACCACCTACCGGGGGATTCCCATCAGGGTCTCGGCCCGCACCGACCGCTTCGAGGTCGGTGCGGTGAAGGCCGAACTGCGGCTCCCCCAGGGGGAGGCCCACCTCGCGGATGGGAAGCTCGGCTTCGACCTCGAGACCGCCCCCCTGGCCCAAGCGCTCGGGGTTCCGGTCTCCGGGCGCCTTGCGGGGTGGCTGGAGGTAGCCGGGCAGGGCCAGGTCCAGGGCCGCCTGAAGGCCTGGGGCGAGACCGTGGACCTGGCCTACCGCGACGGCCAGGTGCGGGCCTTCCTACCCGAGCGCAACGTAGGGGCCAGCGCCCAGATCGGCCAGACGATCCGGCTCGAGGGGCTCGGCGACCTCTTTGGCCAGCTTCAGCTCGAGCCCCAAACCGCCGACCTGCGGCAAAGCCCGCTGGGCGGCGAACTGCGTTACGCCGTGCAGGGAAGCACCGTCACCGCTCAGCTGGCCGGGACCGTGCAGGCCCCCCAGGTGCGGGCCGAGGTGAAGGGGGCCTGGGGGCAGGCGGTGGCCCAGATCTTCGGCGACCTGAAGGACCAGGCCACCCACGGCACGCTCGAGGTCCGCACCCCTTGGGCCGAGGCCAAGGTGGCCTTCGACACCCGGGGGGGCCGCTACCGGGCGGCGGGGAACCTCGCGAGCCAAGGCTACCTTGAGCAGGCCGGGCCGGTGAGCCTGGAGGGAGAGGGCTTGGCCTGGAGGCTGGATTGGAAGGCCCCCCTGGGCGTCCAGGCGGGGGGTGAGGGGCTCGGCCTCGAGGGGGTGCGGCTCTTCGGGGCCAACACGGTGCAGGTCGCGGAGCGCAGCCTCGACCTGGAGGGTGACCTCAGCTACCGGCGGGGCGGGACCTTCGCCGGGCGGATGGCGGTCTCGAGCCCGGGGGTCCGGCTCGAGGTGCGCGGGGAGGGAACCCGCTTGCGGGCCTGGGGCCAGGCCTTCGACCTGAAGATCGCCGCTACCACCGACGACCGGGGGAACCTGGGGGGAAGCCTCAGCTACGTCCGCACCTTGGGCCCCAGCCGGCTGGAGGCCACCGCAGAGCTCTCCGGAAACCTGCAAGCTCCCAAGCTCGAGGGCCGGGGCCGGGTGCTGGGGCAAGGCAAGGAGATCGCCCTGCGCTTCAGCCACGCCGGGGAGTTCTTGGCCCGGGCCGAGGGGGAGGGGGTGGACCTCCGGGTACAGGGCCCGGACCTCCTGAAGCCGGGGGCCCTGGAAAAGATCCGCCTAGCGGTAGACCTCGACGCCGACCTCGCGCCCTTCACCGGGGTTCCGCTGCACCTGCGGACCCAGGCCGAGGGCCCCTGGCCAACCCTGGTCTTTCCGCTCACGCTGACCGGTTTCGACACCCGGGCCACCGGCCAAGCCCGCCTCCAACCCCTCCAGGTCCGGCTCGAGGGCACCTACCAGGGCCAGGGGTTCCGGGTCATCTACCAAGACGGCCTCTCGGCGGAGCTGACCGGGCCGTATCTGCGCGGGACTGCCCGCTGGAGCCAGGCGGGACCGGCTGGGGAACTGGCGGTGGAGCTTCCCCTGCCCGGCGGGGGCCTGCGCGGCCAGGCCGATCTGCCGCGCATGCAGGCCGACCTGCAGGGCTTTGGCGACTGGCGGGGTGCGGTCTCGGCCCGGCTGCCGGGGGGCTGGAAGGAACCCGCTCGGGTCCGGCTCGAGGCCGACCTCAAAGGGCCGGTGGAGATCCAGGGGGACCTCCTGGCCGAGCTTTCGCCCTTGGCGGTGGAGGGCTGGGCGGTGGTGCGCTACCCCCAGTGGGGCAGCGTGCGGCTGGAAGGGAGGGGCCAAGGGGTACAGATCCGAGGGCAGGGGGGGGTCGAACCCCTCACCGGGAACCTCGACCTCGCACCCTTGCGCCTCAACTGGAGCTATGGGGGGGAACTGCCCAAGAACCTGGGCAAGCTGCAAGCCCGGGGGGTCTACCCTGGGGTCTGGCTCTCGGGCCAGTACCAGAACCTCGGCCAGACCCTCAACCTGCGCGGCGAGGGGGAACGGGTGCAGGTCTCGGGCCAGGGGCTCGAGGGCCAACTCACCCCCCAGGGGCCTTCGCTGCGGCTGCAAAACTTCACCCTGGGCCCGGCGGTGCTCAGCGGTAAGGTGGGGGGAGGGTGGTCGGACCTCGACTTCAACCTGGCCTGGAAGGCCCTGGGCCGCGCCGGGGAGGTCCGCGGGAGCTACGCCGCGGGCCGCTTGCAGGCCCAGCTCTCGGGGGATGTGGCCGGCCAGGTGGCCCGGGGGCAGAGCTGGTCGGGGCAAATCCGTATCCGCGAGGGGGAGGTGCAGCTCTCCGGCACGGAGGCCATCCCCCAAGCGGGAGGGGAGTTCTTCGGGCTTCGGGCCAGGTTCGACTGGCCGGTCCTCGAGGTCGTGGCCCCTTCACCGCCCGGTGGGGAGACCCTGCGGGCCAACCTCCTCACCCGCCAGGCCCAGGGCCGCCTGGTCTATCGGGGCGTCGAGGTCAGCGGTGCGGGGGACCGGCTCACCGCCGAGTACCCGCTGGCGGACGGGCGCTTGCGGGGTGAGCTCGACCTCAACACCCTGGCCATTACCCTCAGCGCCCCCGATCTGGGCGAAGGCCGCCTCCGCTACCTGAACGGGGGGCTCGAGGGGGAGGTCATCGCCCGGCTTTACGGGGTGGACCTGGCCTTACGCGGGGCGGGCCAGGGGCTCCGCCTGAGCGGGGGCCACGCGGCGAGCCCCTGGCTGGCCTGGGGCGCGGGCCGTTTTGAAGGCGAGGTGGGGCTTTCCACCGACTGGAGCCTCAGCTACCAGGCCGAGGGGCAGACTTTCCAGGCCCAGGGCCAAGGGCTCGAGGGCCGAGTCCGGGCCCAGGGCCGCTGGATCCAGGGGGAGCTAGCTTACACCGGAGACTGGAAGGGGGCGCTCCAGCTCGACCTCCCGCTCGGGCCGCTGGAGTCTTGGCTCAAGGGCGAACTCGCCGCGCGGAGCCCCTTGCAGGTGAGCGCGGTGCTCTCTGGGGCCATCGGCCAGATCCACCTCAACGCCCGGCTGGACGGGGGGTTGCCGGTGGCCCGGGCCGAACTGGCCAGCGTGGCGCTGGAGGACCTGCCCTGGCTACACCCGGCGGTGCCCTACCTGAGCGGGCGGATCAGCGGGGTGGTGGACTACCGCGAGGGGAACCTGGGGCTCACCCTCCAGGCCCAGTCCTTGCGGGTGGCGGGGGACGAAACCCCGCTCTCGATGCGGCTCGAGGGGACCTGGAAGGGCGGTGAGGCCAAAGGCCAGCTCAGTCTGGGCAAGAGCACCGCCCAGCTCACGTTGAGCCAGGGACAACTCGGTGGGCGGGTGCAGGCGGTGAACTTCCCGCTGCACTGGCTGCTCTCGGCCTGGGCGGGGGAACTCAAGGGCCAGGCCTTCTGGACCGGCAAGGCCAGCTTCCGTTACCACTTCCTCGACCCCTGGGCCTCGCAGGGCCTGCTGGTGGGGGAGCGGCTGCGCTTCGAGGGGGGCGGCGACACCCTCACCGGGCAGGCCGTGCTGCGCTACGGGGAGGAGCGCCTGTCCATCGACAAGCTGGCCCTCTCCGGCAGGGGCACCTGGCGGGGGGAGGGTTACTGGAGCCGCAAAGAGGGTAGCCGCCTCAGGCTCGACCTGCAAGACACCTCCTTCACCCCGGTGCTCCAGGTGATCCCCACCCTCAAACCCTTTGCCCCCGAAGGCAGCGGCACCCTGCGGCTCAGCTCGGACGGGAATCAGTTCGCCCTCGAGCTGGAGAAGTTCCGCTTCAAGCTAGGACCGGTAGCCGGGGAGTTCCCCCAGGCCCGTCTGCGGCTGGGCGAGACCGCGGCGGCGGAAGGAACCCTCAGCCTCAGCGCGCCCTACCCGGCTCAGGCCCGGCTTTCCGGGGAGGGGAGCCTGGAGAGTTTCTTGGTGCGGGCCCAGGGCACCGCCCAGATCCCGCTCTTGGAGCCCAACCAGCCCCTCCGGGTGGAGTTCCGCTACCCCGGCTATGTCACCACCCTCTCCACCGAGAGCGCGACCCTCTCCGGCACGGTCTTCCCCTTGGCGATGGGCTTTTACGGGGAGATCCCGGTGAGTGCGCCCCGCTACTACCTGCAAGGGGGTCGGGTGCGGGTCAACGGATCGCTCAACCAGGAGGGGGGGGGCTTCAAGGTGCGGGGGAACGTGGAGGTTTTGCAGGCCCGGCTGGCCCTGCCTGAAGGCCAGCAGGAGGTCACGGTACCGGTGAGCGAGGCGGCCAAGCCCTCGAGCGCCCCCAGCGCAGCGGCCCCGGTGGAGTTCGCTAACCTGCGCATCACCGCCGAGCGCGGCATCCTCTTCCAGGAGGCCTTGGCCCAAGGCGAACTGGCCGGGGATGTCTACCTCAACGGCCCGCTCTCGGACCCCTTCCTGAGCGGGGAGGTGCACCCCTTGCGGGGCGAGGTGCGGTTGTGGAACAACATCTTCACCCTTCTGCCGCAAGTCAGCGAGGGGGGCAGCGAGTTTCGCAGCGTCGCCGCCTTCAGCCCCGAGGGGGGGATTTTCCCGGTGGTGAGCGTGGCTGCACAGGCTTCGGGGGTGCGCGATCAGGCTAGCCCAAGCGGGGCCGCCTACGACGTGCTGCTCAAGCTGCGGGGCCGCTTCGTGCGGGAGAGTGGCCGCGCCCGCTTCGTGGTTGACCAGGGGTATCCGCAGCTCACCGCCACCACCCCAAGCGGCCCGGCCCCGCTTTCGCAGGCCCAGATCTATGGCCTCTTGACCCTCGGCCGCAGCGACCTCGAGAACGTGCCCGAGAGCCTCTTGCAGACCGGCTTGCAGGCCGCCTTGCAGAACTTTTTGTTCGGCCAGCTCGAGCGTGAACTGGCCAAGGCCCTGGGGCTCGAGCAGGTCCGCATTGAGGTTCCCAACTTCAGCGGCGGCGACTTCAGGTTCGCCAACACCAGCCTGAGCTTCGGCATCCGCATCGCCCCCGAGGTGCTCCTGCGCACCACCTTCGCCTTCACCGGGGAGGGGATCGTCTCCGCCGAGTACCGTCTGGACGGTTTTACCTTCACCCTGGGCACCAAGTTCGTCTCGGAGACCACCGGCCTCAAGCTCAGGCCCGAGTTCTCGCTGGGCTACTCGATCCTGCCCAACCTGGACTTGAGCCTCTTCGTGCGGGACGACACCAAACCCGGCGGTGATCCCGACGTGCGCTTTGGCCTGGGGTTCAACCTGAGGTTCTAGGGCTTTGGCCCACCGCCTCCCCAGGGGATGGCTCTAGCCCCTGGCGTATTGTCCCCGGGGACCATGCCTCGATGGCCCGCTCGGCCAGACGCTCCCCGGCCTCGGCGAAGGGGTGGAAGATCAGGCCCGCCCCGGCAGCCTCGAGCACCGCGTCCTCCTCGCGATGATAGCTGGTTACGGCCACCAGACCCTGAAAACCCCGCCGACGCAGACCCTCCAGGGCCTGGAGCTTGGACTCGAGGTCGGGCATGGTCAGGAGCACCCCCTTGAGCCCGGTGAGCTCCAGCCGCTCCCACAGCTCGGGGTCCTCGGCGTCGCCGTAGCGTACCCGGCGGCCCTTGGCCCGATGCCGCTGGAGCTTGTCGGGGTCGGTGTCGAGGCCCACCACCCGCTCGCCCCGGCTCTCCAGGAGCTTGTAGGCGGCCCCCCCGGTACGCCCCATCCCCACCACCAGCCACCGGGCCTTGCCCAGCGAGGTCGGTTCCTCGTCGGGGTGACGACCTTTGCGCTCGAGCCGCGAGAGCCAGGGCTCCAGACGCAGATAGACCCGGTGGGCCACCGCGTTGAGCGGGGCGGCCACGGCCAGCGAGGCCGCCACCGCCACCGCCAGCACCGTGCCCCAGCCCTCCTCCAGGCGGCCTGATTCGATCAGCGGGGCGGCCACGATCAGGGCGAACTCGCTGTGGCTCGAGAGCGTGAGCGCGGTTACGAATGCGGTGCGGGCCCTGAGCCCGAAGGCCACGAACAGCCCGAAGAAGATCAGCCCTTGCAGCGGGAGCAAGAGCAAAAGCCCCAGGCCCAGCAGCAGCTCGCGCAAGGTGGGTAGACCGGCCAGCCCGATGTTGAGAAAGAAGGCCACCAGAAAGGCTTCCTTGAGCCCCCACAGGGTGCGGGAAAGCTCGGTGGTCTGGGGATGACCGGCCAGCACCGCCCCGAAGAGGAGCGCCCCTAGCTCGGGTGAGATGCCCACCGCCTGGGCCACACTGCCCCCGGCCAGGGCCAGCCCCAGGCCGAAGAGCAGTAGGAGCTCGTCGTGGCCGCTCTTGGTGAGAAGCCAGAACACCAGCGGACGCAGCAGGGGCAAGCCCAGGAGGGCCAGCGCCCAGGGGGTGGGGGTCTTGACCCCGGCAAAGGCCAAGAGGGCCACCGCCACCAGGTCTTGCAGGATCAGGATGCCGATGGCGACCCGCCCGTGGTAGCTGTTGAGCTCGCGCTTGTCCTCGAGCACCTTGATGGCCAAGACCGTGCTGGAGAAGGCCAGACTCAACCCCAGGTACAAGGCCAGCTCACCGCCCAGGCGGTAGGCCAGCGGAACCGCGATGAGGGTCCCCACCAGTAGCAGGTGCAGCCCGCCCACCCCCAGCACCTCGGGCCGCACCAGGCTGGCCAGCCGCAGCTTGAGCCCCACCGTGAACAAAAGCAGCAGCACCCCGATCTCGCCCAGGTAGCGCAGGATCTCCCCGCTGTGGATGTTGAACGCCGCCAGGGAGAACCCGGCGGCCAGGTAGCCCACCAACGGGGGCAACCCGACCCGGCTCCCCAACAGGCCCAAGGCAAAAGCGGCTCCTACCCAGACGGCTTCCATTAGGTCAAGTGTCCAGGGTCGTGGGGCCAGGGTCAAGGATGGGGTCACTCTGTCACTTCCCCACGCAGAAGTTGCGGAACACCCGCTCGATCACCTCCTCGCTCACGTCTTTGCCCAGGATCTGGTTGAGCGCCTCCAGGGCGGCCTGGACCGAGAGCCCGGCCAGATCCTCGGGGGCCCCAAGGGCCTCGAGCAGGTGGCCGCGAGCTTCGCTCAGGGCTTGGGCGTGGCGCTCGTGGCTGATCCAGATCTCGCCCTCGGGGGCTTGGCCCATCAGCTTGTCGTGGATGGCTTGGCGTAGGGCCTCGAGCCCCCATCCGGTGGCGCTCGAGACCCGGATAAACCCGGCGTCCTCCCAGGCGGCGGGGAGGTCGGCCTTGGTGGCCACCCGGATGACCCGCTCCCAGGGCAGGTCGGGCGGGGTGGGCCGGGGCTGGGTGGAGTCGGCCAGGTAGAGCACCAGGTCGGCCTCCTGGGCGATGCCCAAAGCCCGCTCGACCCCGGCCCGCTCCACCGGGTCAAGGGTCTCGCGCACCCCGGCGGTGTCCACCGCGGTGAGGGGAACCCCGGCGATCTCGAGCGGAGCCTCCAGATAGTCCCGGGTGGTTCCCGGGATCGGGGTGACGATGGCCCGCTCGTAGCCCAAGAGGGCGTTGAGCAGGCTTGATTTGCCGGCGTTGGGCGCTCCCACCAGGGCCAGACGAGCCCCCTTTCGGGCGATCTGTCCGGCGGGTGCGGTGGCCAGGAGGCGCTCGACCTCGGCCAGCACCTCGGAGACGGTGGACCTAATCTCCGCTGGCTCCACCCCCTCCTCGGGGTAATCGAGCCAGGCCTGGATGTGGGCCAACAGGTCATAGAGCCGGTTGGCCAGGGCCTCGATCCGCTGGGAGAGCCCTCCCGAGAGCCCCCGCAGGGCCTGCCGCCGGGCCGCGTCCGACTCCGACTCGACCAAGGCCAGCACCGACTCGGCCTGGGACAGGTCCATCCGCCCGTTCAGGTAGGCCCGCAGGGTGAACTCGCCGGGCCGGGCCGGGCGGGCCCCGGCCTCGAGCAAAGCCTGCAACACCTGCCGTAGCACCGCGGGGGAGCCGTGGGTTTGGAACTCTACCGCGTCCTGCCCGGTGTACGAATGGGGACTCCTGAACACCAGCAGCAGGGCCTCATCGAGGACTTCCCCTCGAGCGCTGGTGATCTGCCCGTAAGTAAACCGCCCACCCCCCAGCTCCCGGGGATCTTTCCCCCTCCAGACCTTGGCCGCGATCTCGAGGGCGTCGTTCCCGGAGAGTCGGACGATGCCCACCGCCCCCCTGCCGGGAGGGGTGGCGATGGCGGCAATCGAGTCAAGTAAAGACGGCAAGCTCACGCTTTCGAGTTTAGCCCGGGAATTTAGCCTAGTTGAGCCTGCGCGGGGCGCTGTACTGTGCCACCAATGCTTCTGCCAAGGCCAGTGCGGCTTTTTTGTCGAGCGTCTGGTTTCCGTTGCCGCACTTGGGGGAGAGCACGCAGCGGGGGCAGCCATCCTGGCAGGGGCAGCTCTGTAGGAGGTCCCGGGTGGCCTGGATCCAGCGGGGGAACTGCCGGGCTGCAGCCCTGGCGTACCCTATCCCGCCCGGATACCCGTCGTAGATAAAAATCGTCGTGCCAGAACCGGACGGCAGCGGGCTTGGGTAAAAGGGGTAGCTGACCCCACCCACGTCGGCCCGCTCGGCCAGCACGAAGAGGGGCAACAGGCCGATCATGGCGTGCTCGAGGGCGTGGATCGCACCGGGGATGGACATCTCCGGCAACACCCCTGGGTCGGGGTTGGGGTGAAACCATGCCGCCTCGGTGGGAAAGCTCAACTCCGGCATCACCAGCGCCACCTCTTCCAGCACAGTCTCGGTCACGAAGCGCTTTTTGACATACCCCGTGACCCGCTCGCGCAGGTTCACCCTGCCCACCCAGATCCCAGGTAGCACCTCGGAGCCCTCGAGCACGTCCAGGTCAGTCTCGGTGCGGGGCTGGGTGTAGTAGTCCTCGAGGCCTGGCAGCAGCACGATCTCGCGCCGCTGGGCATCGAGGTTGCGCACCAGGTAGCTCTCGCCCATGTGCAAGTAGACCGCGCCAGGGTGGGCCTCCCAGTAGGCCTGCCGCTCGTCGAGGGTGCCCAGGGTGCGGCCCTGGGGGTCCTTGAGGGTAAAGGTCTGGCCCATCCCCCGCAGGGTGAGGTCGCGGTGAGGAGCGCGCTGGGGGCTGTAGAGCCGCTCCCCCTTCGGCACCAGCCCGGCGGCCAGCAGGGGGTGATAGATCTCCTCGGTGGGGTGGATGGGGAGTTCTCGCGCTGCGCAGTGCAGGTGCAAGGGGTAGAGCACCGGGTTGGTGGGGTCGGCCACCGCCGACTCGGGCGGGCTCCCCAGCAGCAGCTCGGGGCGCTCGAGGTAGTACTCGTCCAAGGGGTCTTCGCGGGGGATCCAGGCCACCAGGGCGCGGCGGTTGCCCCGCCCGGCCCGACCGGCCCGCTGCCAGAAGGCGCTCAAGCTTCCGGGGTAGCCCAAGAGCACCACCACGTCCAGCTCACCGATGTCCACGCCCAGCTCGAGCGCGCTGGTGCTCACCAGCACCTTGGTCTGCCCTGCTTTGAGGGACTCCTCCAGCCGCCGGCGCTCGGTTGGCGTGTACCCGGCCCGGTAGGGCCGCACCCCGGGGATTCCCGCGTAGCGGGCCACCAGCTCGGCGGTGCGGCGGGAGTTGGCGAAGACCAAAGCCCGTAAGCCCGTTTCTGCGGTGTAGCGGGCCAGCAGGGCGGCCTCCAGGTTGGCGCTGCGCCGCACCACTCCCTTCTTGTCGAGGGCCTTGGGCACCCACACCGCGAACTCGCGCTCGGCCCGGGCCAGCGCCGCCGAAACCTGGGCGAAGCGCTCCCCGGTCAGGTTCTCTCCGTGCTCGGCAGGGTTGGCGATGGTCGCCGAGGCCGCGATGATCTGGGGGCGGGCCCCGTAGTGCCGGGCCAGACGCAAGAGCCGCCGCAGGATCAGCGCCACGTGGGTGCCGAAGACGCCCCGGTAGGCGTGGAGTTCGTCGAGCACCAGGTATTTGAGCCCGCCTAAGAACCCCGCCCACTCGGTGTGCAGGGGAAGCAGCCCGAAGTGCAGCATGTCCGGGTTGGTCAAGATGACCCGCCCCCGCTCCCTGGCCTGGCGGCGTGTCCCATCGGGGGTGTCGCCGTCGTAGGGAAAGATGCGGTCGGCCAGCCCGAGCTTCACCGCCATTCCCCGCAGCCGGGCCAGCTGGTCGTGGGCCAGCGCCTTGGTGGGGTAGAGCAGGAGCGCGCTCTGGCCCTCGAGCAGGGCCTTCAGCACCGGAGCCTGGAAGATCAGGCTCTTGCCCGAGGCGGTGGCGGTGGCGGCGACCAGGTTCCGCCCGAACTGGATGTCCGCGAACGCCTCCACCTGGTGCTCATAGGGGAAGAGGCCCAAAGCCTCGAGGATGCCCGCGAACTCCCCCCGGTACTGGCTCTCCCGAGGTGGCTTGGCCGGCAGCGTCCGCACGAAACGGAGCTGACCGGCGTAGCCCTCGAGGCTCCGGAGCCAGTCGGCGTAGCTTGGGTGGGGCGAGATTTCCGGGGGCAGCACGGCCCCATCATAGAGGCTCGGGGTTGTTGGGGTGGAAGCCAGTGAACTTTGCAGAGGCCGCCCTGGACTGTACGGCGTAAAGCTCTCTCTGGTGACGCGATGCCTGGATGCGCCTTCGCGCCTCGTCCTTCAGGAGGAATAGACACCGGGACCCTCCTCACCCAGGAGGAACACCAGCCACAGCGGATAGATCAAGATCCCCACGCCAGCCAGCCCAATGGCCCAGATCCCCACCCCCTCCACCAAAAACCCAGCCAGGATGGGGAGGACGGCCCCGGCCCCGTTCGACCACAGGTCGAGCCTCCCCACCGCCCGGCCCCGCTCGCCCGGCGCGGTCACGTCGGTGACCAAGGTGGTGGCCCCCACATAGGCCCCCGACCAGCCCAACCCCACCAGGAAGGTCCCTAAGGTGATGACCAGGTACTCCGGGCTCGTCGCCACCAGCACCGCCCCCAGACCCGACAACAGCAGGCCGGTGAGCATCACCGGTTTGCGCCCGTAGGTGTCGGCCAGCTTGCCCACGAACCAGGACAGGCCGAACATCCCAATCACGTGGATCGCCACCGAGACCGAGATCAACTCGAACGAGCAGCCCTGGTGGCGCAGGGCCAACGAGGTCATGGCCATCAGCATGACCATCTGTCCCTGCGCGGCAACCCCGGTCCAGGTCGCGGCGTAGAGGGCCCGCCTCGAGCTGCGTCGGCCCCCTCCTGCCGCCCGCGCCGCCGGAAGGTTCGGATAGTACGAGGCCAGGTTTTGCGCGATCTGTTTGGGGTCGGGGCGCAGGCGGGTGAGCAGGATCAGGGCGGGCAGGATGAAGGGGGGAACCAAGAACCAGACCAGGCTCAGCGGGCTCTGGCCGAACTCCGGCCCCAGGCGCTGGGCAAGCCAGACCAGGATGGGGGAGAGCCCCGCCCCCACCAGCGAGCCCATCAAGACCAGGCTGATCCCCTCGCTGCGCCGCGCGGGCGGGTACATGTCGGCGGCGGCCACCCGGAGTTGCTGGGTCGCCCCCACCCCGGCCCCGAAGACCAGGATGCCCGCCGCGAAGAGCCAGAAGCTCGAGCCCATCACCGCGAAGCCGGTGAGGACGGCCCCGCCGATGGCCAGCCCCAAGCCCAGGTACAGCCCGGCCCTGCGCCCTTGGGCATCGCTCAGGCGGCCCACCGGGTAGGCGGTGAGCATCCGGGCCAGCCCGGCCAAGGCGGTGGCGATCCCGGCCCAGGTGGTGTTGCCCAGCAGCTCCACCACCGTGATGGCCCCCAGCGCGGGCAGCAGCTGGAATCCCGCCCCCACCACGGCCTGGGCCAGTGCGAGCAGCAAGGTATTGCGCCGGATCAGCGGGGGGATGACGATGGGCTCGGACGAAGCGTCCGGGGTCTGGCCGGCCATGAGGGGAGTATACGCGAGGCGTTCCTGCGGGGAATCCTAAGGCTTCAGATGCTGATTGAGGAAGGCCACCACGTCCTTGCTGATGATCCCCCAGCCCTCGGGCTTCCCCACCGTCGCCGCTTGGTCTCCAGGCTGGGGGCCATAGGCCCCGTAGGCGGAGTGGTTGAGGCCCTCCAGGAAACGCACCTCGGCCCCTTTGGGCAGAAGCTGGGCGCGCCTGCGGGCCTCTTCGGGGGGCAGCACCCCGTCTTGGGTGCCGAAAAGGGCCAGGGTGGGGATGGTTCTATCGCGCAGGTCGATCCGTGGGTACGCGGCGAAGAGCACCAGGGCCCGGACCCGGGAATCCGCGCCGGCAAAAGTGGCCGCGGCCACCCCACCCACGCTGTGCCCACCCACCGCCCAGGCTAGCTCGGGGTGGGCCGCGATCGGCTCTTGGGCCTTGTTCTCGGCGGTGACGGCCAGGCCAAAGGGAGCCCACATCAAGGCCACCAGGTAACCGGATTGGGCGATCCGGCGCATCAGCGGGGCATAGGCGGTGTACTCGACCCGCCCGCCGGGGTAAAAGGCCAAGCCCCCTTTGGGCGTACCGGAGGGGATGAAGTCATATCCGTAGCCGGTTTGCTCCACCTTCACCCGGGCGTCCGATTGCAGGGCCCAGGCTGCTTCGGGAGCCGCCGGGAGCGGGCGCAGAGCCAGCCACACGTAGATGGCCACCGCGCCCGCCAGCAGGAACATCCCGCCAAAGAAGAACAGCCAAAAACGCTTGCCGACCACCGGAGCAGGTTGGGATTGGCTCATAGGAGAGATCCGTCGTAGGTCAACAGAGGCCCCTAATCCCCCGCCCCCACCGGCTCGAGCTTGGCCGGCTGCCGCAGCTTGGCGTAGCGCCGCCGCTCGAAGAGGTAGAAGGCCGCCGGGACCACGAACAACGTCAGGAAAGTGGAGGTCGTCACCCCGCCCAGGATGATGATGCCCAAGGGCTTGCGGAACTCCGAGCCCTCACCGCTGGCCAGGATCAGCGGGATCGAGATGATGAGCACGGTCAGGGTGGTCATCAAAATGGGCCGTAGCCGCAGCCGGGCGGCCTCCACCAGGGCCTCGAAGAGGGGTTTCTGGCGGGCCTGACGCACTGCGAAGTCGAGGAGCAGGATGGCGTTTTTGGTGACCAGGCCGTTCAGGAGCACCAACCCCAGCACGCTCACCACGTCTAGCCCAGAGCGGAAGATGAACAAGGCCCAGAAAGCCCCCACCAAGGCCAAGGGGATCGGCACGAGCAGGTAAAGGGGATAGCGGAAGGTGTTGAACTGGCTGGCGATCACCAGGTAGTTGAGCAGCACCGAGAGTCCGAAGGCGATGGGCAAGGCGTTGAAGAGGTCACCCGCGAAGGCCGTGCCCCCGGTGCTCTCCAGCCGCACCCCCTCCCCCAGCACCCCCTGGCGCTCGAGCTCACGCCGGATCTGCTGGCTGTACTGGAGCACCCCGCCCGGTGCGCCCGGGGCCAGGTTGGCGGTGATCCCGGTGGAGAAGGCCTGGTTGTTGCGGGCCAAGGTGGCCGGGCTCTGGCGGCTCTCGAAGCTGCTCAAGAGGGACAGCGGCAAGGACTGCCGCAGGGCCTGGGCATACACCGGCAGCGACTGGAGGGCACTTTGGTCGGGGATCAGGGCCGGGTCGGCCTTGACCACGATGGGGGTTTCCTCACCCCCCGCGCGCAGCTTGCCCGCCTCCGCCCCGGCGTTGTAGATCCTGAGGGTTTGGGCCAGGTCGCCAGGGGTCAGGCCGGTGCCCTCGAGCCCGGCCTGGTTGGGCACCAGCACCCGCTCGGCGGCCTTCTCGGCCAGCGAGCTGCTGATGTTGGTGAGGGCGGGGATGCCCTTGAGGATCTCCAGGGCCCGGTTGTTGCGCTCCTCCAAGAGGGCCTGGGTGGGGGCCGAGAGGGTGAACTGGAAGTCGTCGCCGCCGGGCCCGCCCTCGGCGGCCTTGACCCGGAGCTCGGCCTCGGGGCGGTCCGCCAGGATCTTCTGTAACTCCGCATCGAGCTTGGGCACGATGGCGTAGACGCTCTCCCGCTGCCGCCGGTCCACCAGGTTTACGGTCAGGCTCGAGCGCTCGGGGTTCCCGGCTCCGATCCCGATGCTCGAGGCCCCTACCTCGGTCAGCACCTCCTTGATGTAGGGCTGGGCCAGCAGGTAGTCCTCGAGCCGGCGGGTGAGGCGGTCAGTCTCGGAGAGCGCGGTGCCCTTGGGCAGTTTGAGCCGGAGGTTGATGATCCCGCCATCCGACTTGGGGGTGAAGTTGAAGGGGATGCGGGGGGCCACCCAGGCAATCGAGAGGAAAAAGAGTATCCCGGCCCCCAGCACCAACGCACTGCGCGGGAGCAGCCAGGCCAGGCTGCGGGCGTACCCGTTGCGAAGCCGGTCGAAGCCCGCCTCGGAGGCGGTGTGGAGGCTCAGGGTGATGGCCCCCAGCCCGCCGCCGACCAAGGCACCCAGCCAGCGAAGGGGGGCCAGCACCAGCCGCAAGGGGGTCAGGAGGGCGTTGAGCAGCTTGGCCCAGGCCGGTGCGGTGGGGTCTTGGTAGACCTCGGCCCGGACTGCCCAGCGGAGGTCGCCCGGCAGGTCTTTAGCCCGCTGGCCGACCTGCCGCCAGGAGGGCGGGGTTGGGTCGGGCAGGTAGGCCAGCCGCACGGTGAGGAAGAACAGGGCCTCGAGCCAGCTAAAGAAGATGGCCGCCGCCAGCACCAGCCCGAACTCGCGGAAAAACTGGCCCACCGCGCCGGGCAGGAAGCTGATCGGCAGAAAGACCGCCAGCAGCGAGAGGGTCGCCGCCGAGACCGCCGAGAGCACCTCGGTGGTGCCCTTGAGCACCGCGTCCTTGAGGCTGTAAGGCTGGCTGAGGTAGCCCTCGACCCTTTCGGTGACGGCCTGGATGTCGCTGGCGGAGAGGAGGTCGCCGCTCCCTTTCCTCACCGCTTCGTGCAGCGAACTGCCCTGGGCCTGGTAGCGGGCGATGTGCTCGGTCAGGACGGTGGCGTCCTCGCGGGAAAGGAAGCCCTGGGTGGCCTTCATCACCGCGTCGGGGAGGCTGTACTTCTGGCTGCGGTAGCGGTCGATGTTCTCCGCCACCACGATGGAGTCGTCCACCACGATCCCCACCGCCACGATGATGGCCAGCAGGCTGATGATGTTGAAGGTGAAGCCCAAGAGGCCGAAGACCAGAAAAGCTCCCGCCAGGGTGATGGGGATGGCCAGCACCACCGAGAACACCGAGTTGAGCTTGCCCAGAAAGATCAGCACGATCAACGAGACCACCCCCACCACCAGAAACACCTCCTTCCAGGTGTCGTTGACGGTGGCCTCGATAAAGGTGGTGGTGTCGTTGGTGATGCTGACCCGGTAGCCGGTGGGGAGGCTCGAGTCGGCCAGGGCTTTTTTGATGCCCTGGGCCACCGCTACCGCGTTGGCATCGGGGGTTTTGCGCACGTTCAGGAGCACGATGGGCTGGCCGGAGAGCCGGGTGAGGCGGGTGGCCTCGGCCTGGGCGTCGCGCACGCTCGCCAGGTCCGCGACCCTGAGCCCCCGGCTGGGGTCCACTGTGATCTGGGCTACATCAGCGGCGGTCCGGGGCTGGTTGCGGAGGCTATACAGCAGGCGCTGCCCGTCTTGGTTCTGGCTGCCCGCCGGAACCGCCAGGGCCGAAGCCTGCACCGCGGCCACCACCTGGTTGGCCGAGAGGCCGTAGTCGGCCAGCTTCCAGGGGTCCACCAGCACCTGGATCTCGCGCTTGGGGTTTCCTTCCACCTGCAGGTCGGCCACCCCGTTCACCAGTTGCAGCCGGGGCTTGAGCTGGTTCTCCACCCAGTCCGCTACGCTCCTGAGGTCACGCCCTTCCGCCGAGACCGCCACGCTCAGGATGGGCTGCGAGGCCGGGTCGAACTTCTGCACCACCGGGGCCTCGGCCTCGCGGGGAAGCTGCCCGCGCACCGCCGCGATCCTCTGGGAGACGTCGGTGGCGGCCTGGTTCACCGAGGTCCCGTACTTGAACTGGGCGATCACCAAGGAGAAGCCCTCGCTGGACTGCGAGGCGATCTGGTCGAGGCCCGAGAGGGTCGAGAGGGCCTCCTCGATGGGTTTGGAGATCTGGCTCTCGATCTCCTCGGGGCCGGCGCCGGGGTAGGTGGTGCTGATGGCCACCACCGGGAACTCGAACTTGGGCAGCAGGTCCACCCCCAGGCCCCGTGCCGCCAGCAGCCCGAACAGCACCAAGGCCAAAAACGCCGCGGTGGAGAAGACAAAGCGCTCGACGAAGAATTTGACCAGTGGGTTCTCACGCATGGCGGGGGCCTCCGCTTGGCGAGCGGCTCATCGAATCACCTCGAGCCGATCCCCGCTGCGCAGACTGGCCGGAACCGGGAAGACCACCTCAGCCCCGGCAGGGAGGCCGCGCAGGGCCATCTGGCTGCCGTTGTCGCCCAGGATCTGAACCTCGACGGCCTTGGCCTTGCCGTCTTGTACGATCATCACCGCCGGTTTCTGGCCCGGTAGCAAGGCCCCGCTGGGTGCGATCACCCCTTTGGCTAGCTCGAGGTTATAGCGCACGCTGGCGCTGGCTCCGGGCGGAAGGGGGGCCTGGAGGGTCGCCACCGCCTCCACCAGCCGGTCGGTGCCGGGAATCTGGCTGGTGCGGCTGAGGCGGGCGTAGTAGGTCTGGCCGCCGTAGTCGAGGTTGAGCCCGGTCCCCGGGGTGAGCTTGGCGGCCTCCGAGGGGGGGAGGCGGAACCTGGCCTCGAGCCGGCGGGTATCGGCCAGCCGGAAGGCCCGTGAGCCCGCCGCCACGAACTCCCCGGGGTTGACGTAGACCTCCGCCACCACCCCGGCGAACGGGGCCTTGACCGCGGTGTCGGCCAGGCTGCGGCGGGCCTGGGCCAGTTGGGTCTCGGCCTGCTGGACCTGCAACCGGAGCAAGGCCAGATCCTCGCTGCCGGCCCGCCGGGCCCGCTCGAGCGCCTCACGGGCGTTGTCGGCAGCGGCTTTGGCCTGGCCCCAGGCCGCCTCCAGGCTGGTGAGCTCGAGCTGGGCCAAGGCCCCGGCCTGGAAGAGCTGCTGGCCCTCGGCGTAGCGGCGCTGGGCCACCCGCAGGTTGGCCTCCGCCGAGTCGAGGGCGGCCTGAAGCGGGGCCAGGCTGGCCTGGGTGGAGCGCGAGGCGCGAACGAGGTTGATCCGGGCCTGCTCGAGGGATAGCTCGGCGTTCCTTACCGCGCTGCGGGGGCCCGCGTCGTCGAGCTGCAGCACGGTCTGGCCGGCCCCGACCCGGCTGCCCTCCTCGACCAGCACGGCCAGCACCTTGCCGCTGGCGCCTGAGGCCACGTTGCTCTCCCGCACCGGGGCCAGGGTCGCCCCGGCGGTCCGGCTCGCGCTCAAGACCCCCTCCTTGAGCGTCACGGTGCGGACCTTGGTGAGCCGGGGTGCGGTTTCGGCAGGGGTGGCCGCTTCCGCGCCCCCCCGGCGGTTGTTGCAACCCGCCAGGAGGAGCCCCGCCACCGCCAGCAGGACCAGCCCGTTTTGGGCGTTGGGCCTCTTGCGTCGCATCCCTACCGCCCCCCCGCTCCGCCCGCGTACAGCCCGTACAGGGCCCGCAGATAGCCCCCCTGGGCCTGCAAGGCCGCCAGCTCAGCTTGGAGGGCGGCCAGCTCGGACTGGGCGTAGGCCAGCGGGGAGATCAGCCCCGAGTCGAGCCGGCGCCGATCGGCGGCCAACTGCTCCCGGGCGTTTTGCAGCAAGGCCGGCTGGATCTCCAGGGCTCGGAAGGCGTTTTGGGCCTGCGCGTACAGGTTGTCGTACAGCAAGCCCAGCCCCCGGCGGATCTCCCGGGCCGCGGCCGCGGCCTGCTCGGCCCGAGCCCTGGCCGCCTCGATCTCCGCCCGGGCCGCGTAGCTGGGGTCGAGCAGCTCGACCTGCAGGTTGGCCAGTTCCACGCGCTGCTGGGCCTGCACCACGTCGGGGGTCTGCTCGAGCAGGCTTTGCAACAGACTCGGCTCGGGCAGGGCCGGGGCTAGGGGCAGCGGGGCCAGCCCCGAGAACTCGCCCACCAGGCTGCGCAGGTTGTTGCGGGCGTTGACCAGCCCCTGCTCGGCAAAGGCCAAGCTGCGCCGGGCATCCTCCAGCCGGGCCTGGGCGTTCTTGGTCTCGAGCGCGGTGCCCGAGCCGTTCTTCTGGCGGATCTGGGCCACTTCCAGGTTACGCTGGGCCAGCTCCGCGGACTTCTTGGCCAGCGCAACTTGCTGCTCGGCCTCGAGGGCCTGGGTGTAGGCCTGCACGATGTTGCTTTGGGCCTGGGCCCGGGCCCGGGTCAGGTTGGCCTGGGCCAGCGCCACCCGCTGCTCGGCCTGCAGCCGCACCGGGCGGGTCAGCAGGGGGTCGGCCAGGGTGCGCTGGAGGCTGGCCTGGGCGTCCGAGAGTTCAGTCTGGGCGCTTTGCACCGGGGCCTGCTCGTCCGCTTTGGCCAGGGCGGCCTGGAGCGAGAGGGGCTGGGCCAGGCTGGAGCCTAGCAGGGGGAGGGCAAGGGCCACAAGCAGGCCTAGGGGGTATGGCATAGGGCGCGAATTCATCACCTCACCTCACTGAGGGGCTGGGCATAGAAACGGTACAGGTCGAGGATGCGGGAGGTCCGATTCAGATCGGCCTGCTCGAGCGCGAGCCGGGCCTGGGCTAGCCCCAGTTCGGCCTGGAGTGTGGCCAGCGGGCTGGCCAGCCCCAGCCGCTCGCGTTGGCGGGCCTCGCCAAGGGCCCGTTCGGCGTCCTGCTGGGCGGCTTGGGCCAGGCTCAGTTGGGCCTCGGCCCCCTGCAAGGCGGCTCGCAGCGAGGCTTCCTGTAGGGCGGCGGTGCGCTTGGCCGCCTCGAGCCCGGCCTGGGCTGCTTCGATCTGCTTGCGCCCGGCCTCGAGGGCGTCGAAGAGGGCCGGGCTAAAGCTGACCGACACCCCGATCTGGAACTGGCTCTCTGGCCTGGGTTGCCCGGCTACCCCCGGCGCGGGGTTCTGGTAGCTGTAGCCGAGCTGGGGCTGCAGGGTGCGGCTGTTGAGGCTCAGGCTGAAGCTGTCGCGGGGCGAGGTGTTGTAGGTATAGGTGGCCTGGGCCACCGGCCAGACCCCCCGCTCGGCGCGGGCGTAGCTGAGCTGGGCCTGCACCACCTGCAGCTCGGCCTG